>NZ_JBHSED010000065.1:0-401671 GCF_042651945.1 Cohnella boryungensis | reverse complement strand
CAAGGAGCGATTCGCTGGAAATTTCAAAAGTTCCTTTCCAGCCCCTCGGGGACTGGAAACTGACTTAAAGATGCTTTCAAAAGATACTATACGAGGAGAGCTTGGCATGAATGCTTCCACACCACGGACGGATCCTCGCATTGTTCGCACGCGAAAAATGCTTCGGGACGCCCTGGTCGAGCTGCTTGAGGAGATGGATATCGAGAAAATATCCGTCAATCGGCTTGCGCAGCGGGCCACGATTAATCGGGTGACGTTTTATTTACACTATCGCGACATTCCGGACATGCTGGATAAGATGGCGGACGATATGGTCGAGGAGTTCAAGTCCATTATGAAAGCATCGGAGACGAGCCACGTCAAGGACAAGGATGCGGAATGGCCGCTTATGGTGAGTTTGCTGGAGCACATCGCGGAGCAGTCCCGTTTCTATAAGGTGATTCTGGCGACGAACAGAACGACTGTGTTTACGGATCGGCTGCTGCAGCTTCTGAAGAGCTTGATTGTCGTGAAATTGGAGCATGCGGAGAAGTTCGTGGAAGGGACCGGCATCAAGAGAGAAATCGCCATCTGGTACGGCTCTTCGGCGGTGATCGGCTCGATCATCGCATGGCTCCGAATGGATATGCCCTATACGCCGCAATTCCTCGCCGGACAGTTTGCCTTGCTGCGCAAATACGTGAAGGAAAGGTCGGAAGGCCTTTAAGCCTCCAAACCTACAATAACTTGGGTCCCGAACCTGGTATTGGTTAAGTGCGCGCGGATTAGAACGGACGACGCGCTTTTTAAAACGATTATGGCGATCAGATAAGTAGTAAAATATTTTAATCTATCGGCAATAGTGATACACTAGAATAAGAGAATCATGAATCCAGAAAAGGTGTTTACCCAGGCCGCCCTGACTTGCAGTAGCGCATAATCAGGAGCGCCTGCATTTTTCTGCAAATATTAGGGCATAAGGACGGTAAAAATGAGCAACAGACAAACTAGAACAGACGTTATCTTAATTGGTGCAGGCATCATGAGCGCGACTTTGGGGGCGCTGCTGAAGGAGCTGGCGCCGGATTGGGACATTACCGTGATCGAGAGACGCAGCGGCGCCGCAGAGGAAAGCTCCAACGAATGGAATAATGCGGGAACGGGACATTCCTCGTTGTGCGAGCTTAACTACACCGTCGAGAAATCGGACGGATCTGTAGATATCAGCAAGGCGGTCAAGGTCAATGAAGAGTTTCAGGTATCCAGGCAGTTCTGGTCTTACTTGGTAGAACGCAAGCTGATTCGCAATCCTCGGGACTTTGTCGTGCCCGTGCCTCATATGAGCTTCGTGCAAGGAGAGAAGGACGTATCCTTCTTAAAAAGACGTTTTGACGCATTGTCCGTCAATCCTTTGTTCCAAGGCATGGAATATACGGACGATCCGGCAAAGCTGGCGGAATGGATTCCGTTGATGATGAAGGACCGGGCAAAAAACGAACCCATCGCAGCTACAAGAAGCGAAGCCGGAACGGATGTGAATTTCGGCGCTTTGACGCGTTTGCTGTTCGATCACTTAAAGAGCAAAAACGTGGACATCAAATTCAGGCATGATGTAAAAGATATTAAAAGAACCAGCGACGGCGGATGGGAATTGAAGGTACGGAATGTCGACGACGGCACCGTTGAACGGCGCACGGCCAAGTTCGTCTTTATCGGCGGCGGAGGAGGAAGCCTGCATCTGCTGCAAAAATCCGGTATTCCGGAAGGAAAAGGAATCGGCGGATTTCCGGTTAGCGGGTTATTCATGGTGTGTCAGAAGCCGGAGGTTGTCGCCCAGCATCAAGCCAAAGTATACGGCAAGGCACCGGTCGGCGCGCCACCTATGTCCGTGCCGCATCTGGACACCAGGGTGATCGATAATAAGGATTCTTTACTGTTCGGACCGTTTGCCGGATTTTCGCCGAAGTTTCTGAAATTCGGTTCGATGTTTGATCTGGTCACCTCCATAAAAATGCACAATCTCGTCACGATGATGGCGGCAGGCGTCAAAAACGTTCCGTTGACCACGTATTTGATCAAGCAAGTGCTGCTGTCGAAGGAAAAGCGGATGGACGCTTTGCGGGAATTTGTCCCGAATGCCAGAAGCGAGGATTGGGATCTGCTAGTAGCCGGACAGCGTGTGCAAATTATCAAAGACACTTCCGCAGGCAAAGGCACGCTTCAATTCGGCACGGAGGTAATCAGTGCCGCCGACGGCTCGATCGCCGCCTTGCTCGGCGCTTCTCCGGGGGCTTCTACAGCCGTATCCGTCATGCTTGAGGTTCTCAATAAATGCTTCCCGCAGCAAATAAAAACGTGGGAGCCGAAGCTCAAGGAAATGATTCCTTCTTACGGCGTACCGCTATTGAAAAATCCGGAGCTGATCCAGGAAATTCTGGCTTCCACAGAGCGGACGCTCGGACTAAACGAAAGCCAGCCGTTGAAGGCCGTTCGCCGAACCGTATCCTGATCACGGAGAAGCAAGACTAACTTCAGAGAGCACATAAAAACCTTCCATCGGAGCCAAGTACTCCGATGGAAGGTTTTGTTATAGAACAGGAAGGTGCATATCGTTCCCTCAACGCTGCGCCTCCAGCGTATGGCGGAACTTGTTAAGCTTGTCCATGTCTACATGGTTGTGCGAATAGGCGGCTGTCGTGCCCAGAACAAAAATGTTCGCGCCATAGCTCTTGCAGACGGCGGCGGATTCGGAGCCGATATTGCCATCGACGACGATGTCTTTGCCTTCGCCGATCAGCTCGCGAATGCGTCCGATTTTAGGAGCGGCGCTTTCCAGAAACTTTTGCCCGGCGAAGCCGGGCTCTACCGTCATGACAAGCACATAATCCAGATAAGGTACAATGTTGGCCAGAAACTCGACGGGTGCGTGCGGGTTCAGCGCAATGCCTGCACGCTTGCCTGCTTTGCGGATTTGAGTCAAATACTTGATCGGCTGATTGGTCGCCTCAATGTGGAAGGATACGTGGCTGCACTTCGTTGACAGCACCTCTGGCAGCGCAATATCCAGATTTTCGACCATGAGATGAACCTCGACGGGAACGACGGAGGATTCCGCCATTCGTCTGACCTGATCGAAGCCAAGCGTAATATTGTTCACGAAGCTGCCGTCCATAACGTCCGCGTGCACGAAGTGGGCGCCGGAAATCCGAATTTCATCCAGAGCCTCTCCCAAGTTCAACGGATCGGCACACATAATCGACAAAGCCAACTGGGTGTTCATCAAGTGACCTCCTTGAGCGATCTGCTATACAGAAGCTCTACCTCTTCACCGAACGGCAGCGCGTCAATCGCTCCCCGCCGTGTGACGGAAATCGCCGCGGCCGCATTGGCGTAACGGATGCTGTTATGCATGTCGGTCCCTCTCGACAGCGCAAAGGTCAGGGCCGCCATGAAACAATCCCCGGCAGCCGTCGTATCGACCGCTTCTCCTGCCCGACAAGCTTCAAAATGAACGAAGTCGCAGCCGTCATACAACAATGCGCCTTGAGCGCCCAGCTTCAGTACAACGTTCCGGCAACCGGATTCATAGAGCTTGATGCAAGCTAGCCGGGCATCCCGCATGCCGGTGATTGAAATGCCTGTTAGTTGCGCCGCTTCGACCTCGTTCGGGCTGAGTACAAGCACGTCGCGGAACAAATCGAGCGGAAGCTCTCTAGCGGGACCGGCATCCACGATTGCATGAACGCCATGCTTTCTGGATGCTTGAAGCAGTTCTTCCACCGCGGAGAGGCTGATCTCCAGCTCAAGAGACAAGAAACCAAATCGAGGCATCTCGGTGACCAGCTTATCCAGATCGCGCCGGTTAAACGTGTCATTAGCTCCCATATACGACAAGATCGTGTTGTTTCCGTTCCCGTCGACCAGTACATAGGCGGTTCCAGTGCCAGTCTGTTCATCGAAGAAGATCAGATCCGAAGAAATTTTCTCATGTCCATAGGCGGATAGCAGCACGTCGCTCTGAACGTCTCTGCCGAGCTTGCAACTGAACTCCATCTTGGCGCCAAGGCGGGACAGGGCGACGGCGCGGTTAGAGCCTTTGCCGCCGAGTCCTTCGGTGCGACTGCGAACCAGAAGGGACTCCCCATTGTAGGGATTCCGGGGCACGTGCAGAATGACGTCAGCGTTGGCGCTGCCTACGACAAGAATGCGCGGACTGCGTTGCATGACTCGACCTCCTTAAGCACGACTGAATTGCTCTATAAAGCCGACGTTTTTCTCTGTGTTGACCAATCTGTCTACGGCTCCGTACACGTTGACGGCACTGACGACAAAACTGTCCAGCTTGCTATAGCCCTCGTTTAAGCACTCGAATACGCCATCATTCTTAAAGCTGTCCAGTACGTCCTTCACCGTTTGCGCGGCAAGCGCCGAGTCCGTCTGGGCCAGACACCACACGACCCAGCCTGTAGCCGTTGCCCAGTAAGCGCCGTTCTGATATTCCTCATGAGGGACATCAATCAGCAAACGCTCCCAATGTTGGCCTTTAAGCAAATGCCGGATTTGGCCTTTGTACACATAGTTATCGTACTGATCCTTCAGGAATGCCAATATGCTGTCCTTGACCTTGGCGGCAGGGAAGCCGATGTAAAGCATATAGGCGTTGCCCCAAATGTCCAACTGCCTACAATCCTGAGATGCGGCGAAAAAAGCGCCGCTGCTTTCGTCGTAAAGCCGATAAATCGCCGACTCAATTATTGCCGCTCTTCGCTCCAGAGACCCGGCCAGACTTCTATCCCCGAAACGGACATCCAATTCCGCTAGGAATATGCAGCTTCGCCAGTAGAGCAGCGATTCCTTGAACAGCTCGCCGGTTTTCCCGATCGTATCCGTAAAGCCGTAAGGGGAATGAGGTGCGGAAGGGTCGTTGTAGACGAGTCCGGATTCGCTTAATGCAATCAGGTCAAGTCCGCGGATCAGCGGTTGCTTCCATTCGCGGTACAGCTCGATTGCTTTCTCCTTCTCGATTCTGTTCAGGTAGCTATGAACGACGAAAAGGAGAAACGGCGTATTGTCCAAGTTCGCTTCGCCGACGGGACTCCCCGCTTCGCCTGCGGCAAATACGGGGGTGCCGTCGCTATATACGCGGTCAGGCATCCATCCGTCCTCGCGTCGGGCGTTCATGATGAAACGAATCCCTTTCTCGATTGAATCTTCCTCCAAATAAGCTCCCGCATATTCGACCATGTAACCGAAATCCCTAACCCAAAGCGCGTTATAGCTGGCAATGCCATCCGGCGTAAAGAGGACGGTGCCGTCATGTGCCGGTGTTGCGCAGCCTTTGATCAGTTGCCTGGATTTCTGTCCAAGCTCATTTAAGATGTCATTAATTGTCATATAGAAGATCACCTCTCTGTTGTCGTATGAGTGCTGACCAAATTGTATAACATAATTCAAATAGTTTTCAATAACACATTTTAAAATTAGATTAGTAAAATATATTTACAAAAGATTGAGGGGTTGTTATACTAACCTCAGACAGCACCTGCCAAATAGAGCTTGTAATCCATCAAGAGTTGGCACAAAAATAGAGTATAGACCCATAAAGAAGAAGGTGCGCATTTTGGCGGGAAATAATACGAAAATATTAAAGCTGGCTAACAGATATCTTGTATTGCAGTGCATCTCTAACTATGAGCCGATCACGATAGAGGATATCGTCAAGAAGACGAATCTCAGTCGTCCGACCGTCATTAATTCTGTTAAGGAGCTTACGGAGAAGGAGATCGTAACCAAAGATGGATACGCGGAATCGACCGGCGGCAGAACGGCTGCGTTGCTTTCGACGAACGCCGATGCTTATTATGCCGTTGGCGCGGATTTCGAATTTCCCAAGGTCCGGTTGGCGATTGCCAATCTTAAGGGAACGATTCTCCATTCTCACCATCTTAAATATCCGCAAGACATTACCGCGGAGGAGCTTTTGGCTGATTTGCCTGACCGGATATACGACTTTATCCACAGCTCCAACGTCGACACGAAGAAGATCGAAGGGCTTGGAATGGGCATTTCCGGCATCATCGACACCAACAGCGGGCACTCGAAATTCATCGAGCGAATCAACGGCTGGAAGGACATTGACATCAAGTCGATCCTGGAGCAAAAGCTGAAGATGCCCGTCTATATTCGGAACGACGTTCATCTGATGGGGTTAGTAGAGAAGCGGTTTTATAATCCGAACGATAACAACGCTTTCATCTATATCGGACTCCGTTCTGGCATTGGCAGTGCGATCTTCCTGAAGAACACGATCTATGAAGGGAAGAACGGCAATGCAGGCTTTACGGGCCATATTACGCTGGATGTCAATGGGCCTCGCTGCTTCTGCGGTCAGAGAGGATGCCTGGACGTATTTGCAGGAGAGCTGTCTTTGATTGAGCGGTATAAAGCCGCACGAAGGTCGAACGGACTATCCGAGTTGTCCGATGAAGATATCAATCTGGCCCATTTGATCCGTTGGGCAACCGGAGGAGACGAGCTTGCATCGGCAATATTGAAGGAAGCCGGCTTCTATCTGGGCGTTGCGATCGCCAATCTGGTCAAGACGCTGGAAATTCCGACCGTCATTATCGGCGGTGGGGCGAGCATCGAGTCTTCCGAGTTTTTTCGATCGGTGAAGCAGGCGGCGAGCGACCATCTCAAGTTTCAATTTGAAGATATCGTCATCAGCTGCGGCCAGCTGGAGGAACGCGATTATGCGTTAGGCGGATGCTTCCTGTTGTTCGATCACCTGTTCAACAAACCTAAACTGAAGCTGCAGATTTAACATCACTGTCTAAACCTACGAAGGGTGTGGCTCCCATGAACACAAAATCATTCAGCAGAATCGCAATCGGGATTCGACCGGTTATCGATGGTCGTACCGGGGGAGTAAGGGAGGAACTGGAAGAGCAGACGATGCGCATGGCGCATTCGGTTGCATCGCTCATTCAACATAATTTGCGGTATTCGGACGGCGCGCCGGTGCAGTGTCTCATCGCGGATACTTGCATCGGGGGCGTGCAGGAGGCCAGGGCGGCGGACGAGAAGTTCGCCCGGGCGAATGTCGGAGCAACGATCTCCGTTACGCCTTGCTGGGCGTATGGCAGTGAAACGATTGACCTCGATCCGCTCAGGCCGAAGGCGATATGGGGTTTTAACGGATCGGAGCGCTCCGGCGCCGTTTACCTGGCTGCCGCACTGGCAGCTCACAATCAGAAGGGGCTTCCGGCATTCGGCATTTACGGTCAAGAGGTGCAGGACAAGGATGACGATACGATTCCGGACGATGTCGGTCGCAAGCTGCTGCAATTTGCCAGAAGCGCAATAGCCGTTGCGGAAATGCGAGGCAAATCGTATCTCTCTATCGGCTCCGTCAGCATGGGGATCGCAGGCTCGATTGTGAATGAAGATTTTTTTCAATCCTATCTCGGCATGCACAACGAATATGTAGATATGAGCGAGATCAGCCGTCGGATTCATCTGAATATATACGACGACGAGGAGTACAAAAAGGCTCAGGCTTGGTTACAAAAACATGGCAAGGAAGGCACTGACTTCAATACCCCTCAGATGCAGTTGTCCCGGGAGAAGAAGGATGACATCTGGCGCTTCGTCGTCAAGATGACACTGATTATCCGCGATTTGATGGTTGGTAATCCTAAGCTTGCGGAACTTGGCTTTACGGAAGAAGCGTTCGGCCATCATGCCCTCGCAGGGGGATTCCAGGGTCAACGGCATTGGAACGACTATTTGCCCAACGGCGATTTTTCCGAGGCGATTCTGAATTCCTCCTTCGATTGGAACGGTATTCGTCAGCCCTTCGTAGTCGCTACGGAGAACGACAGTCTGAACGCCGTAACGATGCTGTTCGGAAAGCTGCTTACGAATACGGCGCAATCCTTCGTCGATATTCGAACCTTCTGGAGCCCCGAGTCTGTCAATCGTGTAACCGGTGTCAAGCTGGAAGGTCCTGCTGCTGGAGGCGTCATCCATCTGAAAAACTCCGGCTCTGTCGCGCTGGACAGCAGCGGCGAACAAATGATAGGCGGCAAGCCGAGCTTGAAGCCGTTCTGGGACATTACAGAGGAGGAAATGCTCCGCTGTCTCGACGCAACGACATGGCATCCGGCGCATCAGGGCTACTTCAGAGGCGGCGGCTTCTCCAGCCATGTTTTGTCTCGCGGCGGCATGCCGATTACCCTTTCCAGGCTTAATCTGATCAAGGGGCTCGGGCCGGTGCTCCAGATCGCCCAAGGCTACACCGTGGATTTGCCGGAGCAGGTTCACCGCATGCTGGACGACAGAACCGATCCCGCCTGGCCGACCGCCTGGTTTGCTCCGATCATTACGGGCAAAGGCGCGTTCAAGGATGTGTACACCGTCATGAACAGTTGGGGGGCCAACCACGGCTCGTTCAGCTATGGTCATATTGGAGCCGACCTGATTACGCTGGCATCGATGCTAAGAATCCCGGTAACCATGCATAATGTGCCGGAGGAGCAGATTTTCCGTCCGAGCGCCTGGCTCGCCTTCGGGATTGAAGAAGATTACGTCGGCACCGATTACAGGGCTTGCTCAACCTACGGTCCGTTATATTCTTCCCGCCGCTAACGTTGTGTCGCGCCGACATGCTGTATTGGCCAGCAGCATTCTGCGCTTTCACATAGATTGAACAACAAGATAAAGGGAGGTACTTCACATGAAGAAAATTGGAGCAATGCTCACCTCGCTTGTTCTGCTTGCCTCTGTTCTAGCCGCATGCGGTTCGAACAACGCAGACAATAGCGGTGCAAGCCCTGGCGCAGCAACGCCAAGCGCAGGGAAGGGAGGCGAACCAATCGAGCTGCAGATTCTATCCCTCAAGCAGGAGCAATCCAGTCAGGACGCATTTAAACAGATTATCGACAACTTCCAGAAAGAGAATTCGAATATCACCGTTGATATTCAAACCATGAATGCGGATCAGCTTAAAACGACTTTGAGAGCGAGATCCGCAGCCAATGAAATGCCTGACCTGATTACTTGGATGAAGGAAGTCGAGCCTGACACCCTGCTTGATCTGTCTGGCGAAAGCTTCCTGTCTAACCTGAATTCCGACAGTGTCGCCGCAGCTAATGCCATTTACGACAACAAAGTGTATGCGATGCCGATTGATAACGGATACATTGGTTTCTACTACAACAAGACGGTATTGGCGGACAACGGCTTGGAAGTGCCCAAGACACTTTCGGAAATGAAGACGGTTGTTGAAGCGCTTAAAGCAAAAGGTATTCCGGCGTTCGCCACAGGCGCCAAGGACTTGTCCGTCGCTTATATGCCGCTCATCTCGCTTTTCTCCGAAACGGTATTCGGACAAAACCCGAACTGGTCTCAGGAGCGCGATGAGGGCAAGATCAGCATTGCAACCGATCCGAACTGGAAGCTTGCATTTGACCTTCACAAGGATTATGTATACGGTTACAGCGATGTCGGCAATGCGTACAACATTTCTTATGACGACGCGAATGCCATGATTGCGCAAGGCAAGGCGGCTTTTTATGGAAATGGCCCTTGGGCGTTGAGTGGAATTCGGGAAGTCGGACCTACAGCGGATATCGGCTTGATGGCATTCCCGATTTCTGAAAATCCTGACGATTCAAAGCTGCTTGTGTTCCCGGATACGTCGCTTTCCATCTCCAAGGACAGCAAAAATATCGAAGCCGCCAAAAAGTTCCTGGCCTATATGGCCTCTCAAGAAGCGGGAACTATTTGGTCCGAGAAGGTCAAAGTTTCCTCCACGGTAAACGGGGTCAACGTCGACTACGATCCGATCGCAGCAGATATCAATGCGTATATTTCCAGCGGAAAGTTCACACCATACGGTGACCGGGTGCTGCGCTCCGTCTTTACGGACAAGCTCTGGGAGGATTTCTCGAAATATATGCTGGATCAGACCGATTGGGAGAAGCTTTCCGCCGACCTTGACGCGTTCTGGGACAAAGCGAAGGACATTGAAAACACGGCAGGCAAATAACATCTATAGCCTCTTATGATGACCGCTTGACGACACCGCATGGATATTCCGTAACAGTCTTCTGTTGATGGAATATCCATGCTTTCAATCAAGGTGTCTTAACCTTCGGTCGAATGTACAGTAGGCCAAAATGCATGTCGAAAGAGGATGTTTCCTATGAAAATAAATCGAAACGGCTTATTCTACTTTCTAATCCTGTCTCCTGCTTTGCTGCTGTTTACGGTCTTTTTCATTATCCCCGTCGTACAGAGCTTGACGCTTTCGTTGACGGACGCCTACGGCATGAGAGTCACGTACAACTTTATCGGCCTGGATAATTACATCGAAGCTTTGAAGGACGAGAGCTTCATCGATACGATCAGCGCAACGCTTCTGTTCACGGCTTTTGCCGTCATTGTTGGCAATCTATTGTCTCTGATGCTGGCCCTGATCCTGGATACGAAGCTGCGGGGGAGAAACTTCCTGCGTTCGATATTTTTTATCCCGAACATTATGAGCCTGCTTGTTGTCGGTTATGTGTGGTCTTTCGTCTACGGGGATGCGATACCGGACTTGCTCAGCTTCCTGCAGGTGCCGCAGCAGATGCAGCGGTCGATTCTCGGAAATCCGGACATTGTTGTCTACGCGCTGGCGATTACGGCGATCTGGAATGCGGCGGGCTATTATATGATCATTTATTTGGCGGCGCTGCAAGGCATATCCGACGATTTGATGGAGGCTGCCAAAATCGACGGAGCCCGGGGCAGAGACATTCTGTTCCGCATTAAGCTGCCGCTGATTGCGCCTTCCATCGTAACTTGTCTTATGCTGTCGGTGGCAGCGCATATCAAAGTGTTCGAGCTGCCTTTTACGATGACGTCGGGCGGTCCCGCCGGCGCTTCCATGACGATGGTACTCAAAATCTACAATACGGCGTTTAATGCGAACCGGACAGGCTATGCGACGGCGCAATCGACCATCTTCTTTATTCTTATCGCGACGATTACGCTGGTGCTGGTCAGAATTATGAAGTCAAGGGAGGCGAAGCTCTAGATGCATACCGCAGCCAACTTATCCAAGCGTTCATGGCGGAAGCTTCTCCTGACGGCAATCATCTGGATTCTGGCCCTGTTATTCTTTGCGCCGATCTATATCGTGATATTAAACTCCTTCAAAACAAAGCCGGAGCTTATGGTATCGGCGATCTCCTTGCCGAAAAGCATCGACTTCGGCAACTACGCAACCATACTGACGAATAACGACTTCTTCCCGTCGCTGCTATTCAGCGTGTTTATCGTCGCGGTAACGACTACGCTTACCATACTGGTGTCATCGCTGGCAGGTTATTCGCTTGCAAGATGGAAGAGCAAGTTTTCAGGCGCTATTATGCTTGTGTTTCTCTCGACGCTGTTTGTTCCGTTTCAGGTTTATATGGTCGCTTTGATTGTAATCGCCAGAGACTTACATCTTACCGGAAATGCGATCGGTCTTATTCTCATATATATCGCGCTTGGAATGCCGGTGCCGATATTTCTGTACAGAAGCTACGCTTATGCCATGTCAACTGAAATCGAAGAAGCCGCAGCGATTGACGGCTGCAGCAGACTGCAATTGTTTTTCCGCGTCGTACTCCCGCTCATGAAGCCGATCACCGCAACGGTCGCCGTTCTGAATGCACTCTGGTCATGGGGAGAATTTCTGGTCGCATTCCTGGTGTACGGCAACCACAAGCCAATGACGATTCCGCTGTCGCAGCAATATTTCTTTGGCACCTACAACCAACAATGGCATCTCATTATGACGGGATTTGTCGTCTCGACAATTCCGATCGTCATTTTCTACATTCTGATGCAGAAGCATATTGTCAAAGGAATTGCCGCAGGAGCCGTCAAAGGATAATTTCAAGCAGGAAAGAGCTGACAACATGTATACTTCCATTCATAACAAGTCAGAATCGGCAATGAAACAATTGAAGAGAGTTAACCCCGAGCTTGCGAATCTGTTTCAGCAATGCTATCTGAATACGCTTGACACAACGGTCGAACGTCTGCCTGACGGAACGACATTCGTGATTACGGGAGATATTCCAGCGATGTGGCTGCGGGATTCGTCTGCGCAAGTAAGGCCCTATGTGAAGCTTGCATCGGAAGATGACCAATTGGCTGCGATGATCAAAGGGCTCGTATGGCGGCAGGCTAGCATGATCGTGCTGGATCCCTATGCCAACGCATTCAACAAAGAAGCCAACGGAAATGGCCATCAACAGGACAGAACTACCATGTTGCCGATAATATGGGAAAGAAAATTCGAGCTTGATTCTTTGTGTTATCCGGTTCAACTTCTTCATGATTACTGGAGTACTACCGAGGACGAGAGCATCTTCAACGAAGCCATTCACCTGATGATGAAAGCAATCGTCGACACGATGATCATCGAACAGAGGCATGACATGCAGTCCTCTTACTCGTTCGAGCGCGACGATATTATACTGCCCTCCGATACGCTGCCCTTCGACGGCCGAGGCACGCACACCAATTATACGGGGATGGTGTGGTCGGGCTTCCGCCCCAGCGACGACGCTTGCAAGTTCGGCTATCTGATCCCGGCAAATATGTTCGCGGTTGTTATACTTGAATATATTGGCTTGTTTGCGAGCCGTTTCTACAACGATGCGGCGTTGGCTGCCAAAGCGGAGAAGCTCAGCAAGGAAATTACCTTCGGCATTGAGACGTACGGCGTATATGATCATCCCCGGCACGGTCTGATCTACGCTTATGAGACCGACGGCTTCGGAAACTACAATCTGATGGATGACGCTAACGTGCCGAGTCTGCTGTCGATCCCGTACTTGGGCTATTTGCCGGCGGATGATGCCAGGTATCGAAGAACAAGGGCGTTTGTACTCAGTAAGGACAATCCCTATTATTACGAAGGCAAATTTGCCAAGGGGATCGGAAGTCCTCACACCCCCGCCGGATATATATGGCACATTGGGCTTATTATTCAAGGACTGACCTCCACTGATCGGAAGGAGCAGGATGAGCTGATCCGACAAATCTCGGCGACTACAGCCGGAACGCATTTCATGCATGAAAGCTTTAATCCGGACGATCCGGGCCAATTCACCCGAGAATGGTTCGCCTGGGCGAACAGTTTGTTCGGCCAGTTTATCTTGAAATGTGCAGAAGCGGGATCATCTTGATCCCGTTTTTAATGCGTAAGAAGATTTATAAACGCGAGTGGGCTCTCCGTGACTCATCTCCAAATTATGCATGGAAAACTCTTCCGTCCTTCCTTACAATAAAGGTTGCACCTTAGAAGTGAAGGAGACCTGCGAGATGAGAAAGTTAATGACATTAATGCTTGGAGTAGGCCTTGTTGCAGCAATTCCTATGCAGGCCTTTGCGAATTCGGCGTATCCGCTGGCCATCGAAGCCCGCTTTGACGAAGCTAGACCGTTTCATGAAGGCTTGGCGGCTGTTCAAGCGGGGAAACAATGGGGGGTCATCGACAAGTCCGGAAGTTTCGTCCTGCAGCCTCGCTACGACTGGATCGAAGATTTCAAGGATGGGTATGCGTTAGTTGGCGAGATTGATGCCAAGGGGCTTAACCGAATCGGGTTGATCGATAAGGCTGGACAAGAAACGATAGAGCCTCTCTATTTCCACCTGGATTTGCTGGAGGACGGCATTGTCAGACTTTCCCGCGACGGAAAGTATGGTTTAAGACAAGCCGACGGGAAGGAAATCGTACCTCTCAAATACGATCATATCGGAGATTTCAACGACGGCTTGGCTCGGGTGACCGTCAAGGCCAAGCACGGCTACATCGATCGCGCAGGAAAGCTGGTCATTCCGATTCAATATGAATCCGCGCGCGATTTCAAGCTTGGCTATGCCGTTGTCGGAAAGAACGGCAAGGTCGGAATGATCGATAAACGCGGCAAAGTTGCGATTCCACTAAAGTACAATAATATTGGCGATTACGACGAAAGCCTGTTTACTTTCGCTCAGGCAAGCTCCAAAGTGTCTCCGAGAGTCGCCGGCGATGCGTTCAAAAGCCAAATCGTCGATGCAAACGGCAAATATCACAACGTGGAGTGGGGAGCGGCCGACATCCGAACCGGCAAAGTCAAGATCGCCGCACAATACGATTATTTGTGGAGATTTACGAACGGCTACGGCTGGGTTGTCAGCAATAATCGCAAGGGCATTATCGACCGGGCGGGCAATATCGTCGTGCCAATTCAATACAAAGGGATTACGGATTTGTCGGAGTATAACGGCGATCCCGTATTCGTCCTCTATGACACGAGCGGAAAGCTGGGTCTGTTCAATACCGACAAGCCGAAGGCCAAAATAACGATGCATGCGTATAGCCGCCTGGCAGCTTTCCGCAACGATCCGAGCCTCGGCCAATCGCGCGAAGGCGTCGTAAGGGTTGTTAATGCAAGCAAGAAGATGGGCGTTCTCGACCATTCCGGGAAAGAAGTTGCGCCCGCCATCTATGACGAAATCGGAGATTTTCGGGATGGCATTGCCGTCATGAAAAGAAATAAAAAATACGGAATGATCGACCGATCGGGCAAGGAGATCATCGCGCCGATCTATTCATCCTTGGGCAACTTCAAGGAAGGTGCGGCTCTATTTACAAAGAACGGCAAGCATGGCTTCCTCGATAAGAAAGGCAACGAGATTATCCCGGCGCAGTTCGAGGACACCTACGGAGGGTTCAGCGAAGGGATGGCCGCCGTTCGTTCCGGCGGAAAATGGGGGTACATCACGAATCCGTTATAAGCCGAATTGCGCCAATGCGCAAGCTCCGAGGCCATGGTCTCTAGGAGCTTGCGCTTTTTATTCGTCAATGCGTTCGTGTGATTGGAGTGCGGACGAGTGGTTAATTCAAATACTGCTTGCGAAAGCGAAGCGGAGGCATTCCGGCGAGGCGTTTGAAGCAGGCGGAGAAATAAGGCGCGTAGCGGAAGCCGACCTCCTCGGCGATTCGCTCGATCGACCACTCGGTGGACACGAGCAGCCGTTTTGCCCGCTCTATTCGAAACTGAAGCAAGTAGTGGACCGGCGTAACGCCGTATTTCAGCTTCATACAGCGCACAATGTAATTGGGGTGAAAGTGGAGAGCCTCGGCCAGCCTCTCGTTCGTCAATTCTTCCCGGTAATTTTGCTGAAGATAGGCGGCGGTTTTCTCGGCCAGTCGGGTTGCCGGAGAGCGGCTTTCGGTCGTCCCGCCGCTTTCCAGCAAAGCCAACAGCCGGGCCAGCAGGCTTTGCTCCTCCCAGAAGGAATCGCCGACAGGCAGCTCCTGAAGCTGCCGCATCAGATCAAAAGCATGCTGAGGGCTGGGCAGCGAGACGTGCTTGGGGATACGAATCGAGTAAGGATAAGCGAAGGGGGATTTGTGGGCGGTTCCGCCCGCAAATTCATCCCATACGCCCTGTCGCCAAGCGGAATGCTCAAAATGAAGCCAGTAAAATACCGTATCCTGCTCGCAGGGCTTGACCGAGTAGTGCTCCCCGTCCGGCAGCAGCAACAGGGCATCGCCTGCGCCAAGCGACCATGCGCTCCCGTTCTCCCCGATGTGCAGCCTTCCGTCGACCACAATCAACAGATCGAAGAGACCGAGGTTTCTTCGATTCGGATGACGATCGCCGATCAGAAAGTCCGAGCGGCCGGATTCCCGTAAATAGGGGAGCGGAGGGGTATGCAGTTCAACGATCGTGGGTTCGCTCATGCCAATCTCCTGACTTTTTTAATGTTGTTTTTTATAAGATCAGGTTTAATCCGTTCCAATCTGCGCCTTGAAAAATAGCATATACTCGAACGTGTCGAGAGTCAATTTGCAAGCACTCGAGGAGGATAAGCACCCGGCAATTGCCCTGCGATAATGTAACTGCTACAATTACAGGCGAACGACTTCTTTTTTTGAACTATCAGAAAGTATAAGATGCAGACCACCTTTATACTCATCTGATAGCGCGATACAAAACGTCTGCCGCCTTACTAAAGGATGGCGAAGCCGGTTTTACTTGATTCAATTAGTAACAGTGTTGGTTACATTTAAATTGCAGCCAAGCTGGAAAGGGGCTCAGTCTATGGACCAGGACCGCTTATCTACCCTTAGATTGTCAGTATACAGATCGGAGATCGATTTGGACGAACCGCTATACGCTTCGGTGGAGCCGCAACTCACCGAGGAGGTCTACCTGGCGTCTCTGGAAGCGGCCGTCGAGCTGCTGCAAGAGCATACGGAGAACGCTTCGGGACAGACTCGATTACTTTCCCGCGAGCGAAAAAGAGCTTATCTTAAAGCCGCTCTGACGGTGATGCCGCCGGAAGCGGTATCCGAGAAGCTGCATGGGCATGTGGATCGGCTGTTGCAGTTCGAACGACAATCGAAAGCCATTGCCAACGCTTCCGACCTGGTCCCCGCGTCGAAGCGGTTTGGCAACAGACGCATTCCTGCGGAGCTTGTTCTGTGGCAGGGAGACATCACCGAGCTTGCGGCCGATGCCATCGTGAATGCCGCCAACAACGCGCTGTTAGGCTGCTTCCAGCCCTTTCACGCATGCATCGACAACGCTATTCATTCGGCTGCGGGTCCGCGCCTTCGCGAGGACTGCAATCGGATCATGAAGCTGCAAGGACATTCCGAGCCGACGGGACATGCCAAAATCACCAGGGCCTATCATCTGCCCTCCGCTTATGTTCTGCATACAGTGGGGCCGATTGTTCCGGCCGGAAGCCCGGTCACGGAGCGGCACCGCATGCTGCTGGCGAATTGCTATACTTCCTGCCTGTCGCTGGCGGCACAGATTGACTCTATACGTTCGATTGCCTTTTGCGCGATATCAACGGGGGTATTCGGCTATCCCAAAGCCGAAGCGGCGGAGCTTGCCGTAAGAGAAGTGACGAATTGGCTGAAGCAAAATCCCGGACGCTTCGACCGGATTATATATAATGCGTTCAGCGATGAAGATCGGCGTATCTACGAATCGGTGCTGAAGCAATGAGAAGGATCGGAAGGGGGTCACCGCCATAATTAGCAGCCGTTTTACCGTAGCGGTCCACATATTGACCTTCATCCATATCTATGAAGGCAAAGTGACATCGGAATTCATCGCTTCGAGCGTTAATACGAATGCCGCAGTCATTCGCAAATTGATGAGCATGCTCGGCAAAGCCAAATTGATTGAATCCAGACCCGGCGTCGTTGGGATCAGGCTGATGCGACCTATTTCGGAGATTACGTTGCTGGAGGCTTATCATGCGGTTGAGCTGCCGGAAGCCCGGGGCTTGTTCACGGTTCATCAGGGCACGAGCCTGAAGTGTCCGGTGGGACGAAACGTTCAGCGGGCGCTCGACGAGCCGTTGAGAAGCGCTCAATTGCAAATGGAGAATACGCTTGCTCAAACGACGGTGGAGCAGGTTGTCGCGGATATCCTGAATCGGGAGAACGATGAAGCAGAAGTGAGGCTAATGATATGAAGAATAATGAACAACAGGCGCTCCATCGAGCAATGTCGGCGCTGCAAGAGGCGGAGTGCATCGTGTTGGGCGGAGGAGCTGGCTTGTCCGCTGCGGCGGGTCTAGCGTATGGGGGAGAGAGATTTACCGCGAGCTTTGCTCCGTTCATCCGCAGATACGGGCTAACCGATATGTATTCCTCGGGCTTTTACCCGTTTCGAACGCAGGAGGAGAGATGGGGCTATTGGGCCAAGCACATAAGCCTTAACCGTTATGAAGCGACGGTCACCCGGCTGTATCGGGACCTGTTTCAATTAGTCCGGCACAAGAATTACTTTGTCATCACCACGAATGTAGACAGTCAGTTCGAGAAGGCGGGCTTTCCGGCTGACAGAATCTTCGAGGTTCAGGGGAACTACGGCTATCTGCAGTGCGCGGTGGCCTGTCACGACAGATTGTATAATAATGAGACGGCTGTTAAAGAAATGCTGGAGCAGACGATCAATTGTACAATTCCTGCCTCGCTTGTTCCTATGTGCCCGGTGTGCGGCGGTACGATGGACCCTCACTTGAGAATCAACGCCTACTTCATCCAGAACGAGGGCTGGCATCAAGCCAATGAGGCTTATCAGCGTTTTCTAAGCGCGGCGGAAGAGAAGAAGACGGTGCTCTTGGAGCTGGGCGTCGGTTATAACACGCCGGGAATCATCCGTTATCCTTTTGAGAAGTGGACGCACCAGAATAGAAATGCCACCTTGATCCGGTTGAACAAAAGCGACCCCGAAGGCATGAAAGAAAATGAAAGCAAAACCATATCGATCACGAGCGAGATGCAAGACGCATTATCCGCTTGGATAGCAGGGGACGAATGAGCCCAGGATATCTATGGAAGAATGGGGGCTAACGAATGAGCGGAAAGGTTATGGTTGTCGAGGATGAGAGAAAAATCGCGGAGGCGATTGCCTATGCTCTGAGCAGAGAAGGCTATACCGTAGAAATTGTCGATCATGGAGACGCTGCCCTAACAAGATTGGGGGAGTTTCGCCCGGATGCCCTTATCCTGGATGTCATGCTTCCCGGGAAGGATGGCTACGACATTCTAAAAAAGCTGCAAGATAAAGGACGCATAGGGGTAATCATGTTGACGGCGAAAGAGGATATTGTCAATAAAATACTGGGGCTGGAGCTCGGAGCCGACGACTATATGACGAAGCCCTTCGATATGCGTGAGCTGCTTGCGCGCTTAAAATCATTGCTGCGAAGAATGCAGGCCGCGGCTGAGGTGCAGGAGGTTACGGAGATTGTATTTGACGACATCGTGCTGAATGTCGGCAAAAGAACGGCTCACGCAAAGGAGCAGAAGCTGGACTTGACGCCGAAGGAGTACGATCTGCTGGCCTTGCTGCTATCCAACCCCGACAGGGTGTACACCCGAGAGCAGCTTCTCGATCTCGTATGGGAAATGGAGTATATTGGCGGGACCCGTACCGTAGATATTCACGTGCAGCGCGTGCGAAAGAAATTGGGCGAAGCCTATAGCGACATCATACAGACCGTTCACGGGATTGGCTATAAAGTGTTGGGAGGGTACAGTGCGAATCAGCATAAAAGTTAAATTCAGCATTTTCCTCGGCGTTCTTCTGCTTCTGACGGTATTTATTATCAGCTTGCTGGTGCTTCAAGGCATCAAGCAAAATCAGCAGACGCAGCTTGAGCAATATTTCTCACAGCAATCAGCGACGGCGAATATCTACTTTATCCAAACGCTTATGGCCGAATCGAATAAATCGCCGGAAACGTTCCTTGCCGCCAAAGGCAGGGAGTTCGCCGCGCAATTGGAGCTCATAACGGGACAAACGGTGGTCTTGTACGACCAGGAGGGGGCTGTCCTGAACAAAGGCAGCACTTATGCGGCGCCGAAGGGCTTGCAAAGAGCGCTTGCCTATGCTCAGCAAAACAAAGACGCCTATCTGACGGAGAAAAGCTCGCTGTATTACATGACTCCGCTAAGAGCGGGCAACGATCAGGTCGGCGTCATCCAGTTCCATTACTCTTTATCTGCCAACCAAGCCTTCTACGATCAGATCAAGCAATGGTTTGTCTACATCGGAGCAGGAGTGTTTATGTTGAGCTTTGCGCTGGCATACGTGTATTTTAATTCGTTCGCGCTCGGCATCATCAGGCTGAACAAGACAGTAGACCAGATCCGGCAGGGAGACTACAAGACAACCCCCTTATTGCGAAGGGATGAGATTGGCGAGCTGAGCGCAGGCATCGGGGCCATGAGCGAGCAGATCATGAGAACGATACGGGATAAGGACGAGGAACGGGAAAAGCTGGCTTTGGCGGTTCAGAAGCTGTCGCTGTTGGACAAACAGCAAAAGGAGTTTATTGGCAGCGTCACTCACGAATTTAAAACGCCATTAACTTCCATTCAAGCCTATATTGATTTGCTGGATATGTATCCGGACGATGAAAAATTGCTGGAAACCTCAAAACGGAATATCGACAGCGAGACGAAACGCCTATATGAAATGGTGGAAAAGGTGCTGCAGCTCTCCGCTCTGGACAAATACGATTTTGAGTTCGTCAAGGAAAGAGTGGATGTTCCTTTTCTTATTCGGATCGTGCTTAACAGCCTGAAAGGGAAAATAGACAAATTCGGAATTGAATTGAGAACAGATCTGACGGAAGCCTGCGTGGAAGCAGACCAGGACAGCATGACTCTTGTTCTGGTGAATCTGCTGGACAATGCCATCAAGTATAACCGCCCCCGCGGGCATATTCAGGTCAGCAACCGGGTGCAGGGCGGACAGGTATTCATCGAAATTGCCAATACGGGTATCGGCATTCCTGAGGAGGTCGGACACAAAATATTTGACGCCTTCTACACCGTGGATAAGAATAGAGCCCGGCAGAACGGGGGAGCCGGATTAGGCTTGTCCCTTGCCCAGAAATACGCGAAGGTGCTTGGCGGCTCCATTACGCTTGTTAGCTCGGACGCGGAGATCACCTTGTTCCGAGTATCGCTGCCAGCCTATGCGCCTTCTGCAAATGGCCAGAAGTAACAGCTCTGTTGCTTTTGTTTACATTTTGGAAATAACCGTTTGTATTTTAGGAATAAGTTCCTGATATAGTGAGGGAAGTCGGAAGGAGGTGACCCCCCTTGAGAAAACAAACCCTGCTGATGATGGCGGCGGTTCCCGCATTGCTGCTATCCGTGACAGCATGCAGTTCAAATTCTGACGGAGGTCGGGTCGTCATCAAGGAATCCGGGTCGACGATCACAGTCGTTGAACGCGCTGCCCCGAAGGCCGGCGGCCCGGAAGTCGCCGTGGAATCGATTGATCGGGTAGGCGATGTGGAAATTACGGATTGGCTGGACGAGAAAACGATTATTGTATCTAAGGAAAACGAGGCCTTGGACAGAATGAAGCTGGCAGAATTGTCGGAGCTTTATCCCAAAAGCTTGTATGCATACAGCTTGACCTCCAAGCAATACAAGCTGCTGAAGGAGAAGCCGAACACCTTGTTAGGAGGAGCGGTGCTGTCGCCGGACAAGAAGCATTTGCTCTATCATGAATTTGATCTGGGCGATCCCGTCTATTATGTGCTGAATCTCGATACGCTGAAATCCTTCGGCCTGATCGGCCAACCGATCGGCGGAGCCGTCAGCGCCCGATGGACAGCCAATGGAACGATTGTTGGAGCTTCGTACAGCAGCGGCATATACGAAGCGCAGACATCGGGAGATATCGGCCTCATCCCCGGCCTGGAAGAGGAAGGCTTATTTATCGCTAGGAAAGTCAAGGATAAGGTCTATTACAATACTCAGTACGATGGAACCTTAAAGCAGATGGATCTGACGACCAAAGAGAAGACGAGCTTGAAGCTCGACCAGGTATATGACCTCATCCCCTCGCCGGATGAAAATCTACTGCTGGCGCTTCAATATCGGGGCTCCAAAGCAACTATGATCGTCTATGATACGATTAAAGGGACCGCAAAAACCATTGTTGAAGGCACGGAGCTTGGCGGGGTGTCCTGGTCTCCAGATCAGCGGATGATCGCGTACAGACTGAGTGCTGACACGGCAGGCGCATCGGCCAATGGTTTGTATGTCTATGATATGTTATCTGGCGATTCCACACAGATCGCCGTTGATCTAAACCATGCAACAACCGTCTGGAGCCCTTCCGGCAACGCGCTGGCCTATACCGAATGGAAAGGGTACAAAGCCAGCAGCAGCATTGTTCATTTGAAATATTCAATACGCTAATTAAGGAGAGACAGTATGATGAACTTAGGCTCAACCCTGAAAAAACTGCCGGTGCTGGCTATGGCTTTCGCGCTTGTTGCTTGCTCCAGCGTTAACGAACCGGCCGGTTCGCCAAGAAGCACCGCCTCACCCTCGCAGAACGCGAGCGCCTCTTCTCCGGCACCTAGCGCCAATACCCCGGCTCCTTCGGAGAAGCCGCCCGGTACAGCACGCCCGCAGACCGAAAGCTTCGATCTGATCACAGGACCGCAAGCCGCAACGCTGCATCAAGGGGACGGATTTTCCTTGTATCTCTTTGATGGGTTTGTTTTTGATGCCGACCAAGGACGACTGTCGCTGGAAAAGAACAGCGATTACGATGTAGAGATCAAGCTTCTGCCAACGGATGAAGACCTGTCGAAGCTGAGAGCTGCAGGAGAGGAAGAGCTCGCGAAAGCCGGCAAGGTTTCCGATTACAGCGGGGAGCTTGTCGAGCATCCGCTCGGTTCTGCAGAGCTCTATCTTCAAGCGGAAAGCGGGGACGGAATCAGCGACTACATCGTCTGGAAAGCGGAGTCGGGAGACCGTTTTCTGTTCCGTCTGCACAATCCGAAGGGCAAAGAAGCCTCCGATTTCGCCAACCCGGTTCTTGTCACGCTTTCGACAGTTCAGGCTAATTAATACTTTCGCAAGAGGAATAGGTTGTAGTGGGCATCCAAGCGGGCGGTCGCCAGACGGCGGTCGGGGTACGAGTACCGACCTCGGTCTGTGCCGCCTGCCGAGCCTCGGTCGGATTTCCTTACTTGTGATCTGCGGTAAGCTGAAATCGAGCATGGATATTCATGCATTCGAGCCTCCGAGGGGGAATCGCCTTGCAAAAGGCAAACGGCAGCCGCAAAAGCATAACGGTGATCGCGTTTCTGGCATTGGGCATCGGAATTTTTCTGGCATTCCAGTACTATGCGCTAGGAGCGGACAGCAGCGATTTTGTGCAAGACAAGATAAGTCGAATGAAGCTGGAGGACATTTGGTACGAAGTGCTCTATCTGCACATCGGGACGGCCGTCGTGGCGATCTGTATCGGGTGGACGCAATTCGTCGGCAAGCTGCGCAAAAAATCGCCTGCGCTTCATCAAGGGGGCGGGCTCCTTTATACCGTGTGCGTCGGCTTGTCCGGGATCGCCGGAGGGTATCTGTCGTTCTATGCTACGGGCGGATGGGTGTCCTGGGCGGGTTTTTTTCTGCTTTCGTTGGCATGGCTGTACACCTTGATTCAAGGGGTTCGGACGATTGTCGTCCAGAGAGACGTGCACGCGCATCGGGAATGGATGATTCGCAACTATGCCTTGACCTTCGCCGCGGTGACCTTAAGAGTTTACGTTCCGGCGTCCACCGAGATTTTCGGACCGGATAATTTTGAAGCATGCTACCGGATCAATGCCTGGCTTTGCTGGGTACCGAACTTGATCTTCGCGGAGTGGCTGCTGCGGAATCGTAAATCCGTCTCAGCTTCGTCAAGCCGCTAATCCGGCGCCACGCCCGACAGCTTCCAACGGCAAGTCATCGTGAGCTTCTCCCCGTGCAGTTCGGCTGTCATCGTACCCCCCATTTTGTGCATCAGGCTTTTGGAGATGGAAAGACCAAGCCCCGATCCTTGAGCGGATCGGGTGCGGTCTGCGGTGTAGAAACGGTCGAACAACAGGGTAACGTCCGTTCCAGCTAGTTCTTGCGCATCGTTAATCATCGTCAGGCTGGCCGTATCCTGCTGCCGTTCAAGACGAAATTCCACTTGTTTGCTTGCATGCTTGATCGCATTGACAAGCAAGTTCTCCACGACTCTCCGCACAGCTGATTCATCCGCGTATACGAACACCTTATCCTGCGGCAATCGGATATCCGGCACGATGTCGCGCTCGTTAAACGAATCATAAAATCCAAACAAAATATCGGAGAGCAGGGCGGTTATCTCCAGCTTCTCGGTTTGAAGAGAGTAATCCAAAGATTCAATTACGGACAATTCAAAGAAATCGTTCAGCAAAGCTTGCAGTCGCTGCGTTCTTTTTTTAACGACGGAGACGTATTCATGCTTCTCCTCGGGCGTTATAGACTCCGCCTCCAACAGTTGAATATAACCGAAGATAGAGGTTAACGGTGTACGGATGTCATGGGAAATATTCGCAACAGCTTGCCGAAGTTCATTTTCAGTGCGTTTTTGATGAGCTTCGGCTTCTACGATAAGCTCGGATTGACGATTGATCTGTCCGGCCAGCGCTTCAAGCCGCTGGTCGAACAGAGCCACGTCGAGCTTTTTTCCGCTTTCCCGGTTGTTGTAGCGGCGCAATTGCTCCGTCATCCGACCTAGCTCGCTTCTTAGCATCATCAGACGGACAAGCAGGAAAGCCACAGCCGCAACCGATAGGATGATCAGAATAAGCAAGGCGCTCCTGCCCCCTTTGCTTGATTATTTAATTTCCTTTTTACGATACACAACAATACCGAGCAGTCCGGATACCGCAAACGTCAACAACGGTGCGAGCAGGAGCGCTGGCATATCTCCGACGTCCAATTGCGGCCTTCCGATATCGCCTATTAGCTTGAAGATGGAATAGTCGTATAAGGTCTCAACGAATGCGAGCTTCGAACCTATGCCTGCCAATATTGTATCGATCATGAGGAAGAAAATCATCGAGAAGCCGATGGTTTTGCCGCTGTCGATAAGGATCATAGTAAATAAAGCCCCGATTGCCGCGTAGCCCGCCGCGTACAATAGCGTGAATCCGAGGGCTCGCGGTATGAACAGCGAGCTGCTTCCCTCCGGCAGATGGCCAAAGCCCGAAAGCAATGTAACTTCAATGGTGCTGACGATCGGAAAGACGAGAGAGATCGCCATCGAGCCGAACGCAAATACGATGAGCTTTGCAGCGAACAGTCGTCCCCTGGTATTGCCCGACGAAGCGATTGTCTTCATGACGCCCGTGGAGTATTCATTGGAGATGAAGAAGCCAGCCAGCACTGCTACGCCGAGCTTGATCACATACGCATTGCCTGAGATAAAGGCAACCAGAAATTCCGCTCCGGTCATCTGAGGTTTACCGCTAGCTTGATAATCAAAATAATA
Source organism: Cohnella boryungensis (assembly GCF_042651945.1). Lineage (NCBI taxonomy): Bacteria > Bacillati > Bacillota > Bacilli > Caryophanales > Paenibacillaceae > Cohnella > Cohnella boryungensis. The sequence goes on along the minus strand of NZ_JBHSED010000065.1, from coordinate 376,805 downwards.
AAGAAGAGGGTACGTCAGGGAAAGAGCGGAAAGTATGAACAGCAGCGTCCAAAACGACCGGTTCTTACGCAGCTTGAACAGCTCGACTCTGAGCAAATTATACATGCGCGTGGCCTCCGATCCGCTTTGTGAAATAGCTCTCCAGATCTTCACCCATAGGCATGAACTTCTCGATCTCCAGCCCGGCAGAGAATAGGGCAGACGAGACTTTGCCCGGTCTCTCCAAGCGGCCATACAGCTTGATAGCGCCGTCCTGCATCACTTCGAAATCGGTCGTACCCAGCTCGTTCTGAATAACGGCTGCGGCTTTGTCCGGATTGTCTACTTCGATCAATACATAGTGTTGGCATTGCTCGTCTAATTGTTTGGCAGTGAGCTGTTCCAGCAACTGTCCGCGATGAATAATGCCGTAATGGCTTGCCATTAAATGCAGCTCGCTCAGAATATGACTAGAGATGAGTATCGTAATGCCAAGCTCTTGGTTTAACCGCTTGAGCAGCTGGCGCATTTCGACGACGCCCATTGGATCCAATCCATTGGTGGGCTCGTCCAAAATCAGGAATTCCGGATCGCCCAGCAGGGCAATCGCAAGGCCTAGCCGCTGCTTCATGCCAAGCGAGAAGTTTTTCGCTTTTTTCCTCCCGGCGTTCTGAAGGCCGACCTGCTCCAACATTCTGGGCACGGAATCTTTGCCTGGGATGCCGCGAAGAATCCGATTCGCTTCCAGATTTTCGCTGGCGGTCATATGGGGGAACAGGGCAGGGCTTTCGATCATGGAGCCGATTCGCTTGCGAGCTTGGATCAACGCCTGATCTTCACTGGCGCCGAACAGTTCAATCGTTCCCTCGGTTGGAAAAGCAAGTCCAGTCACAATACGGATCAGCGTTGATTTTCCAGCTCCATTTTGTCCTATGAAGCCGTAAATGGAGCCTTTACGAATGGACAAATTGACTTTGTCCAGCGCGGTTTGGCCCTTAAACTTCTTGGATAGCAAATTCGTTTGCAACACGTATTCGTGCATTGTCGTCTTGGCCTCCTTCATGATAATAGACCAAGTATAGAAACGAAAATATAAGAAGAGCTAAAGCCAATCATTAAGAATGTCTTAAGGCTTCAATCGATAGCCCATGCCCCATACCGTCTCGATATACTCGCTATCGGGGACGGCCTTAGCCAGCTTGCCGCGCAAATTGCTCATATGAACGTTGACCGTATTATCGTCGCCGTAGAAGGGCTCGTTCCACACGCTCTCGTACAGATTGGATTTCGTGAATACCCTTTTCGGGGCCGACATGAGCAGCGCCAAAATCTCATATTCGCGTGCCGTAAGCGCCAGCGCCTTCCCATCCGCAGTAACCGACATGGCCTCTTGATCCAGTACTAGCTCCTTATGCCGCAGTACTTTGGGCATAGCCGGTTGCGCGATCCTGGCATAGATGCGCAGATGAGAATCGATCCGCGCCGATACCTCCTCGATGTCGAATGGCTTCGTGATGAAATCGTCCGCCCCTCCGCGCAAGGCGGCCACCTTGGTCATCGGCTCGCCCTTGGCTGAAATAATAATAATCGGCATATCGTCCCGCCCGGCGATCCGCCGGAGCAATTCCTCGCCCGTCATTCCCGGCAGCATCAGATCAAGCAGCAGCATGCTCCATGGCCTCTGTTCCAGATAGAGGAGAGCCTCCGTTCCTGAAAAGGCGGGTTGAGGGATATAACCGCTTTTCTTAATAATATTGCACAGCAGCTGGCTGATGTCGCTGTCGTCCTCTGCAACGAGAATATGAATTGGATTGTTCATTGAATCTCCTTCTGAGCATAGCGATGGCCGTTATTTGTACGTTTGTTTAGTACATATGGTAACTGATTTTCATGACTGCCACAATTTTGAACTGCGTTAACAAACGCATGCTACAATCTATATCATCCTTGAAGAGGGGAATAGAGAAGCATGGATAATCATAAAACCGCGCTGCAAAATAAACCCAAAAGCAAGACCAAAGCTTTGCTTGAAGTGTTAACGGTATCTACGAAGCTTGGTCTAACCTCATTCGGAGGCCCCATTGCTCATCTTGGTTATTTTCATGATGAATACATACGTCGCCGCAAATGGATGGATGAACGAAGCTACGCCGAGCTTGTCGCGCTTTGCCAGCTTCTGCCCGGGCCTGCAAGCAGTCAGGTCGGCATTGGAATCGGCGTGATCCGCGCCGGGGTGCTGGGCGGACTGGCGGCTTGGCTTGGTTTTACGCTGCCGTCGGTCATAGCGCTGGCGCTTTTCGCTTTGCTTATACAGGGATCGAATATGGGCGGCGCCGGGTGGATTCATGGCCTGAAGCTCGTGGCTGTGGCCATTGTCGCTCAAGCCGTTCTTGGCATGGGGCGCAAGCTGGCTCCCGACCGTCATAGAGCGACGATCGCTATTCTTGCTGCATCCGCCGCTCTTATATGGCCTTCCGTGTTTAACCAGCTTCTGCTGATCCTTGCCGCAGGCTTGATAGGGGTCTTGTTCTTCAAGCAAACAGAGGATCGAGAAGCGGCGAACATCACGGTTCCGGTCGGCCGCAGCTTTGCAATCGTATGCCTGTCCGTATTCTTCGGCTTGCTGATTCTGTTGCCGCTGCTCAGACAATGGATAGCCGTTGACGGCTTGTCCTTATTCGATAGCTTCTATCGGTCAGGGTCGCTTGTTTTTGGCGGGGGACATGTCGTTCTTCCGCTGCTTGAAAGGGAAACGGTATCGGCCGGATGGATCGGCAACGCGGATTTTCTTGCAGGCTACGGAGCGGCGCAAGCCGTTCCCGGACCGCTTTTTACCTTTGCCGCTTATTTGGGCGCAATGACGGGCGGGATTACGGGCGCCATAATCGCAACGGCGGCGATCTTCCTGCCCGCATTTCTATTGGTGCTAGGGGCGCTTCCCTATTGGAATGCCTTGCGAAGGAGTCCGAAGGCTCAAGGAGCATTCATCGGAGTCAACGCAGCAGTCGTCGGCCTATTGCTGGCCGCGTTGTACGATCCTCTCTGGACGACCGCAATCCTGAGGCCTGTCGACTTTGCCTTAGCTTCCATTCTGTTTGTATTGCTTGTCTTCTGGAAGGTGCCGCCTTGGCTAGTCGTCCTTGCCGGTGCGGCAGGGGGGATAATCATCAGCGGAGGCGTGTGATCATTGATTATACTTGCCCATTAAACGATTAATGCGATCAATCAATTCCAACCGCACATGCTCCGGCTCCAAGCATTCGCATTTGTCTCCAAAACTAAGCAAGTGTCCATAGCAATAATCGTTTTCAATAAACGGAAACCTAACTAACCATTTATTGCTGTTATAGAACTGAACATTTTCCTCGCCGCAGTAGCCTGCCATATAGTGTCGAAGGGACTCATCAATAAGGAGCTTGAGAGTTACTTGCTTCGTTTCGGATGAATCCAAGGGCTCGGATTCGAGATTTTTCGGCATAAATTGCTCATTGTGTAATTTTACCGCAGACATACATGAGAGCTTAAACATACGAAAGCCTTGTCTGGTAAAGCAATAGGCATGCAAGTACCAGACGATATCTTTGAGAACCAAGCGATACGGTTCAACTTGATGTTCCGTCAATTGATCGAATTGATCTGAATAATCGAATGACAACAATCGATTATTGATGAGCGCAGTTTGCAAATCATCGAAATTCGGTTTGATCGTTGGCTTGCCAAACCAGGGGGCCGGATCAATCGCAATTTTACTTTCCAAAGTCCGAATTTGCTCTTCGGAGATCAAGCCCTTTATTTTAACGATGGTACTTAGAAATTCCTCGCTGGACATTGCAGCATGAAGGCTGTTAAGACCAAGTAATAGCGCAATAATGTCGGTGGCTGTAAATAGCTTTTTTTCAATTTTATACTTATCCATAATCCCGATGCCGCCCTTTGCGCCGGGATAAGTAATGATGGGAATTCCCGCTTTGTTGAGGGTTTCGATGTCTCTAAAGATCGTTCTTGGCGTGACTTCAAACATTTCGGCAAGCTTGGAAGCACTGATTTTCTCCCGTTCAAGCAGCAGCATGACAATAGACAATAGACGATCGATTTTCATAGGCCTCACCTGAAAAAGTTTTTAATTTCCCCTAATAATATATGACATAATGTCGTCATGATTATATGTGCTAAGCTTGATTTTGTCGACGTAAAAAAGTCCAATTGGCAAATAAAAAATTTGGAAGAATGAGTGTGACTGCGCAGGACTCGGACTTTTAAAGAAGTGGGGACTTTGATTTTGGAAGCAAGTGTTGGAGCAGGACAGGGTAACGTGAAAGTTAAAATAGCCCCGATCATGTTTTCGCTGATGATAGCGGGTTTCGTGGGTACATTTAATGAAACAGCTTTGAATATTGCGCTTAGCAATTTCATACAGGTGTTTTCCATTACAGAGTCTACTGTGCAGTGGCTTACTACAGGATACTTGCTGACTCTGGGCATTCTCGTGCCGATATCCGGTTTATTGATGCAGTGGTTCACGACAAGACAATTATTTTTGACAGCCGTTATCGTTTCTTTAATCGGAGCTGCTGTTGGAGCCATGGCCGGCAGCTTTGAGGTGCTATTGGCGGCTCGAATATTACAAGCTGTGGGAACCGGCCTTCTTTTGCCGCTCATGTTTAACACCGTGCTTATTATGTTTCCGGCTCATAAGCGAGGAATGGCAATGGGGCTAATTACGATGATCTTTACCGCTGCCCCGGCTGTAGGGCCGGCCGTCTCGGGTTTGTTGATTGCGCATCTTAGCTGGCACTGGATATTCTGGCTTTCCTTTGCTTTAATGCTTCTTGCGCTATGTATAGGGAGCCTTTATATGCAAAATGTATCCACCGTCACAAAGCCGCGCATTGATGTGTTATCGCTGATGATGTCAACCGTCGGCTTTGGCGGTATCGTGTTCGGCTTAAGCAACGCGGGCGAAGGAGACGCGGGCTGGAGCGGTTCAAAGGTGGTTTTGGCCCTGTCGATCGGAGGGATCGCGCTCGCATGTTTTGTGGTGCGGCAATTGAGAATGGACAGACCTATTATGAACCTGCGCGCACTCAAGCATAGGATGTTTCTTGTCGGTACCGTGCTCATTTTTGTTTGCATGATGGTCAACTTGATGGCTGTGCTCCTGTTACCGATGTTCTTAATTCGAGTATTGGAAATGAGTACGCTATCTGCCGCTATTGTGCTCCTTCCCGGCGGAATATTATTCGGCGTATTATCCCCTGTCATCGGTCGGTTGTTTGACCGCTTCGGGCCGAAGTGGCTTGTTATTCCCGGGTTTATTCTTGCATCTGCAGCCGTTTGGTTTTTGACCACTCTCACAGCAGCTTCCACGCTTGTCTTTATTACATCCGTGCACATGTGCCTCATGCTTGGCTTGTTATTAGCCTGGATGCCTGCTCAGACGAATGGATTAAACCAGCTCCCTAGAGAAATGCATCGTGACGGTACGGCGATTATGAACACGTTGAGTCAAATTGCCGGCGCCGTAGGCGTGGCAATGGCTGTCACATTAATGACAGGCGGAGCAGGAAAATACATGCAACAAGTTGAGAGGGTTGTCGAGCATTCTTTTACGAATGCAGCCCTCACTGCAGGAATTCAGGACGCATTCGGGCTTGCTCTGCTCATTGCTATAGCCGCTGCCGTCTTGAGTTTGTTCGTGACTCGCGTAAAGGTAAAGATGCATCGTTAAACAGCCAATATCGCATTTCGATTAGGCATCTCATAAGGAATGCCGCGAGGAGGTTAGAAATGCAAAGCTTCATTCGTGTCAGGGGTGCGAGAGAAAACAATTTGAGAGGGATAAACATTGATATTCCGCGAGATCAAATGGTCGTATTTACGGGTGTTAGCGGTTCTGGGAAATCAAGCCTCGCATTCGATACGTTGTATGCGGAAGGACAGAAACGGTACGTGGAATCGTTATCCGCGTATGCCCGGCAATTTTTAGGACAAGTTACAACGCCGGACGTAGATTCCATCGAAGGACTCTCGCCCGCAATTGCGATTGAACAGAAAACCACTTCGAATAACCCGCGTTCTACTGTAGGCACGGTTACCGAAATATATGATTATCTGCGCTTGCTGTATGCCAGAGTGGGGACGCCCCATTGCCCGGATTGTAAAGTGGAAGTCGGCAGACAATCCGTTGATGAAATTGTCGATAAAATTCTCACACTGCCGCAAGGGGCCCGATTTGCAATACTCGCGCCAGTCATACGTGAGCAGAAAGGCGAACATGACAAGACGCTTGATTGGGCAAGATCGAACGGCTATGTGCGCGTGCGCGTTAATGGAACCTTTCATACATTAAGCGAAACGATACAATTGGATAAGAACAACCCTCATACGATCGACATTGTTGTAGACAGGCTTTCCGTCAAGCTGGAGGACGCCCAGCGCATCGGGGATTCTCTCGAACAAGCCTTTTCCTTGTCGGGCGATACTGTAACGATCTACGAATATGAAAACCAGCAAGAAACGACATTTTCACAAAGCTACGGCTGCTCTCAATGCGGCCATTCCATTGCCGAATTATCGCCGCGAATGTTTTCATTCAACAACCAATCAGGGGCTTGTCAGACTTGCCATGGGCTGGGTGTTAAGCTCCAGACAGGAGGGGATGAGCGATTCATTCTCATGCAAAAGGAAATAGAAGATCAGTTATCGGATCAACCCTGTCCGGATTGTCATGGTGACCGCTTGGCTCCATTACAGCTAGCGGTAACGGTTGGCGGGTTGAATATCGCGGAATTCTGCCGGTTATCTGTCGACAATGCGAACGCGTTTATTGAGCGCTTAAACTTGCCAGGCGCAAAAGCAACAATTGCTGATCCTATTCTTCATGAAATTGGATCGCGCCTGATGTTTATGAATAAGGTAGGTCTTTCCTATATCACATTGGCTCGTTCTTCCGGTACGCTCTCCGGAGGCGAAGGCCAACGAATTCGATTAGCTACCCAGATTGGATCGGGGCTTTCCGGTGTTCTTTATGTTCTTGATGAGCCCTCGATTGGCCTTCATCAACGCGATCATGCACGATTGCTAGGCGCTCTGAGGGATATGCGCGACAAGGGAAATACGCTTGTTATCGTGGAGCATGATGAAGAAACAATTCGGCAAGCCGACTGGGTTGTAGATATCGGACCGAAAGCAGGAAAGCATGGAGGAGAAGTGGTGGCTCAGGGAACGCTTGAAGCGCTTACGAACGAACCCAATTCGATTACCGGTCAATATTTATCCGGCAAGAAATCTATAGCCGTGCCAGAGATTAGGCGTCCTGGTAACGGAAAATATGTAACGATTGTCGGCGCGGCAGAAAACAATCTAAAAGAGATTGATATTGCTGTTCCGCTAGGTGTGCTAACCTGTGTCTCGGGCGTTTCCGGTTCGGGAAAATCAAGCCTGGTCAATGAAATATTGTATAAAAAACTGGCAGCCGAACTGAATCGAGCCCAAACGCGGCCAGGGAAATACAAAGAAGTTAAAGGGTATGAGCTTCTTGATAAGGTCATTTATATCGACCAGAGTCCGATCGGACGCACTCCCCGATCCAATCCTGCTACGTATACCGGACTTTTTGATCTGATCCGTTCCCATTATGCTTTGACCAATGAAGCAAAAGTGCGCGGATATGACGCCAGAAGATTTTCTTTTAATGTTTCGGGTGGCCGCTGTGAGGCATGTGCCGGCGACGGCTTGATGAAGATCGAAATGCATTTTCTTCCCGATGTATATGTTCCTTGCGAGGTCTGCAAGGGAAAGCGCTATAACCGGGAAACGCTGGAAATTCGCTACAAGGGCAAGAGCATCGCAGATGTGTTGGCGATGACGGCTGACGAAGCGTTATCGTTTTTTGAGCCTATCCCAAAGATCCGCAGAAGGATAGCGGCGATTTGCAAGGCGGGGCTCGGATACGTTCAGTTGGGACAAGCTTCAACTACGCTTTCCGGCGGCGAAGCTCAGCGCGTTAAGCTTGCAGCGGAATTGTTGAAGCCTGCAACAGGCTCTACGCTCTATGTGATGGATGAACCAACCACTGGCCTGCATGTGGCCGATGTACATCAGTTGGTTGAGATTATGCATGAGCTGATTAATAACGGAAATACCGTAATCGTGATCGAGCATCATATGGATGTGATTAAAAACGCCGAGTATATGATCGATTTGGGACCCGAGGGCGGCGTGGACGGAGGTCATGTTGTTTGTACTGGCACGCCAGAGGAAGTAGCCGCCTGTGAGAGCAGTCATACCGGTCGCTATCTGCGAGGAGAGTTAAAGGGGGGAACAAAGCTTTGAAGCTGATTCATGAAACAGTCGTTCATACTACATTCGGGACCGGGACAATCGTGAATATTGACGAGGGCCGGGTAGACATTTCTTTTACTGAGCCGATTGGCCAAAAGGCATTTGTCTATCCGGATGCTTTCGGACAGCATTTGCATATGAGCGATCCAGACGCCCAGTCATTCGTGCTGGCGGAATACGCCCAAAAAAAGCAGGAGCAACTAGCGGTTGAGAAGCAACGGGTTGAACAGCTTCGCAGAGAAGAAGCGGATCGAGCGGAGAAGATCGCCGCGAAGGGATTGCGCAAAGCGGCAACGAAGAAAGGCAGCCCATCAACCAAGAAGTAAACATCACGTTCTCACAGATGAATATAAGTCCGTCACCATCCATTGCAATGAACGAACGAATGTGTTAGAATCGCGCTAACGCCAAACGAATGGAGATGAAGAGGATAATGTAATATTTCTTGCCTGTTGTTTGAAGAATAAAGCAGTCGTTGTTTTATTCTTTATGGCAAGAAAGTTACTTATTCTTTTCACTCTGCAAATATATCCATTTCCTCCCCTGCGCGGGTTGGATTTGACGTATTTTTGTGAGCTGTAAGAAAGGTAACTTTCTTGCAGCTCTTTTTATTTTGCCCAAGGAGGATGCCCTATGTCATTAATCAAAGTAACAAACCTGACGTTTGCCTATGACGGCAGCTACGATAACATCTTCGATCGCGTTAGCTTTCAGATCGATACCGACTGGAAACTGGGCTTTACGGGGAGAAACGGCCGCGGGAAGACCACCTTTCTCCAGCTGCTGCTCGGCAAATACGAATACAGCGGAACGATATCGGCAAATGTAAGCTTTGAGTATTTTCCGTTTCATGTCACGAATAAAGACAACCTTACCGTCGACGTCGTCGCCGACATCTACCCGGACTACGAGCATTGGCAGCTTCTGCGCGAGCTTTCACTGCTGAAGGTGTCGGAGGAAGCGTTATACAGGCCGTTCGGATCGTTGTCCCATGGAGAACAGACGAAGGTGCTGCTGGCGGCTTTGTTTTTGAAGGAAAACTGCTTCTTGCTTATCGACGAACCGACCAACCATCTGGACCTGCATGCCCGGAAGCTTGTCAGCAATTATCTGAACAGCAAAAGCGGTTTTATTCTGGTGTCGCACGACCGGGCGTTTCTTGACAATTGCGTGGACCATATCCTTTCGATCAACAAAACGAATATCGATATCCAGAGAGGACGTTTCTCCGACTGGCTGGAGAACAAGCAAAGACAAGACAGCTTCGAGCTGGACGAGAACGAAAAGCTGCGGAAGGACGTCAAACGGCTGTCCGAAGCCGCCAAGAGGACGAGCAACTGGTCGCATGAAGTGGAAAAAACGAAAAACGGCACCCGCAACTCCGGTTCGAAGGTGGATAAAGGGTACGTCGGTCACAAGGCCGCCAAAATGATGAAGCGGTCCAAATCGATCGAGCAGAGGCAGAACAGCGCGATCGAGGAAAAGTCCCGGCTGCTGAAAAACGTCGAGAGCTCGGAAAGCCTGAAAATCGCCCAGATTGCGTATCACAAATCGCTATTGGTCGAGCTTGACCGCCTATCTATTGCTTATGGAGAGAAGACGGCTTGCCGCGATGTCAGCTTTACCGTTGAGCAAGGGGATCGCATAGCGCTGTCCGGTCCGAACGGCTCAGGCAAATCCAGCGTGCTCAAGCTGATTTGCGGCGAGGACATCCCGCATTCCGGCTCGCTGCGAATAGGGAGCCAACTGCAAATTTCCTACGTGTCTCAAGATACCTCGCACCTGCGAGGGAGCTTGACGGAATTCGCCAGAAGCAGCGGAATTGAAGACAGCCTGTTCAAAACGATATTGAGAAAACTCGATTTTTCACGCGCGCAATTTGAGAAGGACATAGCCTCCTTCAGCGGGGGACAGAAGAAGAAGGTGCTGATCGCGAGAAGCCTGTGCGAGAGGGCGCATTTGCATATATGGGACGAACCGCTTAATTTTATCGACGTGATCTCCCGAATGCAGATTGAGGAGCTGCTGCTGGAGCATTCCCCGACCCTCCTGTTTGTTGAGCATGACAGCGAATTCTGCAATCGTATTGCGACTAAGACGGTGAAATTGAAAAACTAACCGATTCCGGGAGATGAAAGCGATGCTGATTGAGGTTGTAGATGATCGTGTGAACCGATTCCTGCTAGCGAAGCGGTTCACGCCTTCTTTTTCTTCAATAGATGAACGGCAACCACGATTAACAGAGGAATGGTAAATCCGCTCAGCTTCCATAAGGGGAGGATTTGCGTGATGTGCTCGGTCAATTTGGCTTCACTGCTTTGTAGAAGAAAAGCAGATACCAGGTTGATAAAGGCAAGAGGCAGAATGAGCACGTTCTCATCCTTTAATTTACACAGGCGTACAACTAATTGGTTCAAGATGAAAAGGGTAATGCAGGCTTTCATGTAGGAGCCGACGATTAGCGCGATCCCGATTATGAATTCAACCCGTTGTATAGGCTGTAAATCAATTATTCTTGCAACCTCTACCATCGAGTACTTTCTTTCTCCTGCCAAGGGACCGAATACAAGAATGGTTGAGATCGCGACCGTGATCAAGGTAACGACGCTGATCCCAAACACAATGACCAGCTTTTTATGTAACCCCCGGGCCGGGCGGCGAACAAAAGGAAGCAGCAGGGCAAGCAGCACCGGTTCTGCGTGAGTGAATCCAAAGGATAGATACGCGCCATGCAATACAGGTTTGATTCCATCAGGAAGAATGGGCAAAAGAAATTCAGTGTGATAATTAGGCAGGGACAACAACAAAGTCAAGAAGATGAACAGCATCAGGATACAGATGAGAATGGTGAACATTCTGCTCATGACTTCAATCCCTGCGCGTACTGTTGCGGCCACCGTGGCGAAGATAAAGATATCGAATATGTACTGGGGAGTTTGCCGCATTAAAGAGCTGATCACATATTTTCCTACTTCATGCACGATATCCGTGCTCATTTCAAATAAGAGCGATATAAACGGAATAGCAAGGATAATAGTTGGCCAGGTGCCCAGAACAGCTTTGCTGTATTCAATAAAAGACAATCCGCGATATTCCCTGTCCAAGTAAAGGACCAGCAGCAATTGAACCATCGCAAACGTCCCGGAAAGCAGCAGAGAGATCCACACGCCATTATGGGCGAATCCAATTAACGGACCCGGAAGGTTTACAATCACTGAGCCTGTCAAATAAACAAAAAATAATACGATCAATTGATCTTGATTAATAATTTGTTTGTTCATAAGGGGCTCCTTCCTAAGAAGTCTTGTTTAAATATTCAACAATAGGATGAGCCAGATCTTTGAACAGCCATGAGGCAAGGTCATGCAGAACCGGCATTCCAAGCTCGCCTACATACTCGATGCCAAGATAAATAGAAGCAATTACGGTTGCTCCATATGCAAGCTTGTCACGAAGCGCCATTTTCTTGACTTTGGCGAGGTTGTAGATCGTCATGAGCAAATAACTCGAAATGACAACCAGCATTTTTTCAGCCATGGAGCACCTTCACTGCCTATCCGAGGATAGCGGTTTTGGGATTGCGGTTCCGCTATTCTTTATTTTAACTTTGGTATGAATGTCGATCTCGGCACCGGCGAAACGCTCTCCCCAATTGCTCCTCCACCGCTTCCAAAGTGCTGGATGCTTACGATATATCCGGTCTCCCAATCCAATTAGGTCTAGTTTCTTTTTTTTCATTCGGTTCAAAGCTTCACTTACAGATTCCTCAACTGTCCGAGCTACGGTTGCGGCAAATTTTTTCTCATCCTCCGGAGTTTTTAATTTCATACATCTCATTTCACCGATCGCTCCCGAGATCTGAAGGAAGATGTGAAGCTTGACAGATTCGCCATCTATTTGGGGTTTTAGTTTGGAGTGGAAGGACAATACTTCCACGGAGTTTTTGTTTGCATCGCTTGAATCGCTTTGCCCTTCGCACGGAACGCGGATAATTCCACTCTTGAACTGATTTCGCAGCATATGTATCATTTGCGAATCTTGAGGAGAAACGATTCCCTTCCAGGTTCCTTTTTTCAAGACGGCCATCCCGACAGCCACCAGATTCTGTCCGTTGTCTCCGCCTTTTGTAATGTAAGGAACCAACGATATCCCCGTTTGGCTGCGAAGACCGAGGAAGAGGTCAAGCAGCGAAGTATCGGTCGTTTTGTAATTGTACTGATCGGTTTTTTTGGTAATCTGCAGCAGCTGCTGACTTACCGTTTTTTCAATTAAAGGCTTCATTTTTAAATACTGCGATGCTTTCCCGCGGGCAATAAAAAACGATGAGCTTAGTCTAGCCTCATGGTCCCGATAAAAGAAGTCCAATACCTCGCCGATCGGATATCGATGTACGAGCTGATCCTCCACAATGATTGCCCGCAAATGGCTCCATTGCGCTTTGCGCCCGATTTGAAGGATAATATCCCGAATGCCATCGAACATCGTATTTCCATTAGTTTGTACATTGATATATGAAATATCTCCGCCTTGCTGCCCTTGCGATCCGCCGGAATGTACCGGCTTGTAGATTTGCACGGTGAGATCGACCATGCCATTATCGGCTTTGTCGATGGCAAGACCTAAGATTAAGGAACGATCCGTAAGTTCGGTTTTGTCCCAGCAACCCGGCAACAATAGAACGCACACCATCAGGCAGCCGGTCAAGGCGATATGTCGCATCATGGAGCCTACTTTCAAAATATGCCTTTTATTTCTTAGAGCCGAACAGCTTATTGCGCGGCGAGCGCAGCAACACTTTTAATGGGGCGCGAATAATCGTATCCATCAATTGCTTAGGCTGAAGAGGCGCTAACGGGCTTAGATAGGGCTGTCCAAGGGATCGGAGACTCGTTAAATGCAGCAAGATCCAGAGATAACCTATCATCAGTCCGAACCCGCCCAGAAAGGTGCTTAATATCATGAGCGGAATCTTTATTATTCTTAAAGCGGTTGCCATGTTGTATTGGGGAATGGCAAAAGAAGCAATTCCGGTTAAGGCCACGACCACGACCATCGTTGGAGAGGCAATCCCTGCGGAAATGGCTGCTTCGCCAATGACGAGCGCGCCGACAATGCTTATTGTGGCGCCAATCTGTCTTGGCATCCGAGCTCCGGCTTCCCGAAGAAGCTCAAAGAAGAACTCCATTATTGCGGCTTCATAAAACGCAGGGAAAGGAATGCCTTCGCGTGCGTTCATGAGAGCAAGCAAGAGGACGGTAGGGATTAATTCCGGATGAAAGGTCGTTAAGGCAATATAGATGCTGGGCAAGCTTAGGGCAATAAAAAAAGCGAATATCCTCATCATGCGAATCAGGGAGGCGATGATGCTTCTTTGATAGAAGTCTTCCGAGGATTGATACATTTCTGTAAAGAGTCCCGGACAGATTAGAATTGAACCTGTACCTTCGACAAGCACGACGATTTTACCATCTAACAATGCCGCTGCAGCGGTATCCGGGCGTTCCGTATAACGAAATTGGGGGAAGGGGGAATAGGTTGAGTCCTCAATCCACTCTTCAATAAAAGAGGTATCTAGAACATTGACTTGCTTCATTCTGGAAAGGCGTTCCTTTAACTCAGTCAAGACTTCCAAGTTAACAGCATTAATTAAATAAGCGATATTGATTTCAGTCTTGGTTTCTGCCCCGAAGATGAACTTTTCTAATTTTAAGTTAGGCGTTTTTAACCGCTGTCTGATCATCCCGATATTCTTTTGCAGATTTTCAACTGTGCTCTCACGCGGACCATGAACTACGGATTCTGCGACCGGCTCGCTCACTTGCCTGGTGATCAGTAAAGCGACTTTGTAGGACAAAGCTTGATTCCAGCCATTAAAGAAAATAACAAGATGGCCTGTAACAATCTCATCGGTTACTTCTTGCAGATCGTTTACCAGCTTGGCATATTGCGAAGAAACACCGTGGCTGCCAAAAAAACGAATGACATCCTCGGGTGTGACTGAAGCTGCAGGACCTAATTCATGAGGGACAAGATCCTGAAGCGATGACTTCATATAATTTATTGTTTTATTTTCGGTTAACGAATCGAAATAAACGGAGAAAGCGGTGTGTCGGAGATCAGGTCCGTAGTGCCACTGAAAAATCGACAGGTCCGCGCAGTCCTCAAAACGCGTTCCCAGCCACTCCAAGTTCGCCCCCAACGCCGGTGAAATCGGTTGTATATCCATTTCTGAAGGGGGGCCGGCATCGCTCGTTGAGTTCATCCTGTAGTTAACCTCCGGAAGCAAGAACTATGCTATAGTTGTTTTCAACTCCAATCGGATTTATTCATTTTGTTTCCAAATTTTGAACCGTTTCTTGCTGAATATGGCAAAACAAAAGAATGACATTCACTCTGTTATGAGCTCTTCAGATCGTTAAAAATAAATGCTAATATAATATGGAATATTTTATCTTGTATAGGACAGCGTTGAGAAAGAGGAGAGGAGGCTTTCAATGGCAAGAAAAAAATGGGTCATCATCATGGGCTTCTGGATCTGTCTAGCCTTGGTGAATGTATCTCCGGCATATGCCGAGGATACGCAGCAGTCGATCAAGCATGAAGCCGTATTTAAGCTGAATGACAAGATCGCATGGATAAACGGGAAGAAAACTGTCTTGCAAGCCCCGCCGACAATGCTCAACAATCATACCCTAGTGCCGCTTCGAAGTATCGGCGATGCGTTCGGAGCTAGGCTAAAGCGGGAGAGTAAGTCGGATAAAATGACCATAAGCTATGAAGGAGCGACCATTGAATTCGCTATCGGCCAAGCAAAGGCGCTGGTCAACGGGCAAGCGGTCGTGTTGGAACAGCCCGCAGTTGTGCTGAAGGGGACGACGATGGTCTCCTTAAAGTTTATCGCCACACACTTGGAGCTTGATTGGCATTATAACCGGACGACGAAAGAAATCCGGCTTGCATCGAAAATCATTAAGGCATCAGAGGCAATGGAAGAGGAGGCTGGAAAAGAAGTCCTAGACATCAAAAAACGCTTGGACAAGCTGACTGTGGATTATTTGTCCGCCAACTATATCAACTTACCAGCTTTGGAGAAAATCAGGTTTTATCCCTTTGGAACCGTGAGCATAGCAGCCGTGAAAGACAATCAAGCCTACATTCTGTCGAAGGATCCGAGCAAAGGCTACATGATTCAGAAATATGACCCGAATTCTGCCGAGAAATATACGGTTATAGCTGTAATAGATCAGAGGTTCAACTTCGAATACTCTGTGAAGGGGAAGTATAAGGCGAGCTTTGTTTATGGAGAAGTCGTTCCGAAGAGGCTTGTCTATGATGAAGCTACGGACAGGCTGTACATGCTTGTAGAAAGCTCGTCGAGGATCCCCGACAAACTGCGTTTCGCTGTTTTTTCAATTACGCCAGAGGTAAGTATGATTACCTATCAGTTGGACAATTCGAGTTATTTCAAGATAGAAGACGCCTTCTTTGCGTCCATGGATGGGTCTACCTATTATTTCGGCGAGCCGCACGCAAAAATAATCTATTCGGCAACCAAAGGTCAGGCGTCGGAGCTGTTCAATAGTTCCCCGACCTCAGACAAAACCCAGCTGGTCTCAATTGTGACCGAGGGAAACCTGTATGTCTACGATAAGAAGGACGGCACCATCTTTAAGTGGACGGGCAATAATCTGGTTAAGCACGTGAAGGTTGCAATCCAAGCAGACTCGATTGTGTATGCAACGGCATCTTTCGGCTCTTTTTATTTGCTGGACGAACATCATGTCGTGCATCGCGTAAGTCCGGACGGGAAAATGGAAACCTATGCGGAGCTTGCGAAGGTCAGCTTTAACCCGGGCATTGTAGGTGTGCCAGAGACCGCTAACTGGCCGTTATTCGGCGATGAAAAGCTGAAGCTGGATCGCTACACGGTACAGATGTCGGTAGACAGCAACGGAAATCTATTGTTGTTCGACGATGGCATTCTAAAGCGGGTAAACGTGTATGCGAACGAAACTGTGAAGTAAGCAATAAAAACCCGCGGAAACGCGGGTTTTTTCATTATCGTCATGCCAACGTGTCTCTCAACATAGTAAATATTATAGTTTAAAATGTATATATTGACGCTGGCGAGTTTTTGAATTACATTAATCACATACATTTTATACTTATATGTATACTAAATAATTGGCGATGAGGGGACTGCGATGATTGAGATTAGCGATCGGGCTTCTGCCCAAATTAACGAAATGCTTCAAAGCTTGGATTCGCAGGACATGTTCTTGCGCATAGGCGTGGTCGACGGAGGCTGCAGCGGTTTATCCTATGACCTGCGATTCGACGATAATCAGACGCAAGAGGATCTCTCGTTCGAGGAAATGGGAATCCGGGTCATTATCGATGCCCAGAGCGCCGAGTACCTTGCCGGATTAAAAATCGACTATAAAATGCAAGGAATGACGGGAGGGTTCACCATGGACAACCCCAACGTCAAAGCCAGCTGCGGATGCGGGGCAAGCTTCAGAACAGCCGCATATCGGGGCAATCCGACCAAGTGCTAGAACAGACAAAAGACAAGATAAAGCCAAATACATAACTTGGCTGCCGAGCGGTGAGAGAGGGGAACACAGCATGAATTCTGCAAACCATACGAACGATGTTATAGATATGATCATTATCGGCGGTGGACCTACCGGCATGTTCGCCGGCTTCTATGCGGGTATGCGGAAGGCAAGCGCGTTGATCATCGACAGCATGCCTCAATTGGGGGGACAGCTGGCGGCCCTGTATCCGGAGAAACGCATTTACGATGTAGCAGGGTTTCCGAACGTTACGGCGCAAGAGCTTGTTAATCGGCTGGAACAACAAATGAATGCATTTTCGATTCCGGTGCGGCTGGAAGAGAAGGTTCGGCAAGTGATTAAAGAGCAGGAGCGGCAATTCAGAGTGATCACGGACAGAGGCGAATATGTTGGCCGTTCAGTTATTATTTCAGGGGGTGTCGGCGCTTTCGAGCCCCGTCAGCTTGAGCTTCCTGAGGCCGCCTCATTTAAGGGAAAAGGACTGCATTACTTCATTGGGGACTTGCAGGCTTTCACCGGTCAAGAGGTCGTAGTGTGCGGGGGCGGAGATTCCGCGGTCGATTGGTCGCTTATGTTGGAGGGCGTCGCCAAAAAGGTCACACTCATTCACCGGAGGGAGAAGTTCAGAGCGCATGAACATAGCGTGGACAAGCTAATGAAATCCAGCGTAAACGTTCTGACCTCGATGGAAGTTCGGAAGCTCGATGGAGAAGGAAAGCTGAACGAGATTACGATCGCAAGCATCCGGACGGGCGAAGAGCAAGCTCTGACATGCGATGCGCTGATTATAAATTACGGCTTCGTCTCTTCGTTAGGCCCGGTCGCGGAGTGGGGACTGGATATCCAACAAGGCTCGATTCGCGTAGATACCCGAATGCAGACGAACATTCCAGGAGTATTCGCCGCCGGCGATATTACCACCTATCCCGGCAAGCTGAAGCTAATTGCCGTTGGTTTTGGCGAAGCGCCGACGGCGATTAACAACGCCAAAGTCTATATCGATCCCCAAGCGAAGCTGTCTCCGGGCCATAGCAGTCACATGAACTTCGGATGAAATCGAGAATCTGCCAAGAATGGATCGGGGGGATAGGCCGACATGAAAATAACCGTTACGGATAAAGCCTTAACCTGTTTGCAGGAAGAGTGGGGATTCGAGGAAGTTACATCCGTACGCGTGTACGGGAGATATGTGGGAGGAGGAGGGGACCCGTACGCTCTAGGCATAATGAAGGCGGAGTCTGTACCGGGCGGCCTGGCGATTCGCACGGTGACACAAGGGGTCACTTTTTTCATCGAGGAACAAGACCTATGGCATCTGCAAGAAAAAGAGCTGATCATTGACGCACAGGGAATTGACATTCAATTTGTATTAGTTGAAGCGTCGATTGGAGAGCAATAAATAGTAGGAAACGTCTAGGAACGGCGGTGGAGCTTCGGCTCCGGCCGCCTTTTTGTTATGTGGAGACGGATGTTAAGCAATTGTTAAGAGGCGGTGCGTAAGATGAGGGGGAAAAATGCAGAAATATGTCGTTAGCCAGATTAGGGCTTCGATAGATCAGGAGGACTTATTCCAACGTGAACCAACACAAAAGGAAGTACGCAATCGCTTTCGCTAAAAAAACCTTGTTGTGGGCCTTGATTGTGCTGCTGGCGTTGCCTCAGTTGTCTCCGGCTTCGGCAGAAACCACCCGGAACTGGACGACCTACGGCAAGCCCGGAATGGCAAGCAACGAGCGCATAGGCGCTTTCTCTGCGCCTTACGGGGTGGCCGTAGACGCAATCGGCAACGTCTATGTGGCAGATACCGACAATCACCGTATCCAGAAGCGCGATGCAACTACCGGGGAATGGACCGTTTTGAGCATCAATGCCGGGCAGCCGGGAACCGGCCTCGGGGAGTTTAATCGGCCACATGCCGTAACCGTCGATGCGGCCGGCAGTCTCTATGTCGCGGATACCTACAACAATCGGATACAGAAGCTCGATATGACGGGTGGATTTCCCGGCCAGTGGAAGACGCTTGGAGAGCCTTCGGGGCTTAAGCATCCCAAGGGCTTGACGCTGGATGCCTTGGGGAACGTATATGTCGCGGACACCGATAACAACCGTGTTCGCAAGCTGGACGCAGCTACAGAGAGCTGGACCGATTATGAGAGTATCTCATTCCCGAGAGGTGTCGCGATTGACGGAGACGGCAACGTGTACGCGACCTCTTCCAATAGGAACGAGATTCGAAAGCTGAATGCTACCGGTCAGTGGGATCCGATGTGGGGCGGAAGAGGCGCTGCTCCCGGACAGCTGTATTCGCCTTCCTCGATCGTATTTGATCGGGACGGCAATCTCTATGTGACCGATACGGGGAACAATCGCGTTCAGAAGCGCGATGCGGCTACCGGAAATTGGAGCGAATGGAAGAGGGGCGGAGGCGGAGCAGGCAAGGCACTTGGGGAGTTCGATGTTCCATTCGGACTAGCCGTCGATGGAACCGGGACTATTTACGTGGCTGACGCCAACAACCATCGTATCCAGAAATGGGACGCGGCGGCCGGAATCTGGAGCGAGTGGGGCTACATAGGAACGATTCCCGGGCGAAACCTCGGAGAATTCAGTTACCCGACAGGCGTCGCCGCCGATAGCCTGGGCCGCGTCTTTGTCACAGACTACGACACTCATCGCGTTCAGATGCTGGGCCTGGCCACGGGTGTTTGGCGCGAATGGGGGAAATCGGGCGGTGAAGCGGGAAGCCTGCCTGGCGAGTTCTATAATCCGACCGGCGTTGCCGTCGACGCTGCCGGCAACGTCTATGTCGCGGACCGAGATAACCATCGCATTCAGAAGCTGGACTTCTCTCAGGGCGCGAGCGGGGTATGGAGTGTGCTGGCGCAGGGAAGAGGAAGCGCGCCGGGACAGTTCGAATTCCCGAACGATATCGCGATCGACCATGAAGGCAACGTCTATGTTGCGGACATCAACAATTTCCGTATCCAGAAGCTGGACGTATCCAGCGGTCAGTGGCAGGTGCTCGGTTACGGGAAGGGAAACGGTCCGGGCGAGTTTGATTATCCGTCGGGCGTTGCAGTGGACGGAGACGGTAACCTCTACGTGGCCGATACCGACAACCATCGAATCCAGAAGATGAACGTCTCGCTGCTGGAAAATCCGCCGAGCGATTGGCAGCCTGGAGACGAATGGGAAGTCGTCGGTTACGGAGAAGGAAACGGACTGGGCCAATTCAGCGAGCCGTTCGACGTATCGTTGGACGGCCGCGGGAATGTCTTCGTGGCGGACTTAGGCAATCATCGGATTCAAATGCTCGATGCTTCGAACGGAACCTGGAGACAATGGGGGAAGGCCGATGGACAGCCAGGCAGCAATCCGGGCGAGTTCAGCAGTCCGACAGGCTTGTCCGTGAGCGGCAGCGGAGACATCTTCATCGCCGACTATGCCAACCATCGCCTTCAGAAATGGACCTATGATCGGCCTGATGCACCGACGAATGTGTCGGCAACAGCGGGCAACGGCGAGGCGACCGTCAGCTTCTCGGCGCCTGCGAACGATGGAGGCAGCATTGTCACCGACTATATCGTTACCGCCAATCCCGGAGGCGCGACCGTGAGCGGTTCGGGCAGTCCGCTCAAGGTGAGCGGATTGACAAACGGCACCTCGTATACGTTTACCGTTGTCGCAGTGAACTCTTACGGAAGCAGTCTTCCTTCCAAGGCTTCGAACGCAGTTACACCGCGTGGTACGACCTCCGGCGGCGGGGGCGGATACGTTCCGTCTTCTCCCGAGCCCGCCTCGTCGTCGGAAGACGTTGCCGTATACGTGAACGGCAAGCAAGAGAAAGCCGGAGTGCTTAAGCTGACGCAAGAGAACGGACGAACGATTGCGACGATTGCCGTTGACGGGAAGAAATTGGAGGAGAAGCTTGCAGCTGAGGGAGGGTCACCGGAAGTCGCGATCCGCGCGCCTGGCGGCTCCGATATGGCTATCGGGCGGTTCCAGTGGGATTTACTCGAAAAGATGGCCTCTCGTGAAGCCGTAATGGTGTTGCAGACGGATAAGGCCGAATTCCGTATCCCGACCGGGCGAATCGATCTTCGTTCCATTAAGGAACGATTGGGAGCATCCGCTGCCGTCTCTGAGATACAAATTGAGATTGTCTCCGGTACGGCAGAAGCGCCCAAGGAAGCCGCTGCTTCTATTGTCGCCGCTCCGATGATTTTCACGCTGCGAGCCGTATATAACGGGCATACCATCGAGATTCCTGCGTTGCAAGCCTATTCGGAAAGATGGATCGCGATCCCTAACGGCGTCAATCCTGAGCGCGTCACGACTGGAGCGGAGGTCCAGGCGGACGGTACGCTGCGGCATCTGCCGACGATGCTTGTCCGTCGCGAGGGGAAGCTCTATGCGAGGGTCAACAGTCTGTCGAACGGTACTGTTGCGCTCGTCTGGAATCCGGTGTCGTTCACGGACGTCGAGAGGCATTGGGCCAAGCCGGCCGTCAACGATATGGGCTCCAGACTCGTCGTGAATGGCGGTTCGAGCGCCTCCTACAGTCCCGATCAGTCGATTTCTCGCGCGGAGTTCGCGGCGATTCTGGTTCGAGGGCTCGGACTGAGTCCCGATGGACAGAAGGCGCCGTTCGGAGACATCGATTCCGCGAGCTGGTACGCAGACGAGATCGGATCGGCATTCAAGCATGGCTTGATTAACGGCTTTACGGATGATACCTTCCGCCCGCAGGAACGATTGACGAGAGAGCAAGCTATCGCGATTCTAGCCAGAGCGATGAAGCTCACAGAGCTGAAAGAAAAAGCTTCTCCGACTCAAGGGCCTGCGGTTGACGCCTTCACTGATGCGAGCGCGGTCTCGTCCTGGGCGGAGGACAGCATGATCGATGGCTTGAATTATGGTTTGATATCGGGGCAAGGCGGCAATCGACTTGCGCCGAAAGCCTCTGTCACGAGAGCGGAAGTAGCGGTTATGGTGAGAAACCTGCTGGTCAAGTCCGGTCTGATTAACTCCTAGATGGAAGCAAAAATGTTGCTGCACGACTGACAGAAATGCGGCCTCGGATGCGCGAGTCGGAATGACGGGATTGAGCATGATTGCTGGATGGTAGAGAAAAAGGGGGCCCGGAGCCTCCTTTTTCTTATTTCGGTCGTCAGGGATGGGGATCATTGGCTTGATGCAGCAGATGCCTTGCATGCTACCTTCCCATATGCAGCTGAGACTATTGCGTCGCAAAGCGAGAAAGGGGGAAGGATCGGTCACTTGTGATATAATTTTACAAGATTATGAAACGAGCCAGGGAGGTGCGAGATGTCTGAACAACAAATTTACGTACGCTTCCCCGAAGAAGCGGATGCGGTGCAATTGGCAGCGATGTACAAGCGCAACAGAGAGTTCTTCGCAAAATTCTCACCGGGAACCTCGGAAGAGTACGATACGGAGGAGCACCAGCTCAAGGCCATCCATCAGGGGAAATCGGACAGGGAAGCGGATCGGAGATATTCGTTCGTGATATGCCGCAAGGAGGACGACCGAATTATCGGCAACGTCGATCTGATCTTTGTGGCGCGGGGTCCGCTTCAGAGCTGCATGATCGGATACAACCTGGACCAGGCTTATAACGGCAAAGGCTATATGACGGAAGCCGTGAAGCAGGTGGTGCGCTATGCCTTCGAGGAGCTGAAGTTTCACCGGATCGTCGGGGAGGCCTCGCCTCGGAACCCGGGATCGATCCGCGTGCTTGAGAATGCCGGATTTCATAAAGAAGGAATTTCACGCAGCAACGTTAAGATTAACGGGGTGTGGGAGGACCACCAGGTACTTGCCCTCATCAATCCGTCCCCGGATCACTAGAAGCGGCGGAAACGCGATCGTTAGGCGGAAGCAAAAGCGGTTGGTTTACAACCGCAGTAACGCGGTTTTGTCAGAGACAAACCGCTAATTTCTCATGGGAATAGGGAAGGGAAATTCCCTGCTATTGGCATAAAGGAATGGGAAACGAATGGCCCGACATCATAATGGAGTCGGGCCATTCGGGCGTATCACGGGCAGACAGCTAAACTAAGCGCTATTCAAGGGCTTTGATTATTTTTCCCCGTAATCACGAGCAGCAGCCCGATAAGAATGAATGCGGCTCCAGCCCAAAACATCGCTCCTATCGTTTCACCTAATAGAATCCAGCCGAGGAAGGCTCCGACCAGCGGTTGAAAGAAGAAAAAAAGTCCTCCGCCCGACACGTCCAACAGCTGTAATCCGCGATTCCATAGCAGAAATCCTCCTGCGGTAGAAGCGATCCCCAAATAGAGCAAGCCTCCCCAAATCCTAGGTTGCGCCAGCTGAGTCATATCTAACTCGGGCAACCGCGGTAATACGAATGGAGTCAACAAAAGAAGGGCAACCAGAATGGAATAGGCGATGACCGCAACTTGTGAGTATTCATTCGGTACGCGCTTTACGAGAACGGACATCAAAGCCCACGTTAAAGCCGCAACAAGCAAGGCAGACCCGCCAAGCATGCCGGAAAATTCCAGATTCCCGACGCCGATAATCAGCAATACGCCAACTGTCGCCAAGGCGATAGAGACACCCTGTTTTAAAGAAATGCGTTCTTTAAGAATGAGCCCTGCGAATATCGCCATAAATGCGGGAGTAGATGATGTGATCATAGCTCCCATCTGCGCGGTGGACAGTAGGGTACCGGTTTCTTGGGCGACAATCGAAATGGCGTGACCAATGACTCCAATCGCGATGATGAGTAAAAAATCACGCTTGCGAACTCTCCAATTCTGCTTGGTGATTAAACCGACTGCGACAAGGGCGATCAGCGCCACGAAATAACGCAGCCATACCAATTCCAGCGGCGGTATGACGGAAACGACTATTTTAACGACAACATACATGCCCCCCCAGATACAGGAAGCTAGAGTCAGATACAACGAGCCTACCCAGGTTTTGTTCATTTTTGTTCCCTCCGTTTATTAGGCGTTTTAAGCCCTTAACGGAGAGTGAGGCAATCCCCTTCACTCCATTAAGGACGGAAGGATTTTGCTGGAACGTCGTTTTCAAACAATGGAGCTCGGTACATCCAGTTTCACCTCTGATTACATTTGTGATCTATAGTAGCAAAGCCCGTTCCATTTGAACAGTGTCGAACAATCCCAGCGAGTAGCCTGTCTGCGGTTCAAGGCAGGGTGGATCCTGAAAAAAGCTTGACTTTCCTGAAAATCTCCATGTAAGATAGGGAGCATATTTATAAGGCAATGACCAAAGACAGGATTCCCATACCGGGCTGCCCAGAGAGAGAGGCGATTGCTGCGAGCCTCTTCAGCTGCGAATGTGGAGTTACCCCTTTGCAGCCGCAGCTTGGAACCCGGTCCCAGTCTTACGGAGCCGTCAGTATGAGCCGCCGATTCGTCCCCGTTAACGGATGCCAATGAAGGACCCGAAGCCGCTCGCATCGATGGCAAGTCGCTGTTTGAAGAAGCTGCAGGTCGAACTAGGGTGGAACCGCGAGCTGAACGCACTCGTCCCTTGCAGGATGAGATGCGTTTTTTTGCGTTCAAAAAACCAAATTTCCGAGAAACGGAGGCTTAATCATGGAGAAGATGATCAATGTCGCGATGCCAGATGGAACAAAGAGGGGGTTTGATCGAACGACCACCTTCGCGCAAGTCGCGGAGTCGATTAGTAAAGGACTTGCCAAACAGGCGATCGCGGGGAAAATGAATGGCACGTTGACGGATCTGAACCAGACGATTGCCCCGGATTGTCTCGTAGAAATCGTAACGTTGGATTCGCCGGAAGGCGCGAATATTCTCCGGCACTCGGCTTCGCACGTACTGGCGCAAGCGTTGAAGCGTCTGTACGGCGAGGGGGCGGTGAAGCTGGCGATCGGGCCCGTGATCGAGAGCGGCTTCTATTACGACGTAGAGCTGGAGAAGCCGTTGTCCGTCGATGATCTGGCGGGCATCGAGCGGGAGATGCAAAGAATCGTGCAGGAAAACCTGCCGATTACGCGGCGAGTCGTTAACCGGGAGGAAGCGCTAAGCCTGTTCGCCGAACGCGACGAGCCCTATAAGCTGGAGCTCATTCGAGGCTTGCCGCAGGAAGCCGTCATTACGCTGTACACGCAAGGCGAATTCACGGATCTATGCCGGGGGCCGCATCTGCCCGCGACCGGCCTGATTAAATCGTTCAAGCTGCTCAGCGTGGCCGGCGCGTATTGGCGCGGCGATGCAAGCAATAAAATGCTGCAGCGGATATACGGAACCGCGTTCGCGAAGAAATCCGCGCTTGAAGAGCATTTGCGGATGCTGGAGGAAGCTCGCAAACGCGATCACCGCAAGCTGGGTAAAGAGCTGGGGCTGTTCATGTTCTCGGAGGAAGCGCCGGGCATGCCTTTCTATTTGCCGAACGGCATGACGGTGCGCGCGGAGCTTGAGCAATTTGCCCGTGAGGTGCAGCGCAAGCTGGATTACGAGGAAGTCCGTACGCCCCTCATGATGAACAACCGGATATGGGAGCAATCCGGTCATTGGGATCATTACAAGGATAATATGTATTTCACAGAAGTGGACGACACAACCTACGCGCTCAAGCCCATGAACTGTCCAGGGCATATGCTGATCTACAAAGATCGCCGTCATTCGTACCGGGAGCTGCCGATCCGTCTGTCCGAATTCGGGCAGGTGCACCGTCATGAGTTCTCCGGCGCGCTGGGCGGAATGACTCGGGTGCGTACGTTCTGCCAGGATGACGCTCATCTGTTCGTCCTGCCGGAGCAGATCGAAGAGGAGATCGGGCGCGTGATCGACCTGATCGATTACATGTACGGCGTGTTCGGCTTTGCCTATGAGATCGAGCTGTCGACGAGACCGGACGATTCGATGGGGTCGGATGAGCTATGGGAGCAAGCTGAGCAATCTCTGCGCAGCTTGCTTGTACAACGCGGCGTTGCCTACAAGCTGAACGAAGGAGACGGAGCCTTCTATGGGCCGAAGATCGACTTCCACATTCAAGATGCCCTGAAGCGAAGCTGGCAGTGCGGCACCGTTCAACTGGACTTCCAAATGCCGGAGAAATTCGAGCTCAGCTATATCGGCGAGGATAATGGAAAGCATCGTCCCGTGGTCATTCACCGCGCCGTCTACGGCTCGATAGACCGGTTCATCGGGATTCTGACCGAGCATTACGCGGGCGCTTTCCCGCTGTGGCTCGCGCCGGTGCAGGCCAAAATATTGCCGGTATCGGATCGATATGCCGACTATGCGCGCAGCGTGAAGCGAACACTGAACGAAGCGGGCATCCGGGTCGAGCTCGACAATCGGAATGAGAAGCTCGGTTACAAAATTCGGGAGGCCCAACTGCAGAAGATTCCCTATATGCTCATCGTCGGCGAAAAGGAAAGCAACGAGCATCGGTTGTCAGTACGCAGAAGAGGGGCAGAAGCAAGCGACAGCATGGACGTCGCCGCGTTAATCGAACGGCTGAAGGAAGAAACGGCTGCCAAACGCTAGCGGATACGACAAAAGAACGGCAGTCTGAGACCTTCTTGGTCTTGGACTGCCGTTATACTTATGCCGCTTCGAGTAGTACGCAGGCTTGGGCAACCGGACAGATGAATGCTACAATATTAATAGAAGGGGAATTTATCGTTAGCGGAAGGATGTTAACATGAGCGAATTGAATCAGCAATACATCGTGATTTCGGGCGCGAGGGAAAACAATCTCAAGAACGTATCCTTGCGCATTCCCAAGCGGAGGATCACGATCTTCACCGGGGTGTCCGGCTCCGGCAAGTCCTCGATCGTCTTCGATACGATCGCCGCAGAATCCACGAGACTGCTGAATGAAAACTTCAGCATGTTCGTGCGCAATTTCCTGCCGCGCGTTCCGCAGCCGGACACGGACGCGATCGAGAACCTGAGCATGGCCGTCATTGTGGATCAGAAGCGGCTGGGCGGCGGTTCCCATTCCACGATGGGGACGATTACCGATATTTCTCCCATTCTCCGACTTCTCTTCTCCCGTGTGGGTCAGCCCTTTATCGGACAAGCGAACATGTTCTCGTTCAACGATCCGCAAGGCATGTGTCCGGAGTGCAATGGAATCGGTCGCAAGCTGGGCGTTGACACGGGCAAGGCGGTAGACCTGTCCAAGTCGTTGAATGAAGGAGCCATAATGCTGCCCGATTATTCGGTGAACAGCTGGGAATGGAATATGGTGGTGCAGGCTGGACCCTTCGACCCGGATAAGAAGCTAAGCGACTATTCGGAGGACGAGCTGGAGCAGCTCTTGTTCGCCAAGGCCAGGAAGGTTCAGATGGATTTTGCAGGGAAAGCCATGAATATTACGGTGGAAGGCGTCCTCGAGAAATTCACCAACAAATACATCAAGCAGGATGTGAAGACGAAGTCCGAGCGCACGCAACGAGCCGTCGCGCCGTACATCTCCGAAGGACCTTGCTCCAGCTGCCGCGGCGCGAGGCTAAGTCAAGCCGCTCTGGGCTGCAGGATCAATGGACTTAACATTGCGGAGCTGTCCTCCATGGAGGTCGGCCAGCTCATCCGCGTCATTCGGGAGATCGACGATCCTGTCGCCGCGCCGATCGTCAAGTCGATTACAGAGCGTTTGGAGCATTTGGTGGATATCGGACTGGATTACCTGACGCTGGACCGCGAGACGGATACACTGTCCGGGGGCGAATCTCAGCGGGTCAAAATGGTGAAGCACTTGAGCGGCAGTCTGGTGGATGTTACGTATATTTTCGACGAGCCCAGCGTTGGCTTGCATCCTCGCGATGTGCATCGGTTAAATGAATTGCTTCAGAAGCTCCGCGACAAAGGCAACACCGTGATCGTCGTCGAGCATGATCCCGATGTAATCAAATTGGCGGACCATATCGTCGACGTCGGGCCTCACGCAGGCAGCCGCGGCGGCTCCATCGTGTATGAAGGAAGCTTCCAGGGCTTGCTGGAGGCGGATACGCTCACAGGCACCCATATGAAACGGTCGCTCCAGCTGAAGCGCGATTGCAGGCAGCCGTCCGGCAAGCTGTCCATCAAGGATGCCACGCTGCACAATCTGCAGAACGTGAGCGTGGATATTCCAACCGGAGTGCTGACCGTCGTTACGGGGGTCGCCGGCTCGGGCAAAAGTACGCTGATTAACGAGGTTTTCCTCGGCCGGCATCCGGATGCGATCGTCATCGATCAATCGGCGGTAGGCGTATCGACCCGCTCGAATCCTGCGACCTACACAGGCATTATGGATGATGTGCGCAAAGCGTTTGCTTCCGCTAATAAAGTCAATCAAGGCTTGTTCAGCTTTAACTCCAAAGGGGCATGCGAGAACTGTCAGGGGCTGGGCGTGGTGTACACGGATCTGGCATTCCTCGAAAGCGTGAAGCTGCCATGCGAAGTATGCGGAGGCAGACGGTTCAAGGAAGAGGTTCTTTCGTACAAGCTGAACGGCAAGTCGATAGCGGAAGTGCTGGAGATGACGGTGGAGCAGGCCTTGGATTTTTTCCAGCTCAAGGAGGTTGTGCGCAAGCTTCAGGCGATGAGCGATGTGGGGCTGAACTATGTTACCCTCGGCCAGCCGCTCAGCACGCTTTCGGGCGGGGAGTGCCAGCGCATCAAGCTGGCAAGCGAATTGCATAAGAAGGGCAGCATTTACGTGATGGACGAGCCGACCAC
This sequence comes from Cohnella boryungensis, assembly GCF_042651945.1. NCBI lineage: Bacteria > Bacillati > Bacillota > Bacilli > Caryophanales > Paenibacillaceae > Cohnella > Cohnella boryungensis. The sequence goes on along the minus strand of NZ_JBHSED010000065.1, from coordinate 348,190 downwards.
CGGACTTCATATGTCGGATATCGGTCACCTTCTGGCGATCATGAACCGGCTTGTGGATGCCGGCAATACCGTGATCGTTATCGAGCATAACCTTGATGTAATCAGCCAAGCGGATTGGATCATCGATATGGGACCGGACGGGGGCAGCAGGGGCGGGCAGGTCGTGTTCGAGGGCACGCCGGCACAGATCATCGATGCGGAGCATTCGATCACGGGTAAATATTTGATGTAAACTATCCCATCCGAATGCGTCACGAATGCTCGGGGCTGCCGGCAGAATCGGCTACCCCGGGCATCTTCTTATTTTATTTCCGCCAGAAAGTCGAACAATCTGTTTTATCCCTAATGTTAAAGTCGATCATTTTCTCAAGCAATGTGTAATCAACCGGACGATTCCACGGGATTCGTATCAATTCCTTGGTATGCTCGTAGCCCGCCTGCACAATATCATCCGCAAAATGGATAATCCCCGCTCTTTCAGGGGCGACGGCCAAATGAGCCTTGGATACGCTGAAGCCGATAATAAATGTCCCGTGATCGGTAAACATCGGCTGATTCCATGCGATTTTCGGCAATAAATGGGGAAACTTTTGAGTTACCCAGGCGAATATCTCTTCCGTTCGGTCACGTTGCTGCGGGTTATCAATGCGTGCTAGATAGTCTGCAAAAGCTTCCATGTATACCCTCCTAAAATAACCTCATAACCTACGAGAAGTTCCGCGAGCTCACTCGTTTATTCAACTCCTCACATTGTCGTTAAGAAACTTGACGCGAGGTGCCTTCCTTGCGAAGAGTTACTTTTATGATAACAAGAGCTCTACATTCAAACAACCTGTCTGACGGCAACTCAAACAGAACAAGCGGCCCCTGAACAGGAAATATTAAAGACGCTCTATTAAAAGCCGCGAAGCCTTGGTGCTCTGCGGTTTTGGTCGATTTCAGGGCCGATCCTTTTATTATTCTTTTATTCGACTTCTTTATACTATCCCTAAGAGAATGGCTAGGAAACAAGAATTCGAGAGGAGTATACAGGGATGTTGGAAGCGACAAAAAAAGCGAAAATCTGGTTGTTCACGATAACGCTTTTATTCGGAACGGTGCTCGGAGGAGGCTTCGGAAACGATAAAGCTTACGCGGCAGGAGGCGATTTTGCCGGAGGGATTGGAACGGCGGCCGATCCGTACCTGATCGGAACGGCGGTTCAACTGAACAATTTACGGAACGCTTATTTGGATGCGGGGAACCATTATAAGCTCATCGCCGATATTGACTTAAGCGGGTACGCGGCTTCCGGATGGAACTCTATCGGAGATAGCGATAATCCGTTTTACGGTCATTTCGATGGGGACGGTCATACGATAAGCGGGCTTACGAATCATAACGGAGACAGCATGGGACTTTTCGGCATTTTATCGACCGGCGGCTGGATCGGCAATCTTAAGCTGACCGGCGTATCGATCATCGGGGACAGCTTGGTGGGTGGGCTCGTAGGTGGAAACTATCAGGGGACCATCGACAACGTCACGGTCTCGGGCGAGATCAGCGGAATCAATCTTCTCGGGGGATTGGCCGGCTCCAGCTATGACGGAACGATCTTGAACAGCTGCGCTTCGGTAGAGTTGACCGGCGATTACAAGGTAGGCGGGCTGGTTGGCGAATTCATGGGCGAGATATCCGATAGCTGCGCAACGGGAGAGGTGAACGGAGACCGGTACGTAGGCGGGCTGATCGGCTTTGCCGAAGAGGGGCAAATCCATCGCAGCCACGCAGCTGGAAAAGTAAACGGCACGGATGAGGTCGGCGGATTGATCGGCAGAATCATCGAAGGCGAGGTCAGCCAAAGCTATGCGACCGGAGAAGTGAGCGGGAACATGAGCGTCGGCGGGTTGGTCGGGACGCAGATCGAAATCATCCTAAGAGATAGCTATGCTACGGGAAACGTGAACGGTAATGAAGAGAGCAACTCCGTCGGCGGGCTGATCGGCTACAACAATGACAGCAAGATTCTGTTCAGCTACGCTTCAGGAGAGGTTAGCGGACTGTCCAGAAGCGAAAAACTCGGCGGCTTGGCCGGGGTGAACAGCTATATTAGTTTCGGAGAGATCAGCAACAGCTACGCTATGGGTAATGTGGACGGGGGAGCGGACAGTTTAACCGTGGGCGGTCTGGTCGGGTTAAATATGGACGGAACGATACGCAATAGCTTCGCTTCGGGCGACGTGAATCCGATCTCCGGCAGGACCAGCTTTTACGCAGGCGGACTCGTAGGAGAAAATACGTACGGAACGATTCAAGATAATTACGCCTCGGGCAAGGTTAGCGGGAATTATGCCGTCGGAGGATTGGTCGGCAGTAATCCGACCGATCTAGGCGGAGGGATTTATCGAAGCTTTTCGGTCGGAGACGTGGAGGGAGTCGGTCCCGACAGCATGTTTATCGGCGGCGTTGCCGGCTACAATGCTTGGGGGAACATCGAGAACAGCTACGCTGCAGGGAAAGTGATCGGCGTCGAAAGCGTAGGCGGTTTGGCCGGCGAGAACGGTTCGGGAGAAATTCTGAATAGCTATTCCGTAGGCCAAGTAACAGGAATCACGTTCGTGGGCGGTCTGGTCGGGAGCGGTAACTTCGGAACGGTCGTCAACAGTCTTTACGATACCGAAAATAGCGGTCAGAGCGTATCGGATGGGGGGACGGGGCTTACCGCCGCTCAGATGCAAAGTCAGAGCTCTTACGAAGCGGATGCTGCCAATGCGTGGGATTTTGTCTCCGTATGGGGAATAAATCCTGCGATGAACGGCGGATATCCATATCTAAGATCCAGTCTTGTCGATCTGCAATATGCGGATAACGGCAGTACCGGCGGGACGGCTCCCGCCAGCCAGTCTTATGTCCCCGTAACTCCGGTTAGCGTATCGGGAGCCATGGATCTTGTCAAAGCGGGCCATACTTTCGCGGGATGGAGCGAGAAAGCAGACGGGAGCGGAGGGATATACAACGCGGGCGACTCGTTCACGATAAGGAAAAATACGACGCTGTATGCCCAGTGGAACCCGGTGCCTTTAAGCAACGATGCAAGGCTGACCTCTACAATCGGAACGGTGAGCACGGACGGCACGGCGACCGAGACGATTACAGGCGTGCCATACGGCACGACGCTAACGGCGTTCAAGGCGGCGATTACGCCAGCGGCTGGGGCCACATTCGTGGTATATGAAGCTAATGGGGCGACAGTAGCAACGGCGCTGGCAACCGGGTATAAAGTGATTGTCACCGCACAAGACGGCACGACGCAGGTGACGTACACCGTGACGGTAAACGGACCGCCGTCAAGCACGGATGCGACTCTGACTTCCACAATCGGAACGGTAAGCGCAGGCGGAACAGCCAGCGAGACGATTACAGGCGTGCCGTATGGCACGACGCTAGTAGCGTTCAAGGCCGCGATCACGCCAGAGGCTGGAGCGACGTTCGAGGTGTATGAAGCTAATGGGACGACAGTGGCAACGGCGCTGGCATCCGGGTATAAAGTAATTGTCACCGCACAAGATGGCACGACGCAAGTGACGTACACCGTGACGGTAAACGGACCGCCGCCGAGCACGGATGCAAGGCTAACCTCCACGATTGGAACGGTAAGCGCAGGCGGAACGGCCAGCGAGACCATTACAGGTGTACCGTATGGCACGACGCTAGTAGCGTTCAAGGCCGCGATCACGCCAGAGGCTGGAGCGACGTTCGAGGTGTATGAAGCCAATGGGACGACAGTGGCAACGGCACTGGCATCCGGGTATAAAGTGATTGTCACCGCACAAGACGGCACGACGCAAGTGACGTACACCGTGACGGTAAACGGACCGCCGTCAAGCACGGATGCGACTCTGACTTCCACAATCGGAGCGGTAAGCGCAGGCGGAACGGCCAGTGAGACGATTACAGGCGTACCGTACGGCACGACGCTAACGGCGTTCAAGGCCGCGATCACGCCAGCGGCTGGGGCAACGTTCGAGGTGTATGAAGCTAATGGGACGACAGTGGCAACGGCGTTGGCAACCGGGTATAAAGTGATTGTCACCGCACAAGATGGCACGACGCAAGTGACGTACACCGTGACGGTAAATACAGCACCACCTAGCACCGTTGGCGGCGGAGGAGGCCCCGCGCCTGAGAACAACAAATTGATACTTCAGGCCGGCAAAGCCGGCGAGCTGAGCCTGCTCGACGAGATCACGGTAACCGTACCCGCTAACGCTGCGGATAAGGATATCGTCATCACGATCGATCAGCTAACGGATCCGCAGAAGCTGCTCTCGGATCACGATGTGCTCCTGAGCGCGATATTCGAGGTTCTCACCAACATCACGGAGAACTTCAAGAATCCCGTTACGATTACGATCAAGTACAATGCTGCAAAGCTGCCCGAAGGGCAAGCTCCCGCGATCTTTTCATACGATGAAACGAAGAAGGTCTGGGTGAAGGTGGAGGGCGGCAAGATCAGCGGAGATCGCGTTTCCGTACAAGTAAATTCGTTGGCGAAATTTGCTGTCTTCTCGTACGAACTTTCCAAGGAACCGACGACGGATAATGAGCCTTCGACGAATTTCCGCGATGTGGTCGGGCATTGGGCGGAAGCGAATATTTTGCGGGCATTGAAACAAGGGATCGTCTCGGGGTACTCGGATGGTTCGTTTAAGCCTAACCGGATCATTACGCGCGCCGAGTTCGCCGTGATGCTGATGAACGCGTTGAAGCAGACGGACGAGAGGGCCAATCTATCATTCTCCGATGCGGCGAAAATAGGGAATTGGGCCAAGAACGCGGTAGCCGTTGCGGCGCAGGCGGGGTACATTAAAGGCTATCAGGACGGGACCTTCCGCCCGGACTCGGCGATTACCCGAGCCGAGATTGCGATGATCGTCGCCAATGTCTTAGGTCTGTCCTTGGAGACCGGTTCGTCAACCGGTTTCGCGGATGACTCAAACCTCCCTGGATGGGCGAAAGGCGCGATCGCCGCTATTCATGCGAAGGACATCATGAAAGGCAAGCCGTCCGGTGAATTCGATCCGGCCGCTAAAGCAACGAGAGCCGAAGCCGTAACCGTTCTATTAAAGCTGTTAGACGCGAAAAACGGCTAAGGAACAAAAGCTAGACGAATTTAGTCAATCGGAGATGAGCGCTTTCGGCGAGCCGAACTAAATAGAAGGGTTGATAATTAAAAAGAATGGTGTATAATGTGAATCAATCATGTTATCTAGGGTTCCGCGATGGCTATATCGGCTGGTCCGAGAGATAACTCACAACTGATAGGTTGTGTCACGGAGGGATAAAAGCCTGGGAGATAAACTGTTGCCAACAGTTTGTTTCCCAGGCTTTTTTATTTGCCGTGTTTGGAAATGCTAAATGCAGCGCACCAAAGAGGAGTGGAGCAATTGAACAAAACATGGTTGAGCGTCGTTATTGCCGCAGGGTTTGAAGTAGGATGGGTAATCGGATTAAAACATGCACAGGGGATTTGGGAATGGGGAGCTACTATCATTGCTATTATTGTAAGCTTCACATTGATGATTCTGGCTTCTCGCTCTCTTCCGGTCGGAACGGTCTATGCTGTATTTGTTGGCTTAGGTACGGCAGGTACCGTTCTAGCCGAAATCATTTTGTTCGGCAACCCGGCTCAGATGGGCAAGATGGTGCTTATCGGGATTTTGCTGCTGGGCGTTATTGGACTGAAAATGCTAAGCAAAGAGAAGAAAAAGGAGGCTGCGTAACTCATGGCTTGGGTTTACCTTATTTTAGCCGGTATATTTGAAATGCTCGGAGTTCTCATGATAAATAAGCTGAACAAGGATCGCAACGCAGCCTCATTCCTATTATTGCTTGCAGGCTTCGGATTAAGCTTCCTATTCTTGTCGTTGGCTATGGAGACTCTCCCGATGGGAACGGCATACGCAATATGGACAGGCATAGGCGCGTCCGGCGGCGCCATTCTTGGCATGATATTTTACGGGGAACCAAGAAATATATTGAGAATATTGTTTATCGCTATGGTGCTCGGATCTGCAGTGGGCTTGAAGTTAGTTAGCTAGCAACACCGACAACTACAAGATTCCAATCTAGAGCGTGTCTTAAAACCATAAGTTTGTTCCAAAACATGGTAAACTTATCGTATGAAAAGACGATACGAAATACACGACGATCAATGGGATCAAATTAAGGGCTTTCTTCCTCCAGAGCGGAAACGACAAGGTGGACGAATAGCTAGACAATAGAATGATGCTTAATGCCATGCTGTGGGTCGCGAGGTCTGGAACTCCTTGGCGCGACTTGCCTGAACATTATGGATCATGGAAGACGGTATACACGCGTTTTCGCCGTTGGCAGATGGCGGGCATATGGGACCAAATTCTGAAGCATGTTTCGATAGCTCCTGATTTTGAAAATATCATGATTGATGCCACCATTGTCCGCGTCCACCAACATGGCGCAGGCGCAAAAGGGGGCAACAATTCCAAGCTATCGGGCGTTCCAGAGGTGAAATAACGACCAAAATCCATGCCATCGTAGATGCGTTAGGCAATCCGCTGCGCTTTGAATTAACTACAGGAAATTGCCACGACTGCGTAAAAGGTTACGAAATGCTCCAGGAAATCGATCTGACCGGAAAGAACGTCATTGCGGATCGGGGCTATGACATGAACAATATTCTGGAACTGATCGAGAGTCAACAAGCTCAAGCATTATCGCAGACTGGCTACACGTTACGATAAACTATCTTGTACGTTTGCGGCCTTTCTATCTCTGGCCTCTATTTTGCTATGGTTGAATTAGGTTTGAAGACACGCTCTAACCTGCGTATATCGCAGGTTTTTCTTTTTTTTCTACTACAGCAAGATTAACTAGCAGGTATTCCAATCTTCTGTCGAAGGTATATAGGTCAGAATTTACCCTAGGAGATGACCTTCATGCTTGAGAAAAATAGATTGGGTGCCGCGCCCAGAGTTTACTTCAGACCTGAGTTTAAAAATTGTCCACACTGTGAATCTAAATTGCGGAGAACCCATACCGCATGGGAGAAAAAGATTGTCACAAGAGACGGAATCATCCATGCATGGAGCATGGCTTATGCTTGTAAAAATCCAGACTGCGTACACGCAGGCGTTACGTATAAATCTGATGAAGCTGAGATGCTTAGCATGAAGCATTCCTCGTATGGATATGACGTGCTTGCTCTCGTTGGGGAACTACGCTTTAAGCAACATCGAACGGTTGCGGAAGTTGCCGAAGCATTGAACGAACAAGGCATTCCAACGAGTGAAAGACATTCTCAAAATTTGTACGAACGTTATCAAATCTTGCTTTCAGCGAGTTTAGATGATCATGTTATCAAAGTCCTTGCAGAAACAACGGAACAAAATGGAGGCGTCATTCTTTCCATGGATGGGGTTCAGCCTGAAAAAGGCAATGAAACACTTTATGTACTAAGAGAAGTATTCAGTGGAACCGTGCTTGCCGCACAAAATATGAAGAGCGGGACTGCGGAAGAATTGAAAACACTTATCGAACCCATCCTGATGCTAGGGTATCCAATCGTAGGTATTGTAAGTGATGGGCAAAAATCCATATGGCTGGCATTTGAAACACTTTTGCCAGATGTGCCTTACCAGTACTGTCAGTACCACTATCTGAAAGACATTGCTAAACCCATTGTCGATGCCGATCGCAAGTTAATAATGGAACTCAAAAAGAGCATGCGCGGGATTCGCGACATCGAACGAAAAATAGAGCAAGTTGAATCCAAAGCGCTTGTAACAGAGAAAACGGAACAGTCAGAATCGCAACCTGCTGAAATGACCGAAGCGCAGATTGCTAAGGGATATGTGGCAGCAGCTCTGCTCCTTGAAGATGGAGATCCACCATTGGGGCTTCCTGGATTAATTATTTATGAACGTACACAAGCCATATAAGCTTCCTTACAAAGATGCTTGAGTAAAAAAAGAGCCTAATTTACTTCAAGGTGTTGTCAGAATATTCAGCAAAATTAAAGAATTAAAACCTAGTTATACAGCCGTTTCGCGGCTAGTGAAACCCTTGGAACATATCGCTAGCATTCTCACTCCTGAGGAAGACAAAAGTAGTGAGACGGCTGAATGGGAAATGTCCCTGCTACTGGAATGAGTGAAACAAACCTACACGCATCAGAGTGACGAGCTAATGGTTAACAATTTGCTTAACTTTTCCAGAGGGTTTTGGAAAGGCTTGTTCACTTGTTATGACCATTACTACATTCCAAGAACGAACAATGACTTAGAGCAATTCTTTCGACGGACGAAGGCTAGTCATCGTCGTATTACGGGACTTCGTAATTGGAACAGTTACATCGTACGCAATGGTGAAATGATCGTATTAGTGAATGATGCACTGCGCCAGGAACATGTCATTTTCACGACTGCGCTCAGTTTGCTTTACTCGCTATAAATCTCGAAAAACATTGTGGGATCAGCGTTTAACCAGCGTTATATTACGCAAAAAATTTAATCGCAATATGCGCAGGCTACCTCAACGACTTAGAGCAAAAATGGAATTCACTTATGAGCTAGTTAATTATGCTGTCATAGTTAAAAAACTATTTAGTTAAGGGAAGGTCGGCTTATTTGGAAATGGAAAGGGCAGTTAAACCTAGTTCAGACATTGTCATAGAGGGTTATTTAGATACATTCTCCATTGTGAATCGAATATCTGAAGAAGTAACAAAAAGGTTATCTTTACTCAACTAACCGTTTCCTGTTTTGGTCAACACTCGCCCTCCGCGTTCGCGCTGCCATCGTTCCGGTCCCATTCCGTTTTAAAATTTATTCAAATTTGGGATATATCAAATTTTATAGCGATTTACATCCTTTCAATAAGATTGCATAATGATTTATTATAAAGTATGTATATTTATATCATATACTTACCAAAAGGAGAGTGTAACTTGTGCACGAAACTATTCCAACTGGCGTGAAACTAAACGAAACTGGCTTTGGATACACGTTGTCCTTAATAGGCGGTAAATATAAAATGATCATTATGTATTGGCTGTCTGAAAATAAGGTAATGCGGTTTAATGAGCTGAAGCGATGTATCGGTACCATCTCCTTTAAAACGCAAAGCATCATGTTAAAAGAGCTGGAGGCAGATGGGCTTATCATACGCAAGGAATTTCCCCAAATACCTCCAAAAGTTGAATATTCATTATCTGAAAGTGGTCTTTCTCTCATTCCATTGTTAAATATGATGTGCGAGTGGGGAGAGAAAAACAGTTCGCCAGCTCTGGAGGCTGTACAGCGGTAGGCATAGTTGTTTTGTTAATATAAAAAAGAAGTATCTCCTGAACAGGGAAATACTTCTTTTTTATAGCATTCTTAATAAAGCTAATTATTACAGATTGTCAAGAAAACTCAAATAATTTAGTGTGATTTTTTCCAATTCGCTTACAGACGGCTCAATTTCTGTATCAGGCACATTTTCACCAGACTCGTTTTCCGTACCATAATACGCAAAGAACGAACGATAATTTGCATTACAGTATAGGAAGGTAGTTTCAAAAGAAGATAATAAATAATCAAGTGTATAGTGATATCTTCCATCTTCACTATAATCTTCTTTTTTACTTCCGGCAGATACAGCTAAAGCAGCTTTGCGATTCTTTAATTTATCTCCTCCATTTGAACCATGAGCCCATCCATAAGTTAAAACATCGTCAAGCCATTTTTTAAGGAGAGGCGGACAATTAAACCAATATATAGGGAACTGCAAAACAAGATTACCATGTGATTCAACCAATTTTTGTTCTTTTTTCACGTCTATGCTTCCATCAGGGTAAGCCTTATGCAATTCGTGAACAGTATACTTTTCAGGATATTTTTTGAGTTCTTCTACCCACCGCTTATTAATTACGGATGTTTCTATGCTTGGGTGTGTCACGACAACAAGAGTTTTCAAAGATTTGTCCTCCTTATTTATTATATAGCCTCTCGGCATTCGCCGAGGCAGACGGTGCAAGGGTTTCCTTGAACCGTTAAACTTGCTTCCCTCCTACTTTTCAGTAGGAGTTTTTGAATTCCTCCAGTCCCAGTTTCTTGCTGTTCTACAAGCTTAAGCTTGCTGGGGGACACAGCCGGATACGATGTGGCTGGCGACGGCACTCCGGTCGAAACGGCCGCCTGGCCCCACAGCAAACCAACTTGTGATTGCCATGCCCGCAGCCTTACGAAATGCAACCATCCACGCGCTTATTCTCAACCAGATTGCAACTCTGGTTGGGATAGCTCTCGCGAAAAGTACTACAACGGATACCATCTGTACATGCTTACCGCTGCAAACAGCAAACATGATCTGCCACTGCATCCTAGGCTTCAACCCGCGTCACGCCATGATTCGGTCAGCTTTGTTGTCAGTACGGTCGAGTTCTCGCAACGTTTTACCTTGGGCACGGTAGAAAAAATGCTCCTTGATGCTGCTCACGATGCAGCTGCTATCTATGATCTTTTGAAGCATCAAGGGATTCAGTCGTTCATTGATCTCAATGAGCGTGGCACCAAAAATCTGGAAACTGAAAGCGATATGAAGATTTCTCCCAAGGGGATCCCTCCAATCTGCCTTGCAGGCAAGAAAATGAAACCCTACGGCTTCGACCATGCCCAGAAGCGGCATAAGTGGATCTGCCCAATGATGCAAAACAGAACGACCAACACTTGCTCTACACCTTGCTCTGATGCCAAATACGGCCGAACCTTCCATACCTGCAGCAAGGATAACCCCCGGTTGTTTTCCGATGTGGCCAGAAGCTCAGAGCAGTGGAATCTCACCTACAAACGCCGCACCACCGTGGAGCGCTGTAACAAGCGAGAGAAGAACGATTACAACTTGAGGCAGGTCGCCATCGTTCCACCAAGATGTGGTACATCCATCTTTACGGCATTATGATGTGCCAGCACATGGATGCTTGGTATCTTTATAAGCGTGAGGAACTTGAGACCAAACAGCACGATTTATTGCCTCAAATAGCTTAACTCGCATAGCCTCCCGGCAAATCTGCGACGGGCTTTTTTAACCTACGCAGAAGGTCGCATTGGAGGCGGGCAAGCTTTCCTTCAACATTAAGCGCCGTGCTACTTGCAAACGCACCGTTTTCTGGTATTGCAATGGCTCAACGCAGTGACGAGCTTGAAATGTTTATGAAACGCCGACGTGCTCATGTTTACGGACTTTGCAAGCTGCTCGATCACGAGCGGACGGTCGTATTGCCGGTTAATCAACTGGATCGCTTGAGCGATTTTGTGCGCGTTGGCTTTTGCAGTTGGTTAAGCACTAACCTTTTAGATATTAGTTTCTTCCTATATCTTTACTAAGTTCTAATGGAGCTTTGGAGCGGGTTACTCGTAAATATACCATAACGGTTGTTGCAGCGATGGCAACAACCGCAGCTCCAATCCAACTAATCAAAGCTAAGGAAGCTTGTTCCACGACAACGCCTCCAATTCCTGCACCAGCACCCATAGCAAGCTGTAAAACTGAAGTATTCATACTCACCATAATGCCTGAAGCCGCCGGAGCAAGCGTCATTAAGTGATATTGCTGAGTTGGACTTGTTGACCAAGCGGAGAGAGCCCAAAATATGAGCACAAGGAAAGCGATAGCAGGCCATTGGGCTGATAATGACAGTAGAACTAAGGCTGCTGCATGCAGTACCATACTGACAAATAAAGTACGAGGGAATCCCCATTTATCTGTACTATAGCCGCCAAACTTTGAGCCGAATAAGCTGGCAATCCCGAAAGCGAATAAAGCAATGATGACTGTTTTACTGTTCATCCCTGTAACCGACAGTAGGAAGGGAGAAATGTAGGAGTAGACAATAGAATAACCAGAAATCCATAAGAAAGTGATCATTAGGGCTGCCATTATTTTCGGTTGCATAATTAAAGCAAGCTGTTTGCGCAAGGGAACCGATTCATCGCCATTTGAGCGTGGGATGACTAAGAGTATAACGATCATCGCAAGAATACTAAGTGCACCGATTCCTCCGAAGATTAATCTCCAATCATAAACGGAAGCAATAACTCTGCCTAGCGGAACACCGATAATCAACGAGGTGCTAAAGCCCATAAGGAGCGTTGCAATTGCACTTCCTTGTTTATCAGGTGGAGTCATCTTGGTAGCGACAGTAAAGGAGGTTACAACGAATACTCCCATGCTTAGTGCAAGAATAACGCGTGAGACTATAAGAAATCCAAAGCCAGGTAAAACCACGGCGATAATATTTCCAATCACAAATACGCCAAGTGAATAAACTAAAAGCTTGCGCTGCTCCATTCGTGCTGTAAATGCGATAAGGAAAGGTGTTCCAAAAGCATAGGCGAGTGAAAAAACAGTAATGAGTTGACCAGCAGCAGCGACGGAGACATTAACGTCTCTTGCAACTGTGTCGAGAATCCCAGCTATGATATACTCGGATGTTCCAACCAAGAAGCTAACAGCGGCTAATAAGTAAATTTTCCAGGCATTAGACATATAATTATCCTTCTTTCTTAAGTTTCTATATTTCCAAGTATATAGAAATTTATTTATTTCCTTCTTTGAGAATAAAGATTGTACTCTAAATATGTAAGTACGCACTTTTAGTACAGGTACTGTCATAAAGGTGAGTGTCACCCTGAGCATATACACTAAATTTTGTTAACACCGTATTATGCTTATTAAACTCCCTCGGGGAACTATAGTTCAACATCGAAAGGGCTGCCGCGTGGCAGCCCTTCGCTCAGCTAACGGGCAGCATAGTTTATTAATCTAAGATTGTTGTTGAGTTGATAAAAGTTCTTACCTAAGCACTGACGGTTGCTGTCCCGGCATACCGATTGCTGAATCCATACTTTATGAATCTCAAAATCAATGAAAAGGGACCCCGGTTCAAAATTGATTTATTCGCGACAAAAAAACGTGGACACTCATGAGGTGTCCACGTTTCTCATTGGAAATTTCAAAGCACGGATTACTTGGTACTTGGGGTTGATGACTTCAGTTGGTCGATTTGAAGTTGGCCTTTCCAGCTTCCCTTAGTCCCACCGATGCGATTCACATTGACTTGCAATACCATCTCTTGCGGCAGCTTTATGAACAACCGTCATGAACGCGATTACCCCCTCTGGCTCGCCTTGATCGGCGATCCCTGTATCCAGTTTATTACCTTTGGAATCCGTAAGGTAGAACGGCAGATTATCAGCGTTATGAGTACCAAAATTTATGAACGTACACAAGCCATGCAAGCTTCCTTACAAAGATGCTTAAGTAAAAAAAGAGCCTAATTTACTTCAAGGTGTTGTCAGAATATTCGGCAAAATTGAAGAATTAAAACCTAGTTATACAGCCGTTTCGCGGCTAGTGAAACCCTTGGAATATATCGCTAGCATTCTCATTCCTGAGGAAGACAAAAGTAGTGAGACGGCTGAGTGGGAACTGTCCCTGCTACTGGAATGGGTGAAACAAACCTACACGCATCAGAGTGACGAGCTAATGGTTAACAATTTACCTAACTTTTCCAGAGGGTTTTGGAAAGGCATGTTCACTTGTTATGACCATTACTACATTCCAAGAACGAACAATGACTTAGAGCAATTCTTTTGACGGACGAAGGCTAGTCACCGTCGTATTACGGGACTTCGTAATTGGAACAGTTACATTGTACGTAATGGTGAAATGATCCGTATTAGTGAATGATGCACTGCGCCAGGAACATGTCATTTTCACGACTGCGCTCAGTTTGCTTTACTCGCTATAAATCTCGAAAAACATTGTGGGATCAGCGTTTAACCAGCGTTATATTACGCAAAAATTTAATCGCAATAGCGCAGGCTACCTCAACGACTTAGAGCAAAAATGGAATTCACTTATAAGTTAGTTAATTATGCTGTCGTAGTTTTTTTCGGTATCCCATAACTTTAGAATTTCTTGAGAATTATCCCGATACGCGCCTTAGAATTCTGCTCTAATCTATTCTCATCGACATCAGCGAGGTGAGGCGAACATGATCAACGAGATCATCCTGCAGCTATTCGAGCGCTACGGGTATCTTATCTTTTTTCTTGCTTTTAGCTTAGGACCCTTTGGGGTTCCGGTCCCTAATGAGGTAACCCTGCTAACCGGCGGTTTCTTGAGCAGCAAAGGGATTCTTAACCCCTGGATCATCTATTGCGCTATTCTTCTGGGATTTTTAACGGCCATTACAATCGCCTTTTTTGCGGGCAGACTTTTCGGCGAGACGGTTAAAGCTAGGCTTCAGAACAATCGGTATTTCAAGAAAGCGGAGAATCTCCTCAATAAATACGGGGATGTCGCCATGTGTCTTGGATTGTTAGTCCCGGTCGCTCGATATCTTGTTCCTGTCTTCGTCGGCGTCAATGGGGTGTCCTTCAAGAGGTTTGCTCTGATTTCTTATACCAGCGCATTAGTATGGACGTCCGTGCTCTTTGCTTTTGGTCGGTTAATGGGACGCCAAATCTCCAATTTTATCGGGGCAATCGATCCGAAATTGTTGATGCTTGCTCTGATTATAGTCGTCTGCGCCTTGATTATTACGAGACGAGCTCATAGAAGCTGTCCAAATTACGAATGCAGCGAGGGGAATTAGCTATGCGTAATCATCAGAACGATTCTACAGCTTGCGCCGTCCGGAAATCGGGGGATTCGGCAGTCAACGCGAGGGCCGATAACCCGCGGTACGTATCGGTAACTCCCGCTTGTGGCACGCTAACTAAAGTATTGGCGGGATTCCTTGGGAATAAGGAGGGTGGGCATCATGTTTTCGCTCAATAAAGAAGGACGCTCCTTCCTGTCTCATTTTGTAAGAAATCCACGGCAAATCGGAAGCATAGTACCCAGCTCCAAACGATTGGCTTCTGCGATGGTGAATGCCATAAAGGACGAATCGCTCAATTCGATCGTGGAGCTCGGCGCCGGAACCGGGGCGATCACTCGCGCTCTCGCAGAGCGGGTCCGAAGCGATACGAAGGTGGTTCTGTTCGAGAAAGCCCCGGATCTTGCCGACCAGCTTCGCTCTCGTTTTCCAGACTATCCTTGTTTTCCAGACGCTGAGAATCTGGTCGACGTCCTTCACAAGGAGCAATTGCATCAAGTAGACTGTATTGTGAGCGGTCTTCCGTTTTTCAACTTCTCTTCCGCCCTAAGGGAGCGGTTGCTCGATCAGATATATACAGCCCTGAAGCCCGGCGGCCAATTTATTGCATTTCAGTACTCCTTGCAGATGAAGCTTCTGCTTCTGGAACGTTTTGAATTTGAGGACATTCGCTTCGTGCCCCTTAATTTTCCGCCCGCCTTTGTCTATTGCTGCCGCAAATAACAGATAGCAAATAGAGAGCAAATCTTGATCAGGAGGTTAATCGCTTGAGACAGCCCACCGTACTTGTAGTCGACGACGAACAGGATATACGCGATGTTATCGCGGTCTATCTGCGCAACGAGAATATTCGCACGATTGAAGCGGAGGACGGCATAGAAGCACTGAAGATTCTGGATAAAGAAACCGTTGATATGGTGGTGCTCGACGTTATGATGCCCCGTCTGGACGGAATCATGACATGCATGAAGATTCGAAAAACTTCCGATGTTCAAATTCTAATGCTGTCGGCCAAGCAGGAGGATATCGATAAAATCAACGGTCTGACGATGGGCGCGGACGATTATTTGGGTAAGCCGTTCAACCCTCTGGAATTAGTCGCCCGGGTCAAAGCTCAGCTTCGACGTCGACAACAGGCTCATAAGCAGCGAAATGAGGATGTCATTCAAATAGGCGAGCTCGTGATAGACATTCCGCGCCATAGCGTCACGGTAGGGGACAAGCCGGTTCAATTGACACCCTTGGAGTTCGGGATATTGGAGCTGCTGGCCAAGCATCGCGGGCAAGTGTTCAGCTCGGATAACATCTACGAGGCGGTCTGGAGAGAAAGCGCAAGGATCTCCGACAATACGGTCATGGTGCATATACGCAATCTGCGCGAGAAGATCGAAGCGAATCCTCGGGAACCAAAGTATATTACGACCGTGTGGGGAGTGGGATACAAAATAAATGCGTAAGCTATATTTGCTCTTTGGCTTGTATCACTTGCGCCTCCGACTTTTCTGGTTTGTCGTGTTAAGCTTCGCTCTGGCACTAATCGCGACCATGATTACGTCTAGATTCGTCTCCGATTGGCTAATCACGTTGGATCAGATTTCCAACACTTTAGCAGCAGTTTTGTTCTTCCTGTTGACTGCGACTTTTCTCGTTTTCTTTATTCTCCTATTCTTTGTGCTGACCCGCCCGGATATCCGTTTCTTGCAGAAAACGATGCACGGGATATCGCTCATGGCGGCAGGAGATTTGAACGAGCGAGTTCCCGCCTATCGAAAAGATGAGCTTGGTCGGCTCGCAGCTCATATTAATGAAATGGCCGCTGAATTGCAAAGACAGAGACAGAAGGAGCGGCAAGGGGAAATGACCCGGATGGAATTAATTACGGGAGTTTCTCACGATCTTCGCACTCCGTTGACAAGCATGATCGGATACATTCACTTGCTTAAGGAGCGCGGCTATCGAAGTGAAGAAGAATACGACAGATACGTTGAGCATACCTACAACCAGGCCATACGTCTCCAAAAACGCATTGACGCTTTGTTCGAGTACACCCGACTTACCGCCCCGGAAGCAAAGGCGCAATTTCGACGCATTCGCTTTAATGAGCTGCTGCAGCAGCTTTTATCCGAATTTCAGCCGCTTGCCTCGGAATATGGGCTGACGGTCGCCTCGTCTTTGCCTGAGGAGGAGCTGGAGGTTTGTCTTGACCCGGACAAAATCGTACGCGCTCTGGACAATCTGCTGATGAACGCGCTTAAATTCTCCCGCCGTCCAGGTGAAATCCGGATCAACTGCCGTCTGACGAAGGACTGGCTGAGCGTTGACATTGAGAACGACGGAGAGCCCTTAACCAAGGAACAAGAGGAACGACTATTTGATCGATTTTATCGAGGAGACTCCTCGCGTAAATTGGAGGACACCGGACTTGGGGCTGGATCAGGACTCGGATTAGCCATATCCAAAAGCATCGCTCTCCTGCATGGAGGCGATCTCACGCTCAATCATGAGCGCGGACATTACCGATTTCGACTGGAGCTCCCCAGAAGCTAACGAAGGGGGAGGATGTCAGAGACCAATTGGATTATGACCCTACAAGTCGCGACTATCGCGACTTTTTTCAATTTATAGAATCGTGTCACGCCGCGGAACATAAAAAAGATGACCCCCCGATGAACTGAAAAGGGTCATCTTCCGCCAACGGAAATCCGCCGCAAGATATAAAAAAGCAATTGAACTAAAATAAACACTGTGATATAATCGACAGCGTCATTGACAAATCAAAATAAGATCGTATCCAATTTTATTCCCACTTTAATTGTACATCCGAGATTTTGATTTGTCAATGCTCTTTTTTATCCCAAAAAAGGAGCGTGTTCAAAGAGATGGAAGCAAAGGATTGGCGACAAGAGCAGGAGCGGCTGGAACGGGTCAGGAACAAGCTGCAAGCCAAAATCGCCGAGCTGGAGCCGGAGATTGCCGGGCTTTATGGCCAGGCCGCAGACATCCGCAAGCGATTTTGGGAAGAGGTGACGATTAACACAAGCACGTACGAGGATTTCGAAGAGACCTTCTACACGATTAACCAGCAATCCGCGCTGTTGGCCGAACGGGAGCGCAGCCACCGACTTATGGCCCGGCAATGGGAAAGCATGAACCGTCTGCTCCCGTCTCCTTATTTCGGACGCATCGATTTTCGTGAGGCTGGCTTGAGCCTAGACGAACAGATCTATATCGGCGTATCCTCGTTCGTCGACGAAGACGGATTGAGCTTCCTGATCTACGACTGGCGCACGCCGATCGCTAGCCTGTACTACGATTGCTCACCCGGCCCGGCGTCCTATGACACGCCGGTCGGACGGATCGAAGGAACGATGGAGCTTAAACGACAGTTCCAAATTCAAAACGGGCAAATTCGCAACATGTTCGACGCGAGCGAAACGATCGGAGACAGCTTGCTGCAGCAAGTGCTCGGCAAAGGCGCGGATTCGCAAATGAAGAGCATTGTGGCGACCATCCAGAAGGAGCAAAACGCCATCATCCGCAATGACAAAAGCAGGATGCTTATCGTTCAAGGGGCGGCCGGCAGCGGCAAAACTTCCGCCGCATTGCAGCGGGTGGCGTACTTGCTGTACAAACACCGCCAGACGATCAGCGCCGATCAGATCGTTCTGTTCTCGCCGAATCCGATGTTTGCCAGCTATATCTCCACCGTTCTTCCGGAGCTCGGCGAGGAGAATATGCAGCAGACGACTTTTCAAGAATATCTCGACTATTGGTTAGGCTCTTCGTTGCGGCTTGAGGATCCCTTCGATCAGATCGAATACGTACTCACCGAGCCGGGTGCGCCGGGGTACGAGGCTCGTCTTCAGGGAATCGAATATAAAGCTTCCGAAGCGTTCCTGCAGGCCCTTAAGAACTATGGGGTGGAGCTGGGACGGAAAGGCATGCGATTCAAGAGCGTCCGGTTTCGCGACCGGGATTTGATTACCGAGGAGCGAATGCAAGCGACGTTCTACGGATATGATCGGGCCTTGCCGCTGTTCAACCGCGTGGCCCTTCTGCAAGAATGGCTGCTGAACGAACTGGTGTCGCTGGAACGCCGGGAACGGGAAGCGACTTGGGTGCAGGAGGAACTGAACTATCTCGACAACGAACAATACGCGGAAGTCTTCTTCATGCTCCATAAGGAGAAGGGAGTATTCGACATGGCGGAGCAATTCGCGGCCATTCGCGAGAAGCTTGACAACAAGCCTCGGGAGGACGAAAGCGAATTCGACTTTGCCAGCAAGGAGGAGGGGTTGCTCCGCAAGCAAATTGTGAAAGAATGCTTCAAACCGCTTCGAAAAAGCGTGAAGAAATTTTTGTTTCTTGATATTATAGCCATCTATGACCAATTGTTCGGCGAAGAGGCCGATTATCGAGAGAAAACAAGCGGATGCGCCGTTCCTCCGCTGTGGCCCGAGATTTGCAGGCAGACGAAGGAAAAGCTGCTGCGAAAAGAGTTGTTTTACGAGGATGCGACTCCGTTATTGTATGTAAAGGAGCTGATCGAAGGCGTCCGGACGAATACGGAAATCCGGCATGTCTTCGTCGATGAGGGCCAGGATTACTCGCCGTTTCAATATGAATATTTAAAAAAACTGTTTCCTCGTGCAAGGATGACGGTGCTCGGCGATTTTGGGCAAGCGATCTTCATGCAAGCCACGAGTCTGGATGCGCCGGATTCGCCGCTTGTCCGTCTTTATGGCGAAGACGAAACAAGCCTTATCCGCCTGCTGCGCAGCTATCGTTCAACGAAGGAGATCGTTGAGTTTACGAGGTCGATGCTGCCGGAGGGGGAGAAGATCGCGCCGTTTGAAAGGGGAGGCCGCAAGCCCCTTCTGACGAGGCGGGACGGCGGAGAGAAGCGCGATGCGCAGATTGCGGCGGACATCGCGGCGCTTAGAGCCGAGGGCTTCGATTCCATCGCCGTCATCACGAAGACCGCGGCCGCAAGCCGGGAGGCCTACGAATCGCTGCGAATTCTTGGAGGCGAAGCTCTACAGCTTATTACGAAGGACACGCTTGGTTTTGAAAAGGGAGTGATGGTCATTCCCGTGTATCTCGCCAAAGGCGTTGAGTTCGACGGGGTCTTGATCTACGACGCTTCGTCCGAAGCTTACGGCCGGGACAACGAACGCAAGCTTCTGTATACGGCGTGTACGCGGGCCATGCATCGGCTTCATCTGTACACGACGGGCGATTGGTCGCCGTTCGTGCAAGCTTTGCCCGCGAAGCTGTACGAGGAAGCGCCGCATTGACCGATTGAAGGACTTGTCATGAGGTTCATCCATACACAGCTCGTGGAGCGGAAAGCAGGGATTTATGTCAGCTTCTAAGCAAACCTTACAAACAAAACCGATGCCGGCCGGAGAAGACGGCTTCTCGTTGAAGGCCATTCTGCCGCCGCTCGCGGCGATTATTGTCGGCATGATCATGGTTATACTGGATAGCACCATCGTCAATAATGCCATACCGAGGCTCGTGGAGCATTTCGACACCGATCTGAAGACGATCCAATGGACCGTCACCGGCTATACGCTGGCCTTATCCGCCGTTATCCCGCTTGCAGGCTGGATGTCCGACAAATTCGGCTCCAAGCATGTATTCATGATTACGATCGCCCTGTTCACGATCGGCTCCGTGCTATGCGGCATCGCCCAAACGCCGGAGCAGTTGATCCTTTTCCGCATCGTTCAAGGCTTGGGCGGCGGCATGGTAGGCCCGATCGGGATGGCCATGGTGTTCAAGCTCGCGCCTCCGGAGCGCCGCGGTTCCGTTATGGGCGTCCTCGGCATCCCGTTGCTGATGGCGCCGGCGTTCGGTCCGGTGCTGTCCGGTTGGCTGGTCGATTCCGTCAGCTGGCACTGGATATTCATCATTAATCTGCCGATCGGCATTGTCGCCTTCATCCTCGGGTATAAATATTTGCCGAAATCCGACCGTCATGCGGCGCCGCATCTGGATGTCCTCGGCATGTGCCTTGCGCCGATCGCCTTCTCCATGCTGGCGTACGGCGTGAGCGAAGGGGGCGCCAACTGGACCTCGATCTCGACAATTACGGGCTTGACCGTCGGCGGCCTTGCGCTCATCCTCTTCATCTTCGTGGAACTGGCACAGAAGCAGCCGCTGCTGGAGCTCAAGGTGTTCAAGTCGTCCGACTTTACGCGCAGCATCGTCCTGACGTGGATCGTACAGCTCGCGCTGTTCGGCGCCATGCTGATGATCCCGCTGTATCTGCAGGGCGTTATGCACTACACCGCGCTTGAAACGGGCTGGATCCTGATGCCCTATGCGCTATGCGCGGGAATCGGCATGCCGATCAGCGGCCGTCTGTTCGACAAGATCGGCGCGCGCCCGCTCGCCTTCGCCGGCCTTGCCGTCGTATCCGTATCCCTGTTCATATTGTCCGGCATATCGGTGGATACATCGCTGTGGGCGATTATCCTGTGCATCTGCACCATGGGTTTGGGCATGGGCTTCTCCATGATGCCGCTTAACACGCATGTCCTGAATTCCGCGCCTCATCGCCTGGTGAGTCGCGTCACGCCATTGACCACGGCGGCTCAGCAGGTCGTCGTCTCGTTCGCGGTCGCGGGCCTGACGGGGTATTTGACTTCGCAAATCGCTTCCCGCGCCGCAAGCGTGGGAGCGGACGCGAATCCGCTGAACGCCGTCGTTGCGGGTTACGGCGACACGTTTTTCCTGTCCGCCTGTCTCGTAACCGCAGGCGTCGCGCTGACGCTCCTTCTGCGTAAACCGAAGAAGCACGCGGAAGACGAAAGCCCTGGCGTGGACGGCCCGGACCCGGCGATAATGGGTCACTAACTAATCGTGAAGCGCTGCCGAATTCGTATGCAAACTGTAATTGTCCTAATAATGAGAGGTGTACTGCGATGGGAAAAGGCGAAAGGAATTCAAAGATTGATCCCTTCTTCAGAAAGGCCAAGAATTGGAAGGAAGAATTCGAGAAGCTAAGGGAGATCGTGCTTGATTGCGAGCTGACCGAAGATTTTAAATGGATGCATCCTTGTTACACGTTTCAGGGCAAAAACATCGTACTGATTCATGGATTTAAGGAATACTGCGCGCTTCTGTTTCACAAAGGCGCCTTGTTAAAAGACCCCCACGGGATTCTGATCCGGCAAACGGAGAACGTACAGGCCGCACGCCAGATTCGGTTCAGCAATGCTCAACAAATCGAGGATATGCAGCTCATCTTGAAAACCTATATCGACGAAGCCATCGAGGTTGAAAAAGCAGGCTTGCGGGTGGAGTATAGCCAGAACACAGAAGCCGCGATTCCGGAGGAATTGGACAATAAATTCGTTGAAATTCCGGAATTGAAAGAAGCTTTCGATGCGTTGACGCCCGGACGGCAAAGAGCCTACCTTCTTTATTTTAACGCAGCCAAGCAATCCAAGACCCGAGAGTCCAGAATCGAGAAGTATTTGCCGCATATTCTCGACGGAAAGGGAATGAACGATTAGCAGCCCGGCATATTCCGCTTCGCGCTTAGCGCGGAGTCGAATCGTAAAGCCGCTCCTTCCGGGAGCGGCTTTTGCGATATTTCGAAGAGTATTAACATTCGAATGCCGATCAGGTAAAAATATTACACGCTAACGAGTCTAAATTCTGAGCCGAGTTTTTTGCCGCATCCTCCTATAATGAGCATAACGATAAGGAACAATCGCAGGAGGTAGGCGCGCTATGAAGACGGCCATCGAGCAGGGGAAGCGGACCGGGAGACGAAGAGGGTGGAACGAGAACCGGAAAGAAGCGTTATACGGGTGGCTGTTTCTGGCGCCGGAGGCGGTCGGGATTATTGCGCTGGCCATTTTCCCGATCTTTTTCTCGCTGTTTCTGAGCTTCACGAATTGGAATCTGGTGGGCGGGTTCGAGAAGATGGAGTGGGTCGGGCTATCCAACTTCGAAAAGATGGTGGGCGATTCGAAATTCTGGAAAGCGCTTGAGAACAATTTGCTGTACACCGCGATTACGGTTCCGGTAGGGCTGTTCATGGCGCTGGTGATGGCGGTGCTTATCCATACGAAGGTGTACGCCAAGGATATGTTCAAAATTCTGTTTTTCATTCCGTACATTTGTTCTACGGTTGCCATCGCCGCCGTATGGGCAGCGCTCTACCATCCGTCCAGCGGGCCGATCAATCAGTTTCTGCTGGCGCTTGGCATCGACCAGCCGCCCAAATGGCTTGTGGATTCCCACTACGCCATTATCGCTATTATGGTCATCGCAATCTGGCAGGCGCTCGGGTACCAAATGATCATTTTCCTCGCCGGTATGACGCAAATTTCCGAAGACGTGTATGAGTCGGCTCGGATCGACGGTGCGTCGGGAATACAGCAATTCTGGTATATCACCATTCCGATGCTGGCGCCGACTACGCTGTTCTTGACGATAACGACGATCATCGGCTCGTTCAAGGTGTTCGATCTGATTAAATTCCTGACCGACGGCGGTCCTAACGATGCCTCTACCGTGCTCGTGTATCGCATCTACGAGGAGGGCTTCATCAACTACAACATGGGTTACGCGTCCGCACTGTCGTGGATTCTGTTCCTGCTCGTCATCGCCGTGACCTCGGTGACATGGATCGCGCAAGCTAGAGAAAAAAGAGGCTGATAAGGGGGATGAGAAACGTGGCGCAAAAGAAGTGGAAGCTGGACAGGCTGCTGTTGACGGCAATTTTCGGAGTGTGCTCCATTCTGTTCGTCGTTCCGCTCATATGGATGCTATCGGCCTCCGCCAAGCTGGAGCGGGACGTCATGACCTACCCTATTCAATGGATTCCGCAGGATTGGAATTGGATTGAAAATTTTCAAAAAGTGTGGCTTGAAAAAGTCCCCTTCTCCATGTTCTACTTGAATTCGTTCAAGCTGGCGATCCTCTCCACGCTGGCGACACTGCTTATTTCTTCCATGGCGGCCTTCTCGTTGGCCAAGCTGAAGACGCCGGGAAAGGGCATTATGTTCGGCATCATGCTGTCGTTCATGATTATTCCGGAGCAGGCGACGCTCGTTCCGAGATTCATTATGATTAAATGGTTGGGGCTGTACAATTCGCACGAGGGCCTGGTTCTGATGCTTGCCTTCTCGATGTATTTCACGTTCTTGATGAGGCAGTTCATGATGGGGATTCACAACGATTATATTGAGGCGGCGAAAATCGACGGAGCGGGGTACTTGCGGGTATACGCGCAGATCATGCTGCCGCTGTGTAAGCCGATTCTTGCCACAGCGGGCATCATCAAGTTCATCTGGACGTGGAACGATTATCAGAATCCGCTGATCTTCCTGTTCACGAAGGAGCTGTTCCCGCTGCCGCTCGGCATTCAATTTTTCCGTCAGGAGTATTCTAACAATGTCTCGCTGATGATGATGGCCGCGGTGTCGGCGATCATTCCTCTGCTCGTGGTTTTCGTTATTTTGCAGAAGCAGGTCATCAACGGAATTACGGTCGGCGGGGTCAAGGGGTAACGCGAGTCAAAAAAATGCACGGACAAGTGCTATAGATTGTACACGGTAAAGCGTTTTCAGCTTCATTATTCTAGAGGTGCAAGCAAATACGATTAAGGGGATGCGAAGATGAGAAAGATCGCGATCATGTTAATGTCGTGCATGGTGCTGCTTCTGGCGGCTTGCGGAGGCGACAAAGGAAACGGGAACGGCGCTTCGCAGTCGCCGGCTGCGGGAGGAGAGAGCTCGGCATCGGGCAATGAGGTTGTGACCTTGAAATTCTATACGAACGCGAAGGGCGAGCCCGGGGAGCCGATGATGAAAATCGTCGAAGCGTTTAACGCGCAAAGCCAGAACGTCAAGGTTGAGCACGTGGCGCTGGTGCAAAACAACGACTCGCGGGAAATGCTGCAAAAGCTGGATATTCTGGCCGCTACGGACGAGACTGTAGATGTCGTGCTGATGAACAACGAAGGATACGTGCTTGAGCGCGCGGGCAACGGCATGCTGTACCCGCTGGACGAGTTCTACGAAGCGAATCAAATCAAGCCGGAAGACGAGTTTTACCGCAATCCTACCTACGATGGTAAGCATTACGCCGCGATGACCGACGCCAGCTTCTGGTATGTCGCCCTCAACGAAAACCATCTCAAGGAAGCCGGACTGGAAGTGCCTTCGTTCGATTGGACGTGGGACGATTTCCGGGAATATGCCAAGAAGCTCAAGGAAAGCAAGGACGGCCGTTTTGGCGCTTACTTCCATACGTTCGGCGAGTACGCGAACCTGATCGCCTACACCGATTTCAAGAACCCGCAATTAAAAGAAGACGGCACGCTGCTGTTCGACGATCCGAGCTTCGAATACTGGTTTAACCTGCGCCGGGGGATGGAAGTCGAAGACCGTTCGGTACGTCCGCTGGCGGATGTCCTCGCGGCGAAGCAGCACTGGGCGACGGACTTTATGAACGGAACGACGAGTATGATGCCAATCGCCATGTACTCGCTGGACGAAGCCTTCCTGAACGAGGAAAGCTATCCGCGCGATTTCAAAATTACGTTCGCCCCGCTTCCTCGCTCCTCCAAGGACGTGGAGCCCGGCCTGACGAGCATCGGCGGCAGCTTCCTGACGATTCATAAGAACTCGAAGAATAAGGAAGCGGCCTTCGAATTCATCAAATTCGCCACGATGGAAGGCGCCGCATTGTCCGGCCGCATTCCGGGATGGATGAAGGCGGACGGAAAGGCAATCGTGAAGGAGCTGGTAGGAGATAAGTCGAACCTGGTCGACGTGGACGCGTTGTCCGCTACGCTGTTCGACGACCGTGTTCGCACGGCCGGCTCTTCCGCAATCAGCGTGCCTTACCAGCAACAGCTCAAGAAGGTTGCCGAAGGCGGAATCAACAAATTCATGCTCGACAATACGACATTCGAGACGGCGCGCCAATTCATGCTGGATGAAGGGCAGAAAGTAATCAAAGACAACAAATGATAAGGGCGGGAGATCGGCGGTTGCGCCGATTTCCCTGTTTCTTTTCTTGGGAAAGGTGTAAGATCGGTTCAACAAGAGCCGACGCATTGGAGGATGGACACTTGAGCTGGTTTTATCGGATATCGTTCTACCGGAGAATACAGGTCGCGCTTGTGCTGTTTCTGATCATTCCGCTGTTGTTGATAACCGGATTGTCCTACTTCGCGAACAAACAGGCGAACGAGGAGAACGTTCGCACCCATATGAAGGGAATTATCGGCATATTGGCCAACGACCTGTCGAAGACGGCGAACGATATTACGTATACGGCGAATCAGTATTCCGCCCTGCAGACGAACAGCCTGTTCACGAACTTAAGAGAACTGAAGGACATGAGAGCCTTTGCCGACTTCGCGACCTATAAAGCTTACGCCGCTTTGAACGAGAACGCCGCGCTGCATACCGGCAAGCTGTCGCTTGCTCAGATCAACGTTTTTTACGTTAATCGCGTCTATTATCCGATCGTCGGCTCGCTGCGGGAGTACGAGGTTGCCCGACTGCGCGAGAATGCCCAGTTCGAGCATCTTTCCGTAGACGAGGCCGCCACGGGGATTGTGCGATGGTTTCGGGCGGAGCGCGGGACGGGATACGGAGACGTCTTCAAGGCGCCGTACTATCTGTTCTTGAAAAAAACGGTCTACGATCCTTATCGCAACGATACGCTGGGAACGCTTTTCGTCGGCATCCCGGCTGCTTATTTCGACAACCTGTTCCGCAATGCCGGCTCCGGCATCGTTTCGTTGTACGAAGGTGACGGAAATCTGCTGGCGGGTATGGCGGAGAGCACGTCGGCATTGTCCGCCGGACCGCGCGACGGATGGATGAGGGAACGCATCGAGGTGCCGGGAACTTCGTGGACGCTGACGTACGATCTGGAGCTGTCGACCGCCATCGGGGACGTCACGCAACGGTTCTGGTACTTGCTTATGGCCGTATGCATCGTGCTCTTCGTCTTTCTGTTCATTTCCGTCGTAATCGCGAAAGGGCTGAACCGGCCGATTCATCGGTTGATGCGAGTCGCTGCCCAATACGGGGAAGGCAACAGCTCCGTTCGTTATAACATTAAGGGGCAAGACGAAATTTCCTTGCTTGGCGGTTCAATCAACCAGATGCTCGACAACATCAACGCTCTGATTCGCAAAGTGGAGGAGGAGCAGGAGGAGAAGCGGACGATCGAGCTGTACGCGTTGTTCTCGCAAATCCGCCCGCACTTTCTGCTGAACACGTTGAATTCGATTAAATGCAATTTGGCCGTCGAAGGGGATCAAGTCCACAGCGAGACGATCGATTCCTTAATGGCGCTGTTGCGGGCGCATCTTCGCGTGCACGAGCCGATCGCGTTGGCGGAAGAGTGCCGATTGCTCGGACAGTATGTCTCGATCATGAGGATGCGCAACCGGCTGAACGTCGAGTTGAACATCGAGCTGCCGGAACGGCTTCAAAGCATGCTTGTCCCCCGGCTGCTGCTGCAGCCGCTGGTCGAGAACAGCATCATCCACGGCTTCAGCCGTTCGACGCGAAGCCCGCGTATCGACGTGACGGTCGAAGAGTCGGCGGGACTGGTTCGGATTCGGATCGCGGACAACGGCCGGGGGATTGGGGCGGAGCAAGCCGCGGAGTTAAACCGGATCTTGAGCGGAGAGGGGCAGCAGACCGGGGAGCGGGGAGTCGGCTTGTACAATGTGATGCGCCGCACCAAGCTGACCTTCGGAGCAACCGCCGAATTTGTCGTCGGTCCCGGAGAACCCGAGGGCTTTGTCGCTTGCTTGATAATTCCATGGCATCACGAAGAGGGGGGAGGGCGAAGCGATGATCAGAGCGATGTTGATCGATGACGACGTGCCGGTCGTCGACTATTTGCGAAAGCTGATTCCTTGGGAAGAGCTGGGGCTTAGCGTATGCGCCGAAGCCTACTCGGCGGAGGAGGCGATCGAGAAGTTCGAGGAGGCGCAGCCGGACGTCCTGGTCACCGATATCGGATTGCCCGACGGCAACGGGATCGAGCTGGCCCGTCGGTTCAAGGAAGCCCGTCCCCGGCTTCGCGTGATTTTTCTTACGTGCCATGAGGATTTTCACTATGTAAAGGAAGCGCTCTGGATCGAAGCGGACGATTACGTCGTCAAAGCCGAGATGAATCCGGAGAAAATCGCGAAGAGTCTGGGCAAAGCGGTATACCGCTTCGCCCATGAACGGGAACAGCTGGAGCAGATCGCGTACAAATCGGATCTAGCGAGAAATCGGGACATTTTGCTGCAGCGTTTTTTCCACGAGCTTTCCCAATCCTCCGATCCGACAGGCTTGTTGGAGCAGGGCAAACGGCTGGGCATCGAATGGAAGGGGTCGTGGTTCGCGCCGGGCCTGCTGCATCTGGATCTCGGCGATTTGTCCAAAGTGTACGACCGGAAAAACCCTGAATTGATTCGGTATGCGGCCTATAACATCGCTTCGGAGCTGGCTGCGGGCGAACGCGTGTCGGTCTTTCTGGCACAGGATCAGCGGATATGGGCGATCGCCTGCGAGCCGGAGGCGAGTGCGTCGATCGCCGTTCTGGAACGAACGGTCTCGCGGATTCGGGAGAAGCTGCGCGAGTTTTTGAAAATCGACAGCTACTCTGCGATCGCGGAGGAGGCAAGTTCGATCGACGAGCTGGGCAGGGCGATCGAACAGTTGAAGTCTAGTCTGACTGCCCGGTACTACGCGAACAGCCGCCTTATGGACGATACGTCCAGTGCATACAATGACGGGGTTGCGACGGAGGAAGAGGCGAACACTCGCCTTGAGGGGCTGGCGACACGGTGGATCGAAGCCGTTCATGGCGGGAGCAGCTCCGCGCCGATCTATCTGGTCAGCCTGGAGAGAGCGATGCAGGCTATCGCATGCGAACCGGCAAAGGCGAAAGAACGGCTGCTGCGCTGCGTGCAGGAGCTGGGAATTCGGCTAGGCCGCTCTGTTCCCTCGGACGTGCAAGAGGATATTAGACATACCGTCCGTCTGGGGGAAGCTTTTGGAATCGTGGAAGGATATGCCGACCGGGTGGCGAATGCCGCAAGGACGTCCGCTCCGGTTGCGCAAGGGACCAATCCCGAGCTGAAGGAGATTGACGATTATATCCGGGAGCATATGTACACGAACGTCAGTTCGATCGATATGGCGAGACATTTGCATTTGAATCCCAGCTACTTTTCCCGATACTTCAAAAAGCTGACGGGCACCATCTTCACGGATTACGCGCACCTGGTGAAGATGGAGGAAGCGAAAAGATTGCTCGTACTGGGCGAGACGGCGGAAACGACGGCGTATATGCTGGGCTACTCCGATCGCGCTTACTTCTCGAAGGTATTCAAGAAATATACGGGGATGAGCCCGAGCGAATGCAAGCAACGACAATTGGAGGAGTGAAAGGGATGAAATCATTAGACAGAGCGGGCAACCCTTCTCCTTGGCGCCCGGATCAAGGCAACGGGCATTACAGGAATCCGGTGCTGCACGCCGATTACTCAGACCCGGACGTCGTTCGGGTCGGCGACGATTTCTATATGACGGCATCGAGCTTCGGGCATATACCGGGCCTTCCTATATTGCATTCCAAGGATCTCGTGAATTGGAGCCTCATTAATCACGCAATCGTCCGCATGCCCTTGCCGGGCTATGACAAACCGCAGCACGGCAAAGGCGTCTGGGCGCCAAGCATTCGTTATCACGACGGAAGGTATTGGATCTTCTACGGCGATCCGGACGTCGGAATTATGATGACGACCGCGGAGGACCCCGCCGGCGAATGGTCCGAAATTCACCTGGTACAGGAAGGGAAGGGCTTGATCGATCCCTGTCCGTTCTGGGACGACGACGGAAGCGCTTATCTCGTGCATGCCTATGCGCACAGCCGGAGCGGCATCAAGCACCGCTTGAGGGTTCGGCGCATGTCCCCGGACGGAATGAAGCTGCTCCACGAAGGGACCGTCATTATCGACGATCCTGCCCGGCACCCGACGATCGAAGGACCGAAAATGTATAAGAGAGGCAAATACTACTATGTCTTCGCGCCGGCCGGCGGCGTCGAGGAAGGCTGGCAAACGGTGCTTCGCGCCGAGCATCCGTTCGGTCCTTACGAGGATCGTATCGTGCTAAAGCAGGGAAATACGCCCGTGAACGGTCCGCACCAAGGCGCATGGGTCGAATTGGCATCGGGGCAGTCGTGGTTTTTTCATTTTCAGCACAAGGACGCTTACGGACGGATCGTGCATCTGCAGCCGATGGAGTGGACGCAAGAGGATTGGCCGACCATGGGAACGGATATCGACGGAGACGGAATCGGGGAGCCGGTTCAGGAGGCGGAGAAGCCGGATGTCGGGGGACATTATCCGATTGCGGCGCCCGTCGCCTCGGACGGCTTCGACAGCGATCGATTGGGGCTGCAGTGGCAATGGCAAGCGAATCCCAAACCGGAATGGTACTCGCTCACGGAGCGCACGGGATATCTGCGCCTGTTCGCGCAGCCGAATCTCGAAGGCTCGTCGTCCTTGTACGAATCCCCTTCATTGCTGTTGCAGAAGTTTCCGGCGTTATCGTTTCGGACGACCGTTCGGTTGGACGCTGCGGGACTGACGGGCGGGAATCAAGCCGGCCTGATCCTGTTCGGCTATCATTATGCCGCGCTCGTATACTCGGCCGATCCGGCAGGAGGAGCGCAGCTGCAGCTGAGACGGGGGGATACGGAACGGGAGGAGGTCGTATGGCAGCGGCGGACGAACGCGGAGGCGGTAGGGCTTCGTGCGGTCGTTCGCGATGGCGCGTTATGCGATTTTTATTATCGCGCGGATGGCGAGAAGTTCGAAAGGGTTGACCAGCCTTCGTTTCAAGCGACGGTCAGCAAGTGGGTGGGAGCCAAGGTCGGCTTGTACGCCCGGACGACGGAGAACGTCGCGCGCGGCTATGCGGATTTCGACGATTTTACCGTAGAGGAAGCCACGGGGAACGAGGAAGAGGGCTGACGCAGGCCGAACGGAAATACGTTGGAGACAGGGGGATACAGGATGAGCGAGCAAAGGCTTTGGTATAAGCAACAGGCCATGCACTGGGACGAGGCGCTGCCTGTCGGGAACGGACGGCTTGGAGGGATGGTATTCGGGAACCCGCGCAAGGAGCGCATCCAATTAAACGAAGATTCCGTATGGTACGGCGGACCGACGGACCGTCATAACCCGGATGCGAGAGACAATTTGCAGGTGATCCGCGATTTGCTATTCGCCGGCAGGCTGAAGGAGGCGCACGAGCTTGCGGCCGCCGCGCTTCCAGGCATCCCGGAGACGCAGCGTCATTACGCCCCTCTCGGAGATCTATTTTTGACGATGGATCACGGGGACGAGACGGAGGACTACGTCAGGGAACTGGATCTGGAGAACGGAGTCGCGCGCGTGTTCTATCGGTCGGGCGGGATCGGCTATACGCGGGAAATCTTCTGCAGCTACCCCGGTCAAGTGCTCGCGGTACGCATTCGCGCCGATCGACCGGGAGCTGTCGGAGTGTCGGCTCGGTTGACCAGAGGGACTGGACGGTACATGGACGGCCTGAAGAGAAGCGATCCAAGAACGATTGTCATGCACGGCAATAGCGGCGGAGAGAACGGGCTTGCGTTTCGAGCCGCCCTGCGCGCGGGTAGCGAAGGCGGAACGGTCAGCCTGCTCGGAGAGCAGCTGCAAGTAAAGAACGCGGATGCCGTGACGCTCATCCTGTCTGCCGCAACGAATTATCGGCATGAAGACCCCGAGGACGCATGCTTGCGCACGTTGGACGAGGCGTTCGCGCTTGGAGCGGAGGCGCTCTTCGAGCGGCATCTGGACGATTATCAGGCTCTCTTCCGACGCGTCAGGCTTACGCTGAATGCGAACGGCGATCGAAACGGGGAATCGGGCGCGAATGCGGACAGAGAAGCAGAGGAGATGCCCACGGACGAGCGGTTAAACCGATTGCGTCAGGGGGGAGACGATCCCGGGCTGATCTCGCTGTACTTCCATTTCGGCCGGTATTTGTTGATTGCCAGCAGTCGTCCGGGGTCGCTTCCGGCGAATCTCCAGGGCATCTGGAACGATCAGATGAGGCCGCCGTGGGACAGCAAGTTCACGATCAATATCAATACGCAAATGAATTATTGGCCTGCCGAGTTATGCAATCTGTCCGAATGCCACGAGCCGTTGTTCGACCTCATCGAGCGCATGAGGGAGCGCGGCCGGGAGACGGCCGATAGAATGTATGGCTGCAGAGGATGGACCGCGCATCACAATACGGACATCTGGGCGGATACGGCGCCGCAGGACGTTTATCTTCCCGCGACCTTCTGGCCGATGGGCGGGGCTTGGCTCTGCTTGCATCTATGGGAGCATTATCAATTCGCGCCGGATCGGGCTTTCCTGGCGAAAGCTTATCCCGTTATGAGCGAGGCGGCTCTCTTCCTGCTGGATTATATGGTGGAAGCGCCGAACGGAGCGCTGGTCACTTGCCCTTCCGTCTCGCCCGAGAATACCTATATTCTCCCGAACGGGGAAGAAGGCACGCTATGCTACGGGCCTGCGATGGACAATCAGATCGTCAAAGAGCTGTTCGGCGCGTGCATAACCGCTTCGGAGACGCTCGGCGAGGATGCGGAATTCCGTGAACAGTTGCGAGCGGCCATGCTGCGGGTGCCCGATTCGGCGGTGTCCAAGGACGGGTATTTGCTGGAGTGGATGGAGGATTACGAGGAGAAGGATTTGGGACACAGGCATATCTCCCATCTGTTCGCTCTGCATCCCGGAACGCAAATCGCACCGGGCAAGACGCCAGATTTGGCCGAGGCGGCCAAGGCTACGCTGCGGCGCCGGCTCGCGCACGGCGGCGGGCATACCGGCTGGAGCCGCGCTTGGATCGTCAATTTCTGGGCGAGACTCGAAGACGGAAACGAAGCCTATGCGCATCTGAAGGCGCTGCTGCAATCGTCTACGCTTCCGAACTTGTTCGATAATCATCCTCCGTTTCAGATCGACGGCAACTTCGGCGGAGCGGCCGGAATTGCGGAGATGCTGCTCCAGAGCCATGACGGCTGTCTGCACTTGCTGCCCGCGCTTCCGGAAGCTTGGCGCTCGGGCAGCATTCAAGGACTTAGGGCTCGCGGCGGCTATGAGCTGGATGTGGCCTGGGAGGACGGCAGGTTGAGTCGAGCGAAGCTTACCTCCAATTCCGCTGGGACGATTACGGTCAAGAGCGGGAGTCTGGAGGTCTCCGTGGTCGCACAAGCGGGAGAAGTTTATTCGATCTATCCCGAACAAGGGAGGCTGCTCACAGAAATCTTGCCGTTATTCAGAGAAGGATGAATGGGGGGCCGCTGTTGGAGCTGGACGAAGAAATAATAATAAGTGAATATGATCCCGAGTGGCCATTATGGTATATCGATGAAGCATGTTCGCTGCATTATATTTTCGGGCCAGAGGTTCATATCGAGCATTTTGGCAGCACATCAATACCGGGCTTGGCAGCAAAGCCAATAGTTGACATCCTCGTCGGTATAACCAACTTCCCGAACGTTGCAGCATCACAACTTCAAGAGTTAAAACGTTTAGGCTATGAACGACCGGGATCAGCAAGTACTCCAGGGCGACTTTATTTTCGAAAGCGGGGGGCGCGTTCGTTTAATCTTGCAGTTACACAATTTAGGTCGGATTTGTGGAATGATAATCTCATCATAAGGGACTATCTGCGACAAAATCCGAATGAAGCACGGCATTATGCTGAACACAAAATGGACGCCTACAAGAAGGGCTTTAGAACCTTGTTGGCATACTCCGATCAAAAATCAGATTTCATTATGGACCTTCTAAGTCGTGCAAAAAAAGAAATGAAATGAATTGAATAGTTGGATTCAAACAACAGCGACAGTCCAAGACTTTATTTTCTTTCACAGCCGCGCTCGGTAGCTCAGAGCGCGGTTTTTTACGTGATACGCCCACTCTTGTCATATCAGAGATGACTGGGTTGGCGCGAAACATAGAGCCTCATAGGATGGTCTTTTTTAACTCTTATTTTTGTTGCAAATGCAATAAAAATATCGTATCTTTACTAGAAAGGAGTGACCTACACGATATGACTACAACGATTATGAAGTGCATGCTTGAGGATTTGCCCACCCTTCAAGAAATAAGTGTTGAAACCTTCAATGAAACCTTTAACCATCAGAATTCGCCCGATAATATGAAGGCCTATCTAGACAGAGCGTTTAGCTCAAATCAACTACAAAAGGAACTTAGCGCGAGTTCTTCGGAATTCTTCTTTATTTGCTGTGATGCAGAAGTTGCCGGGTATTTAAAGATAAACGCCAATGCAGCCCAATCTGAAAATGCGGGCGACGAATCCCTTGAAGTGGAAAGGATCTATATAAGAAACAAATTTCAGAACCGGGGACTTGGCAAGCTTTTAATCAATAAAGCAATTGAAGCAGCCGTAGCGCAGAATAAGAAGAAAATCTGGTTAGGCGTTTGGGAGAATAACGCGAATGCGATTGCTTTTTATAAGAAGCTCGGTTTTGTTCACACGGGAGCCCATTCTTTTTATCTGGGCGAGGATGAACAAATAGACTTAATTATGACCTTAACACTCTAGAAATCAGGTGACAGGATGAGAGAAATTCTTCGGGAAATTGGAATGATAGCGAGAGCGCTGGACTCGATAAGCAATATAGAATTTAAGGAGGTTGATCTTACAAAAGGACAATACTTATATCTGGTGCGAATATTTGAAAATCCAGGGATTATCCAGGAAAAGCTGGCGGAGATGATCAAGGTGGACCGTACGACAGCGGCACGTGCAATCCAAAAGCTTGAAGCCCAAGGTTTCATCGAAAAGAAGTATGACGAAACGAACAAAAAAAATAAAAAGCTGTTTACGACTGAGAAAGGCAATAGCGCATACCCCTTCTTAAAGAGAGAGGGGGAGTATTCCAATCAGGTGGCGATGACCGGGTTTACGCAAGAGGAAGCGGAAGCCTTGTTTCAGTTGCTCCAACGGGTTAGAAAAAATATTGAGGTGGACTGGGACTTCGTTAAGAAGGGAAATAAGAGGGAGTACTGAGAAATAGGGTTGTACTCAAAGTATTTCTACGGATTTCGTTGATCTCCTATCTCACCAGCCCCTCCAACCATCTCCTTTTTACAACTAATAATACTGAAAGGATGATGAAAATTGGTATTATTTGCGAACTATAAAAAAAACCAAAATTATTGTAATTGGAATTTTATTTATTCTCTTTTTTACTACTTGGTATTTGATGGAAGATCAAAAAGTAACCTACTCTGAGGTTCATGCCAAACAACTCTCTTTTAAAACCTCAGAGGAAATGATCGAATTTTCGGAACTTATAGTCCTTGGTAGAGCAATGGCTAGCGAGAATTTCGTAAACTATGATAAAGACGGCTTTACTGACGATGCTTATACGATCACTCAATTTAAAATAGATAGTATACTTGAGGAAGATAAAAAGACTAATCTAAAAGCTGGAGACATTATTAAAGTAGCCGAACCCACCTATATCGTAGACAAAGGTATCTCCCCAGGGAAAATTCATTTCTCAATAAATAATTATCAAAATATGAATGATACCGATAAATACCTATTATTATTGGTTCCAGACGTAAAGTATCAAGATTTATATGTGATATTAGGCGTAAATGAAGGCAAACACAACATTGAAAGAATTGAAGCCGATAAAGAGAAGGAGGGAGTTCCTCAAGAAGATAAAAACAAGAAATTCAAGGAAGAATTAATGTCTCGCTTTAACATTAAACCACCTATGTAGGAGAAAAACGCGGAAGCCCAATACATCCCCGCTCAACCGGCCCCGGCTTCCGAATAAATTTCTGTACGGCGTCATGACAAGGGACAAGAGGGTTCAATCCCGTGAAAGAAACCGATAGCCGATACCCGGCTCTGTAACGATCCATTTGGGTTGCGTGGAGTTCTCCTCCAGTTTTTTGCGCAAGTGTCCGATGTACACCCGCAAGTAATGGCTGTCGGGTTGCTCATTGTACTGGCTGCCCCACACTTGTTGAAGCAGTTGCCGTTGGGTTACGACCTTTCCGGCGTTGATCGCAAGGATTCTCAGGAGGTCGTATTCGGTCGGGGTCAGCTTGATCCGTTCTCCGTTTAATTCCACGAGTCGTTGCGACAGATCGAGGGTCAGATCGCCGATGCGGAGAACGGAGTCATTGGCCGGCGGAGCAGCATGTCGCAAGGCTACGCGAACCCGAGCAACCAGTTCCCCCATGCCGAACGGCTTCG
Source organism: Cohnella boryungensis (assembly GCF_042651945.1). NCBI lineage: Bacteria > Bacillati > Bacillota > Bacilli > Caryophanales > Paenibacillaceae > Cohnella > Cohnella boryungensis. Next base: position 312,184 of record NZ_JBHSED010000065.1, on the reverse strand, counting down.
TCACGTAATCGTCGGCGCCGCAGTCCAAAGCCGCAATCTTGTCTTCCTCCCTGTCTTTGGCCGTTAAGACGATGACTGGTACGCTCGACCAGCTCCGCATACGGCCTAACACCTCCATTCCTGATATATCCGGCAATCCCAGATCGAGTATGATCAAATTGGGGCACATCCGGGAAGCCTGCTGCAAGCCTTCCTCGCCTGTCTCTGCCTCATGAACGATATAATGATGAGCCTGTAAGGTCATCTTCAGAATTTTGCGGATTTGCGGCTCGTCGTCGACAATCAATATATTTGCTCTTGGCTCATTCATCCTCGTCGTCCTCCACGTTTGCTTTGGTTTGCGGATTCAGGGGAAGTGTAATCGAAATAACCGTTCCCCGAGGGTCGTTGCGCTTTCCCGTGATCTGGCCGCTATGAAGCTCCACAATGCCTTTGCAAATCGCCAATCCCAGTCCCGTGCCCGTCACTTGACGGGTTGTTTGCGCACGGTAAAATTTTTCGAAAATGCGCGTGTACTCGTCGTGCTCAAGCCCGACGCCTTGATCGGCGACCTCGATTATCAAATTGTTTTCTTTATCGGACACCGCGATGCAGATGTCGCTGCCATCCGGGCTGTATTTGATCGCATTGCTGATGACATTAACCAGCACCTGCTCCAGCAGCACTTCATCGCCCAGCACCATCGGGACGTTTTCCGGCAACTGCACGCTCAGCTTCCGATACTGGCGAAAGTCCTTGACTTGCGCTATCGCTACCCCGATCAGATCTTCTACATCGCACCAATGTTTCCGCAGGCGCAGCATTCCGCTTTCGAGCTGCACCATGCTAAGCAGATTCACGACAAGCCTATTCATTCGGAGGGCGCCGTCCCGGATGGTTGTGAGCAGCACCATTCGATCTTCGGATGTGAAGAGATGGTCGCCATCGATCAGACTGGTTGCCGAGCCGATAATCGCTGCCAATGGGGTGCGCAGCTCATGGGAAACCGAATCCAGAATCGCAGCGCGCAGCCGTTCCGATTCGGCCGTCAAGTGCGCGATTTTGGCTTCTTCCGCCAGCCTCACGCGATCAATGGCGCTGGCGGCCAAGTCGCAGAGCGCTTCCAGCATCCGCTGCTGCTCAGCCGTGAACTCGCGCTTCCGTTCTTTCAGATTGAGGGCCAGCACCCCATGCACGCGATCTTCGGTTCGCAACGGATGGTAATAGCCCGGAGAGTCTCTCAGGGCGGAAGTTCCGTATCCGACGGCTTCGCCGTGATCGAACGCCAGCTTCGCCGTAGCTTTCTCCGTCTCACCCTGTCCCCAATCGCTTTGAACAGAAGAACGATGAGTGAGTACCAGACGATTCCGATGATCTGACAAGTAAATGGCGATGTCCGTACCGATAATTCGGGAAGCTTGCGCGGAGACATTGGCCAATAAGGAATGGATATCCGTCATATCGCTCATCTGGCGGCTGATCTCATAAAGAGCCGCCGAATGGGCTTCCCTCTGTCTGGAATAGAGCAATTGCCGCTTTAGCTTTGCTGCCAAGCTGGCTGTTAATGCGGCAACGGCCAAGTAGACGCCGAACGAGATCAAGTAACGCAGATCCGCCACGGTAAAACTCAAGAGAGGTGAGACGAAGAAGAAATCGAACGCCAGCGCCCCCAGCGTTGCTGCGTAGAGCGCAGGACGCAGCCCCCACGAGACAGCGCTTAAAAGCACTGGAAATAAAAAGAGCAGCGCGATATTGACGACATCCAAAGCCAGGCGAATCGGATGCATGGCCGCTGTCATGCCAATGACAAGCAGCGCAGTAACTATATAAGGCTTCCATGTTGTCCATAAGGATTTCAAATGTAGCATAGGCATTCTTCCCGTTGATCCAAGTTTTCGACACTTCTTATAGCTAAAGGGTAATACAAAAAAGAGAGAAAAGAAACCATCAAGAGGTGTAAAAATCACATAAAAATCATGATAAGTTCCGAATTAACCAGAATTCAAAAGAAAATGAATGATTATTATTCGTAAATTATCGGAAAAGGTTAAATTCCCCCGTATTTCAATGAAAATCTGGCTTGCATAGTTTTACAGGCACCTTTTCCAGAAGTAAGATACAAACCATGAATTGAACCCGCGATTCGATTCAGGTAGGAGTTGGGACGACATCGGCGGCTATAAGACGATCCGAAGCTTGTGTGAGAGCAAGCCGTGCGGAAAGGTCAGGGACAAATGCTTCGCGCGCTTAGGATGAAACGAAGCTGCGGCGCCTCTCACCGCCCGAATTTGTCTGCCTGTCAGGTGAACCGTTCTGCGGAAGGAAGTTGATTCAAGGAGAGGAAGAAGCGTAGTTACCCTCCGGGCGGCGGTCTGGAACCGGAGCTGAATATCTAATATCTAGAACGCTGAGTCCTTGCATGTCAAGGAGCGGGGGAACCAACAGAAGCCGGATCATGGCTTCACGGGGTGAATCGCCCGGCACATTCGGTGCCGGGGGTAGGGCGACTCTCGCGCCCGAATCCGTCAGCTAACCTCGCAAGCGTACGAAGAGGCAACGATTGTCGCGAGTCGGTCAGGACAGCTGAGTCATGATCGGGAAGCCGCGGAAGAGTCCTCTTTTCCAAGGCTTCTTTTTTTGTTGCCTAACCGAATGGAGGCGAATCGTTATGCAAGCCCAAGATGAATTCATACTCGTCTCCGCTCCCAACAAAATAGGGGAGCAGTTTATCAAAGCGCTGCAAATTAAGGATATTCCCTATGCGGCGATCGCAAATCATCAAGCGGAGAGGTCGAGATTGGAAGTATTGGGCGTGAAAAGCATCATTATGGTCGATACGGTGCTGCGGCAAACCTGGACCATTCCGGATCTGCCGGTAGGCAAGGTATTTCTGTTCGAAAGAAGCTTGCCCTTGATTTGCCGATATCTTCAAATTTGCCGTTCGTGGACAGGGAAGCCGATCTATGTGATCACGGGAAGCGATAATCCAAGGCTCGTCTACAAAGGACTCGGCGCCAACTACGTCATTCATAGCCGGAGCGATGATGTTTCGTTTTTGCTCGACGTGTGAAGATCGAATTCGTAAGGGGAATGTCCCATGGGAGGGTTGATTCATCATGCTGGATGTCGCAATGGTACTGATTCTAGCCAGCGCCTTCGGATTGTGCGGCTTATTTGTGGCTTGGTGCGGAACGGTTGCGCAGGAAGCGGAGGGAGACCGCACATGATTATTGTAACGGTTGTTGCAGTTTTACTATTTGGCTATCTGGTGATTGCCTTGTTGAATCCGGAAAAGTTTTAAACGAGTCGATAACGATAGGCTTGAGGAGGGCATAAAATGGCCATTTTGCAGCTGGCGGCGGTCATTCTGATTTTAGTCTTGTTGGTCAAACCTTTGGGGACCTATATATTCCATGTGTTTTCCAATCAGCCCAACCGTACGGACAAAGTATTCGGTCCTCTGGAAAAGCTGATCTATGCGCTGACCGGTTTGAAAAATCGTGCCGATATGAGCTGGAAACGGTACGCGTTCAGTTTGATATTGACCAATGTTGTATTGGTGGCGCTCAGTTATTTGATTTTACGCGTCCAGAAAGGGTTGCCCTTCAATCCGAACGGCATCGATAACATGGAGCCGTCGCTTTCTTTTAATACGGTCATTAGTTTTATGACGAATACGAACCTGCAGCATTATAGCGGCGAAACGGGACTTTCTTACTTCTCGCAAATGGCTGTCATTATGATGATGATGTTCACATCGGCGGCAACCGGCATCGTCGTAGCGATCGCGTTCATTCGCGGTTTGACCGGCAAAGGAAAGACGCTTGGCAACTTCTTCACTGATTTCGTTAAAACGCACACTCGCCTGCTTATCCCGATGGCGATCCTGGTGACGCTGGCTCTGGTTGGCTTGAAAGTGCCGCAAACGCTGAATGCTGCTGTCGAGGCGACAACAATTGAAGGCGGGACACAGCAGATCGCGATCGGTCCTGTGGCTTCTCTGGTATCGATCAAGCATTTGGGTACGAACGGCGGTGGGTTTATGGGCGTCAATTCAGCGCACCCATTTGAAAATCCTAGTCCGCTGACGAATGTGCTCGAAATGCTGTCCATGTGGTGCATTCCGGCCGCACTAACCTATACGTTCGGTCGATTTGCGCGAAATCAAAAGCAGGGATGGGTCATCTTCAGCTCGATGCTCATCTTGTTCGTTGCCTTCCTCTCGATTGTATACACGTCTGAATTGCGGGGAAATCCGGCGTTGAACGCGCTCGGAATAGACGCTTCGCAAGGAAGCATGGAGGGCAAGGAAGTCCGGTTCGGGATTGCGCAGTCGACCTTGTTTACGACGGTTACGACTGCGGCGACGACCGGATCGGTCAACAATATGCACGACACCTTGACACCACTCGGCGGTTTGGCGCCGCTGGCGCTGATGATGCTGAATTGCGTGTTCGGCGGCGACGGTGTCGGACTGGTCAATATGCTCATGTATGCGATTCTTGGAGTTTTCCTGTGCGGATTAATGGTCGGTCGCACACCGGAATTCATGGGGCGGAAAATTGAAGCCCGGGAAATGAAACTGATCGCCATCGCGATTTTGGCGCACCCGCTCATTATTTTGGCGCCTACGGCAATCGCCCTCTTGACGGATTTGGGAAAAGGAGCCATCAGCAACCCCGGCTTTCATGGCATTTCGCAGGTGCTGTATGAATACACGTCTTCCGCTGCGAACAATGGCTCCGGTTTTGAAGGTCTGGGTGACAATACGACCTTCTGGAATATTTCCACCGGACTGGTGATGCTGTTCGGGCGTTACATCTCCATTGTGGCGCTTCTCGGCGTTGCCGGGTCCATGACGATGAAACAATGGGTTCCGGAAACGATCGGAACGTTCCGCACAGACACCAAATTGTTTGCGGGCATTCTCGTCGGAGCCGTGTTAATCATCGGGGCATTGACTTTTTTGCCGACGCTTGTCCTCGGTCCGATCGCTGAGCATTTGACGCTCCTGAAATAGAAGAGGTGAGATCATGAACACGAAACGAAATAACATTTTGTCCGGACATATCGTGAAAAGAGCGATCTTAGATAGCTTTATCAAGTTAAATCCGATTGCGATGCTGAAAAATCCCGTCATGTTTGTCGTCGAAACAGGAACGTTTGTCGTGCTGCTGATGACCTTGTTTCCGGGTTACTTCGACGCTGAGGACAGCATCGGCTTTAATCTCGCAGTTTTTTTAATCCTATTGTTCACGGTATTGTTCGCTAACTTCGCCGAAGCGCTGGCGGAGGGAAGAGGCAAGGCCCAAGCCAACACGTTAAAGCAGACGAAAAAAGAGATTATGGCGAATAAAGCGGTCGGCGACAAGGTCAAAAACGTGCCTTCGACGGAGCTGCGCAAGGGCGATATTGTCATCGTTTCCCAAGGAGAGATGATTCCGGGCGACGGCGAGGTGATTGAGGGGCTCGCCTCAGTCGACGAATCGGCCATTACCGGCGAATCCGCGCCGATCATCAAGGAATCCGGCGGCGATTTCAGCTCTGTGACCGGAGGGACGCGCGTTATCAGCGACCGCATTCATGTGCGAATCAACAGCGATCCCGGCGAGACCTTCATCGATCGAATGATTGCGCTTGTCGAGGGAGCCAAACGCCAGAAGACGCCGAACGAAATCGCCTTGCATACGCTGCTGATCAGCCTCACGATTATCTTCCTGATCGTCGTTGTGACGCTTCGGCCGATCGCGGCGTATGTCGGCATTGATTTGGAAATTCCGGTCCTCATCGCTCTGCTGGTCTGTTTGATCCCCACAACGATCGGCGGCTTGCTGTCGGCCATAGGCATCGCCGGAATGGACCGGGTCACACAGTTCAACGTGCTGGCAAGGTCGGGGAAGGCCGTGGAAGCGTCGGGCGACATCAACACCATGATCTTGGACAAAACCGGGACGATTACATTCGGGAATCGGATGGCCAGCGACATTGTGACGGTCGGTGGAGCGAGTCTCGAGGAGACGGCCGCCTGGGCGGCAATCTCGTCAGTTAAAGACGAGACCCCGGAAGGTCGTTCAGTGCTGGAGTGGATGAAACAAAACGGAAGATCGTACGATACGGCGCTCGGCGAGGGCGGCAGCTTGGTGGAATTCAAGGCGGAAACGCGAATGAGCGGCATTGACTTGAAGGACGGACGACAGGTTCGCAAAGGAGCGGTCGACGCTATTCGGAAATGGGTGTCTGCGCAAGGCGGAGCGATTCCGGATGATTTGGAACGCCAGGCGAGCCGCATCGCCTTCGAGGGCGGAACGCCGCTGGCCGTGGCGGTCAATCAGCAAATATACGGCGTCATTTATTTGAAGGATACGATCAAGCCCGGCATGAGGGAACGGTTCGATCAGCTTCGCGCGATGGGCATCAAGACGATCATGTGCACAGGCGACAATCCGTTAACGGCAGCCACCATCGCCAGAGAGGCCGGCGTCGATGATTTTATCGCGGAAAGCAGGCCCGAGGATAAAATCGCCGTCATCCGTCGGGAGCAAGCCGAAGGCAAGCTGGTGGCGATGACCGGCGACGGGACGAATGATGCGCCGGCATTGGCGCAAGCGGACGTCGGACTCGCGATGAATAGCGGTACGACGGCAGCTAAGGAAGCGGCCAATATGGTCGATCTGGATTCCGATCCCTCGAAGATTATCGAGGTGGTTGCGATCGGCAAGCAGATGCTCATGACGCGAGGCGCATTGACGACGTTCAGTATCGCTAACGATATTGCCAAATATTTTGCGATCATACCGGCAATGTTCATGCTGGCGATCCCCGAGATGGACGCTTTGAACATTATGAAACTCGGCTCGCCGTTGTCGGCGGTTCTGTCGGCGCTCGTCTTTAACGCCGTCATCATTCCGCTGCTGATTCCGCTGGCGATGAAAGGCGTCGCTTACCGTCCGATGAATGCTTCGCGCCTGTTGAGCCGCAACCTGCTTGTCTATGGTCTCGGAGGGGTGATCGCCCCGTTCATCGGCATCAAGTTAATTGATTTGCTCGTTCATGTGTGGATCTGACGATGACGATTCATGCCGTCCATTCTAAACGAAAGAAGGAATCAGTATGAGTACTATTACGCATGAAGGACACGGGAACAAGGTGCGCTCCGGCGTAGCGGGATTCTGGATAGCCTTGCGCATAAGCGCCCTGTTCATCATTCTATGCGGCATCGTATATCCGCTTGTGACCACGGGCCTTGCGCAGCTTCTGTTCCCCCATCAGGCAAACGGCAGCTTGCTGAAGGATCAGGCTGGCAAGGTGATTGGCTCCGAGTTGATCGGACAATCATTCACCGACCCGAGCTATTTTCAAGGTCGGGTATCAAGCATCGACTACAAAGCGGAGGCATCCGGCTCCAACAACTATGCCCCATCCAATCCGGATCTGCTGGCGCGCACGCAGGCTTCCATTGCCGATTGGCAGAAGAACAACCCGGATACACCGATTGACCAACTGCCGATCGCGCTAATCACCAACTCGGGCTCGGGATTGGACCCGCACATTACTCCGCAGTCGGCACTGGTGCAAGTGCCGCGAATCAGCAAGCTCACCGGAATATCTACAGGCGAGCTTAAGGCGCTGGTGGACGAATTTACGGAGAATCGCGACTTAGGCGTATTCGGAGAGCGACGGGTCAACGTGCTTAAGCTCAATCTGGCCCTAAAGGAGAAAACGGGGAAATAACAGTTCAGTTGAAATTGTGTACCTTCGCATAACCGTACGGCAAGCCCTGTCCGGCTGAGAGCATCGGACAGGGCGATTGCATGCTCTAGATTTGCGCAGGCAGCGGCTGCGCGGGGAACTGCGACAATTCTGCGGCGTGGGAGGAGCTTGGATGGCCAGTTTTCAAAGAAGGACGCCGGAGGAGGTGTTGAAGTCGATCTCCCGGTTAAATCACGGCCGATTGAAGGTGCTGATTGGCGCCGTCAACGGGTCCGGCAAGACGTATCATATGCTTCGCGAAGGCCAATTGCTGCAGAAACAAGGCATCGATGTCGTCATTTGCGCGGTGTCCACCCGGCAGCGTCCAGAGACGGTGGAGCAGCTGGGAGACTTGGAGAGGGTGCCGAGCATTCACTGGCTCGAGCATGGCGTGGAAAAGAAGGATCTCCATCTGGAGGCGCTGATTGAGCGAAACCCCGAGGTGGTGCTCGTCGACAGTCTCGCGCATCGTAATCGTCATGGTGCGAGCTTTCCGACTCGTTGGGAGGACATCCAGTTTCTGCTCCGCTGCGGAATCAGCGTCATTACGACCGTGAATGTGTACGAGCTCGAAGGCGTGACGGAGTTGGCCAAAACGCATGCCGGCATCAATGCGAAGGAGACGGTTCCGGCAGATGCGCTGGTTCTGGCCGACGAAGTTCGGCTCATCGACGTGACGCCGGAAACGATTCTTCAACGATATGCCGAAGGCCATTTACGAGGCGGCTCGAATCAGATCCCGTTCGAACGCGGGAACTTGGCTGTGCTGCGCGAGCTGGCTCTTCGAATTGTGGCGGAAGGAGTTAGCGAGTCGCTTGATCGTCACCGGGAGGAAGCCGGGCTCGTCGGTCCTTCCGGAGCAGGTGAACGGATTCTCGTATCGGCTCAGTACCATTGGAACGGCTCGATCTATATTCGTCGCGGTCAACAGATTGCCAAGCGGCTGGGCGGAGATTTACTCGTAGCGGCTTTCGTCAACCGGAAGAGACCGCTGACGAAAGAGTCCGAAGCCTTCAAGCAATCTATCGTACGACTTGTGGACAAAGTGGGCGGCGAATTTGCGGAGCTGCCGTTTGTAACGCGGCGCGCTTTGCCAGGCAAGCTGGTTCGATATGCGCTGGAGCATAACGTCACACGCATCGTGATGGGGCATTCCAAGCAAACCCGTTGGCAGGAATTATGGCAAGGCTCCATCGTGAACGATATATTGAGAGAAACGAGAAACATCGATATTTTCCTTGTCGCCGACCGGGCCGAGCACGAGGGGGAACGCATTATGCCGGCGAAAATCGCTGTTCCTACCACCGGTGACCTGTACCGCAGGCTAAGCTCGCCGGAGGTGGAGCAAAAAATCGAGCAAATTCGCAGGGGCAAATTCAAGGTGTACATCGGAGCGGCCCCCGGCGTGGGGAAGACGTATACAATGCTGCGGGAAGGCAATTACCTGCTTAAGAAAGGGATCGATGTCGTCGTCGGACTGCTGGAGACGCACGGGCGGCAAGAAACGGCGGATCAGGTCGGACAGCTGCCGATGATTGAGCGCCGCACCGTGGCTTACCGCGGGACCGAATTGAATGAAATGGACACGGAAACCATCATTCGGCGCAACCCGGAGGTGGTGCTGATCGACGAGTTGGCTCATACGAATGTGCCTGGAAGCAGATACAAAAAAAGGTATGAGGATGTGCTGGAGATTCTCGACGCCGGCATATCGATCATTTCCACCGTTAATGTGCAGCACTTGGAAAGTCTGAACGACGCAGTAGAGCAGATTACCGGCGTCCGAGTCCGGGAGACGTTACCGGATGCGATATTACGTCTGGCAGACGAGGCAGAGCTAATCGATGTAACGCCGCAAGCGTTGCGGCAGCGGATGAAAGAAGGCAAGGTGTATGCGATGGACAAAGTCGAGCAGGCGCTTGGCCATTTTTTCAAAACCGGCAACTTGATCGCTCTTCGCGAGCTGGCGCTGCGCGAGATCGCCGATGACGTCGACGAACGGCTGGAAGCGTGGGAGCAGCGTTCTTCGCTTCGCGGCCCGTTACGGCGGCAAGAATTAATCTTTGTCTGCGTCAATAGCGGTTCGAATGGCGAACGATTGATCCGACGAGGATTTCGCATCGCTTATCGGCTGAAGGCGCCATGGGTCGTGCTCCATGTCCAGGAGAAGGGGAAAAAGGAAGAGTCCGATAAGTGGCATCAGAAAATGAACGACTTGGAGAAGCTGACAAACCGCTTGGGAGGCAAATTTGAAGTTGCAGCGGTCCAAAAGCCGAGAGCAATCGCTGACGTTCTTCGCTCCAAGGCTGAGGAATATCGGGCAACGCAGATCATTATCGGCCAATCCAAGCGCTCGTTGTGGGAGCGATTGTGGCGAGGGTCTGTCGTAAGGCGGCTGCTCCGGTCAGCTCGGGATAAGGATGTTCTTGTTGTAGCCGATTATGATCCATATGTTACCGAATAGCAAATACTAGGAATCGGAATAGAAGAGGAGAAGCACCGAAGCCGGTCTTCATTCAGCGCTTGGTCAAATTTTGGTATCTATTTATTTTTTGAAATATTATTGCTACGATTGAGCAACTAAATTTATCCAATTGCGTTTAAATAATTGGCTGGTGGATTGACCGTTTGTATATGCAGTGAATTAGTATTTGGAGGTGGTCGCGAGTATGGACTTTTTTACATATAAGGTCTCGCGGGTGTACGTACTCATTTTAGTTATATGCTGCCTATTGTTACCAAACGTTGTAGGGGCGGAGGAAGCGGGATCAAACGCACCGGCAAAAACGGACGACTTACGCTTTTTAATGGCAACCCAGATCGAGGCCGGTGATGAAGCTGCTTATGCTATTGGAACGGATGGTACGATATGGGGGTGGGGCGGAGGTTATGGATCTCTAGGACATGGGGCAACGACGACTGCCTTTCTTCCGGCGCGCATACATATCGAGAATGTTCGGCAAATCTCAAGTGGTTACCGACACACCCTCTTTTTGAAAGAGGATGGAACGGTGTGGGCGGTCGGCGGAAATGAACACGGACAACTCGGTATCGGTAAGAAAAGCGACAGTGAAGAGCTGTTTACTGAACCGGTGCAAGTATTAGGGCTGACTGATATTCTTCAAGTGGCCGCTGGAGACAATCACAGTCTGGCCGTTAAGCGAGATGGCACCGTCTGGGCTTGGGGGGGCAACGAGCACGGGCAACTCGGAGACGATTCGAAGGAGAACGGCTTGCAGCCGAGAGCGGTGGAAGGCTTGCCTAAAGTGAATAGCGTCGCGGCAGGCCAATATACGTCACTTGCGCTAGGGAACGGCGGCGAGATTTGGGTATGGGGCATGCAAGCTTATAATCCAAACAAATTCCATATTCGCAAGCCAACTCAGCTTCCATCAGATAGGGAATTTATAGCGGTAGCTGCAGACTCGTTTCTGGGAGCTGCTCTCGACAGCACAGGTTCCGTCTGGGTTTGGGATAACATCAATTCCAACGGGAAGAAAGCGGCTCTTCTTCCCGTCCGAGTACCTAGTCTAAATAATGTCGTCTCCTTTACGACAAGATCAGCGGTCGATGCGAAGGGCTCGGCATGGAGCTGGCAGTATGATAATGGAGTAATCCGCCAGTTCAAGGCACTTAAGTTGCCGACTAATCAGGCTAAGGTCATCTCAGAGGGCAGCCGCAATATCTATGTGCTCATGCGTGACGGCAGTATCTATTCGACGGGGTTTAATCAATTCGGGCAAACAGGTCAAGGCACACTCGACATTGAAATTAAGGATTTTAGACCTGTCCGCAAAGCGGCTGCTATTATTTTGAACGGTAAAAAGATGGAGCCCGCGGTGCCGCCGCTTAACTTGAACGAAGTAACATACGTCCCTTTACGAGGCGTTCTTGAGGCGATGGGCGTAAATATCCGATGGGATATCCCTAGCAGATCCGTGATAGCAGACAAGGATAATAAGCGTATTGTCTTCAATACGGTAAGCGGGCAAACAACAGTCGACGGGAATGTCGTGCAACTCGATGCTAAACCTGTCTCCACGCACGGTAGTTTGCTTGTCCCGTTGCGATTCGTGTCTGAAACGCTTGGCGCTAAGGTCGTTTGGAACGCAGCAGATTATTCGGTAGAAATTACTTCATAACCGTTTTCCAACCGTCGATTGAACGGCTGCCATTTGAATGCAGCAGTGTTTGGACCCATATTAAGCCTCAATTGACGGTTTGAAACGGTATGGTTTGAATAACTTTCATCATTTTCATGCGGGCAAATCGCTCATCCGGATTATTTTCAAGTATCCACTCATGATGGGTTTCGGCAATCATCGGCTTGTTCTCAACTGAAAGGCCTTCCCATTCGAAATCTACGGAGACCGCTATCGTATGATCGGCATTTTCTGTTACGGATAAGTTTTTCGGATAATGTCCGCTTTGTTTTACTCGATTAGGAAGGGTTGCCAGCCATTCGTTAAATCCTTCTAGTGTATTGACCTTAGAGGTCGTGCTTAAATCTAACTCAAATTGTTCAGCTAATAGTTCTTTGAATTTCTTGCTGTTAACAGACGCGGTTTCCATTAAATACAACCAATAATGCATAAAAGATTTGGCTCGATTCTCAGCATAGGCAGATTGAAATTGCGGATTTTCCACCGTCCCTGTCGCTTCTAGATGAACCTTCGTAAAAAGAGGCAATTCGTTATCGCGAAGTTTTAGAATCGTTGAATAATGAATTTTATAACTGTATCTACTTTGATCTGGACGTATATTCTGGTAAAGAATGTCCGCTTCTAACGACAACTCCTCGTCGCTTACCTGTTGGATGGATGTGTTTTCAACATGATGCGCATTCTGCCATCCTTCATACCCTTTTAATCGATCTTCAATCCCCATTTTCCCTTTCGACGTTCCGGATTGCGATGAAATTTCGACTTCTTCCGCTAAAATATCCAGCTGATTGTTAATACGGGCTTTGTTAAACGGGACCTCATATACTTGATACCAACGATAGTATTGCGCTAAGGCTAAATGATTATTTTGAATGGTCTTATATTTGTCCATGTATGTGCTCCTTTACAATCTAACTGAGAATGTGTTGAGTTGATTATACGGATTAGAGTAAACTCTAAGTCAAGCGGAAATTTCAATACGGGGGTTGCTCATGTACACGATCGGGGAAACTGCCCAAATGATTGGGATAAGTACACATACCTTGCGGTATTACGAAAAGGAAAACATCATTGCTCCCTTGCGGGATGCCGGCGGAGACAGACGTTATGACGATTCGCATCTGAGATGGCTGCGTTTTGTCATCAAATTAAAAGAGACACAAATGCCTATCGGGATCATTAAAAAGTATGCATCATTGGTTTTAGAAGGGGAACATACCGCTCAAGAGCGATTAAGCCTATTGGAAGAACATAAACGCTCCATTAAGAAACAAATCTGCACGTTACATGCTGCGGACGAGATGCTTGAGCATAAAATTTCGGCTTACAAAGCGTTTTGCCAGTAAACGAAATTAGATTTGCAAATTCTCAATCTGCAATAATGTACTATGGGGTCTTTATTCCGAGATGTAATATAGGAGAGAAGTTCGGACAACGAGAGGTTCTCATGAATATTACATCCTTGTTGATTTATTGCACGATTGCTACCTTCACGCCCGGCTCTACGAATATCGTCATCCTGTCCACCGTCCATCATCTTGGCGTGAAAAAGGCCATGAGGAATACGTATGGAGCAACGTTTGGTTTTGGCATCTTACTGGTTATCTCTGCGATCTTAAACACGCTTCTCATTGCGGTAATCCCCAAAATAATTATCGTAATGCAGATCATTGGAAGCGGCTATATGCTTTATCTTTCTTATCTCATGTACGCACAGAGTCCGTCAGCCAAATCCGCAGCCAACCAGACAGCTACTTTTTCATCCGGTTTCCTTATGCAGTTTCTTAATCCAAAGGTTGTGCTATTTACATTGACCGTTATTCCAACTTATATTATGCCTAACTATCGTATAAGCTTTGCGATCGCAATCAGTATTATTGCAATCACAGGAATCGGATTTTTAGCTTTTCTGACATGGGTGCTTTTCGGTACGATCTTTAAGCCGTTCCTAGAGAAGCATACCAAGATCTTTAATGCGATAATGGCTGCGTCTCTCGTTTATGCTGCGGTCATGATTTGGATTTAGAAGGAGTGGGGAGGGGGATTGTAATGAACCATTTTCTATATAAGAAATCGGCTGGAGTTACGGCTTTGTTCGCAAGCATGACTGATTTTACTTATAAAAAACATGCTCACCAGGAGTATGCGATCGGAGTTACGCTTCGCGGGATTCAGGAGTATTCCTTGGAAGGGCACAGCCAATTGTCTTATCCGAACGGCGTTATGCTGTTTAGCCCTGAACAGGCGCATGACGGGATGGCGCATGATAGAACGAATTTGGATTACGTCATGCTTTATGTTAATCCCGAACTGTTCATGGAGGCTATAGAGAAAAAGGAAATCTTACGATTCGCTAAACCGATTGTATACGATGCTTGGTTGAAACGACGTATATTGGAGCTTGCCAATGCCATTAGGAGTGAAGGGAATGAGGCTTATTGCAATGAATTATTCCTGTCCCTGACGGATACCCTCATTCAAACATAGCTTTCGACGGACGATAAGCGGGAGGATGCACTCATTCGAAGAGTGAAGGACATGCTTCATTCCAACCTGGAACAAGTGCTCATGCTTGACGAAATCTGCAAAGAGATTCATCTGTCCAAGTTCCAGTTTATCCGAGTATTCAAGGCTCATACCGGAATATCGCCTTACCGCTACTTTTTAAATTGCAAAATTGAACGCGCGAAGCAGCTGATCGAGAAAAACAAAGATATTTATTCAGCCGTGGCTGCTTGCGGTTTTGTCGACTTAACCCACTTAAATAAGCATTTTAAGAGCATGTATGGAACAACCGCCCATGATTATGCGTCGCATATAAACTGAGAAGGTACACTTGATATTCGGAAGGTGGAAGAAATGAATCACCAATTGTCATTCCAACAAGTTGATGTCTTTACAGATGTACGATTTAAGGGAAACCCCGTTGCCGTTGTTCTGGATGGGAACAGCCTGTCAACGGATGAGATGCAGGCCGTAGCCAATTGGACGAATCTCTCGGAAACGACCTTCGTATGCAAGCCAACAGATCCGCGGGCCGACTACAAATTGCGCATATTTACCCCGCACAACGAGCTCCCTTTTGCTGGACATCCTACGATTGGATCGGCTTTTGCAGTGCTCAAACATGGACTGAAACCGAAGACAGAAGGGGGCCTGGTGCAGGAATGCGGCAGCGGGCTTGTCTCGATATTAATTGATGGCGATAAATTATTCTTTACTTTGCCGGAGTCCAGCATTGAGGACATCCCTTCCGATCAATTAGTTCAGCTGGCAAATGCCCTGGGAGTCCCGTTGAATAGCGTTAATGCCAGTGCTACGATTGATGTTGGAGCCGTTTGGATTACGATACAACTTTCTGATGCATATGAGGTTCGAAGTCTGAAACCCGACATGAAAAAGCTGTCTGCATGGATTCCGCGAGGAGTAACAGGTGTAACCGTGTTTGGGCTTGATTCTGAAAATAAAGAGTCCGATTTAGAAGTGCGGTCATTTGCACCTAATGAAGGAGTTGAGGAAGACCCCGTGTGCGGCAGCGGCAACGGGTGCGTGGCCACACTCGTTAGAAGGCTTGATCTGATCAAACAGTCGAACTATGTTGCTAGTCAGGGAAATTGCATTGGGAGAAATGGCAAGGTGGAGGTTCGATTTCAGGATAACGATAAAATCTTAATTGGCGGTTATGCAGTTACTTGTGTAGAGGGTATGTTGAACATTGATATTGAATAACTTGGCAAGTATCGTCTTAAGGAAGCCGCGCTCTGCGCGGTTTTTTCGTTGTGGACATACAGGTTGTCTTCAGGCAAAGTATTTCATTTGAAATACTACCTTGACAGACATAGTAGTGTGACTTATTATGCATATATGGAGGTGCTTGAATGAGCGAGAACAAAATCACATCCGACCTGCTGCGCGGACATACGGATACGATGATTTTACGGCTTTTGTCCGAAGCTGATCGTTACGGCTACGAGGTTGTCAAGCTGATTGCCGAGCGCTCGGGAGGCGAGTATGAACTAAAGGAAGCGACGATGTACTCCAGCTTCCGGCGGCTTGAGGCAGACGGAGATATCGAGTGGTATTGGGGCGATGAATCTCAGGGCGGACGACGCAAGTATTTTAGGATTACCGCAAAGGGCAAGGATACATACGCCCGCAATAAAAGCAATTGGGAGTATGCAAAGCGTGTGTTAGAAAACTTACTATGAGGGAGCTTGGATGCGATGAATCAGAAACTAACGGATCATTTGAATGGCATTTTTACGCCATATGACGGGGTGAAGAGCGTCGGCGAATTAAAGGCAGACCTGCTCTCCGATTTGCAGGAGCGGTACAGCGAACTTAGAGCCGAGGGCAAAGACGATGACACTGCCTTTCAAATGACCATTGAAAGCATCGGCGACATCGAACAAACGATTCTTGAGGTTTCCAACCTCTCCAGATCGCTGGAACGGCAAGTGCTGGTCAACTTTAGCGCAAGCAACCTGGCGAAAAGCGATTTTGCGGGCGTTACGGCCCACAACGGGCGGTTTAACAGCAGCGCGTTGCATGGTTCCGATTTTGCGGGCGCGGATTTGACCGGCAGCTCGTTTGCGACTAGCGATGCGCGAGAAGCCAAATTTGACGGCGCAAATCTGACAGACTGCAACCTCTCCAGCCTTGATCTTACGGATGCGAGCTTCAATAAAACCATCTTTGTTCGCACCCACTTCAGCACGTCCGGGTTGGACGGGGCAAAATTGAAAGACGTAAAGCTGACCGACGTCACGTTCACCAAATCCGACCTTAGAAAAACGATTTTTGAGAACTGTATCTTTAACGGCGTTGATTTCAAATATTGCGATCTGCGGGGGCAGAGCTTTGAGGGGCAGACCTTCATCGGAGTCAAGTTTGACAAATCTGCACTGAACGACGTTTCGTTTAGGGGAGCGACCCTCAAGAACGTGTCGTTCCGTCTGCCATTTTCCGTGACCAACAAATCTTACCGTGACTTCCAAACGGTCTGCTTTGACGGCGCGACGATGGATAAGCTGACTTTTGCTGCGCTTAAAGGCCTATGGGTCGTCGATCTGTCTAAAGTAACGGTCATATAAGGGAGGTAACCCGATGCAAACGGAGCAAACCAAGTCGATTCAAGTAAAGGGCCTGCAAAAATCCTACAAGCAGCTTCAAGTGCTAAAGGGCGTAGATTTCGAAGTGGAGAAGGGCAGTATTTTTGCCTTGCTCGGCTCCAACGGGGCGGGCAAGACCACAGTGGTCAAAATCCTCGCCACGCTGCTCAAATCAGATGCCGGAACCGCCATCATTCATGGATTCGATGTCGCTTCGAAGCCCGATCATGTGCGACAGGCGATCAGTCTGACCGGACAGTTTGCAGCCGTGGACGAGATTTTGACCGGACGGGAAAATCTGATCATGATTGCCAAGCTGCGGTACCTTGAAAACCCTCGCCAGATTGCGGATGACATGTTGCAACGCTTCGGCTTAACGGAAGCGGCAGACCGCAGGGTGTCATCCTATTCGGGCGGTATGCGCCGCAGGCTCGACATCGCCTTGAGCCTTATAGGAAATCCGCAGATCCTATTCCTCGACGAGCCGACCACAGGGCTCGACCCCGAGGCGCGTATCGAGGTTTGGAAGGTCGTCAAGAAGCTTGCGGACAGCGGTACGACCGTATTGCTAACTACGCAGTATCTGGAGGAGGCCGAGCAGCTTGCCGACAATATTGCCATTCTGCATGAAGGCACAATTATCGCGAGCGGCACGCTCCCTGAGTTAAAAAAGCTGTTTCCGTCAGCAAAGGCGGAGTATGTTGAAAAACAGCCGACTTTAGAGGAAATCTTTCTCGCCATCGTCGGCAAAAAGGAGGGGAAGTAAATGGAGGCGGCGAAAAAGCACTTTTTTATCGATATTAGTGTTATGCTAGGACGCTCCATGCGCCATATTCTCCGCAGCATGGATACCATTATCACGGTCACCATCATGCCGATTGCCATGATGCTGCTATTCGTCTATGTGCTCGGCGGTGCAATTCAAACCGGAACGGATAACTACGTGAATTACTTGTTACCCGGCATACTTCTAATGGCGATTGCCAGCGGAATATCCTACACGGCTTTCCGGCTGTTTACGGATGTACAGCGGGGCATATTCGAGCGGTTTCACACCATGCCGATATCACGTTCCGCCTTGCTATGGGGGCATGTGTTGACCTCGCTGGTCTCGAACGCTATATCGGTGGTTGTAATCCTTCTCGCAGCGTTGATAATGGGCTTTCGTTCGTCGGCGGGAATACTGCCATGGCTTGCCGTAGCCGGCATACTAGCGCTGTTTACGCTGGCCTTGACTTGGGTCGCGGCAATTGCCGGGCTCACTGCAAAGACGGTTGACGGCGCTAGCGCCTTCTCCTACCCGATTATCTTCCTGCCATTTATCAGCTCGGCCTTCGTGCCGACTGAGTCGATGCCGACGGTCGTACGCGTCTTCGCCGAGAACCAGCCGGTAACCTCAATCGTGGAAGCTATCCGCGCAATGCTGTCAGGTCAGCCGCCCGGCAACGACATATGGATCGCGCTTGCGTGGTGCGTCGGAATAATGCTCGTGGCCTATTTCCTTGCGATGAGGACGTATAAAAGGCGGGTGTAAGAAGGGCAGCTATGGATAGACAATTCCGGCTTGCCGCCGACGCAGCGCATCGGAATAACCGTCCAATGGAGGACGGTCTTTCGCGCATCTCTACCGCGTGAACCGCCAAGCAGCCCGCTCGTCTTTCCAATCATCTACAGCCGTTTTCTCCACTTGATCCGCCGCCCCCGGGCAAATGCCTGAAACTCCGCAACGTAACGAGTTCGACAGCGGCGCCCCCGGTCCCATAATGATTAGCGTATCTCCGTTTAATCTCCGTTCCTTGAGCATCGATGCAACGAGTTATGTAAATAGCCAGATAAGCGGAAACAAAAAAGGACCTTCAAGCTGCAGGTCGAGAATAGTAACGGTGCAAGTATAAGGTTTAACAGCAAAGAAAACACCTCCAATAAACCGGTGTTGACTGTGAATTAGATAGGGAATCAAAGCTTGAACGGAAAGGCTGCTGGCGCTTGCTCAGCAGTCTTTTCTGTGCGTGCTCGGCATGGGCGAATCTTCAAAAATGCTTATCGGGGGAAGGATGATAGGGAAGATTTAAGAAGATCGGGCTAAAGTTACTATTGGAAAAGCCAATGCCGATGCTAACACACTCACATAAAATAGCAGCATGTACCGACAACGTTGAAATAATAAAAGGAAGCTGATCATTTCATGACTTGTCATATCGGAAGGATTCATATTGAAAACAACGAAGGTACGATTATTTTCGGAAATGTAACCAATCCTTCTTCCTCTTCTTCTTCCAACAACACATCGAATAGCAACCAGGAGTCAACCGATGGCGACACAGGAGAAATCACTCTTGATAACTCTCGTTTCAGCCTGACTATACCAATCAAATCGACTGTTCCTGATTTCATGACGCAGAAACGCAAGAAAAGAGATAGAAAAAGGGGTAAGTCAGAAGGCTCAAATCATAAACGTGGTCATCGCCGATCGGATGTGTAAAACATAAACGGGTTAAAAAAAAGACCCGCGATGATTATGGCATCGCGGGTTCAAGCGATATCCGATTAGTAGCCAGAGCCAGCTCTTAAGATAATAACCAAGAGAATGAAGAGTACAAGAACAAAAGCTGCTGCCTGCATTCCGCCGTGTCCGATACCTCCGCTCAAAGCATTCACCACCGAATTGTTTATTTGTGATTGTTCATCACACGGTTAGCTTATGTATAAATGAATAATCGGTACAGTACATTTACCTAATGTAATCAAACCTCAGCAAATACCTAATACTTCAGTGAATGTGCGGATTTATGATCGATCTATACGAATGTACTGGCAGTAGGAATAACCCTACATAATCTAAAAGGGGCCATTCGTTGACATGAACGATCAAAGAACGACAAATACGCAGCCATAAGCAAGCCGCGTAGATACGCCCGTATGACGGGAAGCCTTGAATTGTCAGGCGAGTAAATACACTAGATCTCCCCCTGCTTCAACTGTTCAATGATGTAACCCGCAGAGCGCGCCGCTAGCGCCATGACGGTATTCGTGGGATTGCCGCCGCCCGAAGTCACAAAGAGACTCGCGCCGGCAATAAACAGGTTCGGAATGTCGTGCGTTTGTCCGAAGCTGTTCGTAACGGACGTCGTCGGATCGGCGCCCATCCGGCAACCCCCCATCAAATGGGCCGTATCTTCGGTGACGAAAGCCGGCGTTCCGCCTGCGGCTTGAATGACCTCATTCATCTTAGCAACTGCATGAGCAATCAGCGCGCGATCATTCTGTCCGTAAGTAAAAGAGACGTGAGCGAGCGGCATGCCGTATTCATCCTTCTCTTCGGCGAGCGTGACGCGGTTCGCCGGGTCCGGCAGAACCTCCCCAACCAGCGTGATTCTTCCATAAAAGTTGTAGTCCAGCATGGCTTGGCGCAATTGCGGTCCCCAAAGCTTGGCGCTTTTGGAGATGCCTTTGGCCATCTCGACGGGGCGAGATCCATGGGCATGCAGCGTGTACCCCCGGGCAAAATCGCGACTCGGATCGCTTTCATATAAATCCTGTGTAGTGGCTAATACCGGCGTTCCTTTATAGAGCCGAATTTCTTCCTCGAATTTGCCATATACATCGTTACTGCTGTGCGGCATGATCGCTTTGCCGACCCATCCGCTAGAGTTAGCTACACCGTCAGGTGACCGGGAATTGGCGGAATGCAGGAGCAGGCGGGGAGTTTCCACGACGAAGCTCGCCAAGATTACGATCCGGGCCTTCTGCTCATAAGTGTTTCCGTCATGAACGAAGGTCACGCCGGTTACACGGCCTTCTTGATCTGTAAGGACTTGCGTCACCATGCTGTCGGATATCACTTCGGCGCCCAATTGTATTGCTTTGGGAATATGATGGATCAAAGTGCTGAACTTCGCGTTCGGCAAACATCCTTGGTTGCAAAACCCGCGGTTGATGCAAGGGGGACGCCCATCAAACGGCGCGGAATTGATAGCCAAGGGAGTCACCACGCTGCGGAGACCGAGTTTCTCGCAGCCGATGCGGAAGATTTCGGCGTTGGCGCTAATGGGTTCGCGTTCCGGATAGGGATACGGACCGTTGAATGCCCCCCACGGAAAATGCTTAGGACCCGACACGGCGATATCCTGTTCGACTTTGTCGTAATACGGGGCCAAATCGTGATAGGAGATCGGCCAATCCTCTCCGACGCCGTCCAAGGTCTTCGTACGAAAATCGCTTTCGTGAAACCGTAAAAACACGCCCGTGAAATGGGTCGTTCCTCCGCCTACGCCTCTGCCGGAATTGTTATGGCCAAGCTGCAGCGGATCTTGGCCGCTTACGATTCGTGTATCCTGCCATCCCAGACGAGTCATCGACAATTCGTCGCTGGCAAAATCCGTCTGCGGATTCCAGAACGGCCCCGCCTCGATCACCACCACTTTAAGCCCGGCTTTGCTGAGCTCGTAAGCCAATACGCCGCCCGCAGCCCCGGCTCCGACAATGCAAATATCCGCGTGATCTTTGTATTTCCGCCGCGCAAGATCGTTATCGCGACGCCCCTGCTCATGAACCGTATGATGCGTGACCGATTCTTCGTTATTTGCCATCTCTTCTTGCCTCCCACGGGTCGGTTAATCCCAGCTCCGAACGAACGTATCCGCGCGGATAAGCCGGTCCGGCATAACCGATCTCCGACCAGATAGAAGGATGCGAATAATACGCCGCAACGGCTTCGGCCAACACTTTATCTATCCAATCCTTAACCGGAATAGGGACGGCTAGAGATGCACGGGTGAAGTCGCCATTGACCGCTTGTTGAATCGCCAGCTCCTGTACCGGCTTGTCCAATGCAACAAATTTCAGACCGTACCGTTCCTCGCAGACTTGATCGAGCCACGTCAGCCCGCCGTGGATGAGATCAGATTGATTGGGAACGCCGGATTTGCGTTGAGATTCTCCGATGCCGGATTGCAGGACGGATTCGAAGTGATAAACGACATAAGAGAGGATCGGAGAACGATCGTCGTCAAGCAATATCGCGCAAATCCGAAACAGGGTTTCAGCCTCTTGGTCGGACAAATATTGATACGAGCGAAGGGCTTCCGTCGTTAAACGTTCGATCACGATTTCACGGGTATGCGAATCCCAATGCTCCTTCTCGCGCATGACATCGAAATTTGGATATTGGGTATCGTAATTCGGCATCACAGTCACCTCCAATATAACGCGAACAAGGCCAGAAGACTGACGGCAGAGATCATCGCGGGCAGGGTGAGCGGAGGACCCACCATGAAATTGCGCAACTTGAAGCCGTCTACGCGTTTTCCGACCCCATGGACATGCTTATAGGTACCGAAAGCACCAGCCGCGATTCCGACGGACAGCAATACGGACAGCAAGCTCGAAAGCCATGCGGCTTTGCAGAAAGAAAACACGAGCAAGCAGAGACCGAACAACGGCGTAGCGATGACGGGGATCCACATCGACCAATGCCGGAAGTTTTGCCGATAATGAAACAGCGTAACCTGCACGAATAGGACGAGAAACAGTAATCCAAACGCTAAAACCATTACCCTGTCGAGAGACCATCCGTTCCAACCCAAGTCGATTCCTTCTTTCCCTTAATCAATCCATATGGTTCCAGTATTCCATAGAAAGGAATTCGCTATGCATGAATAGGCGCTAACCTGAATTGACAAGCTACCTGAAACTGGATCGGAAGGTGCAATGTAGATGCCGCAAATGTCTGTCTCCGAAGCCATCCTTGAACAGCTTCTCAGGTGCGGAGTCGAGCGAATATACGGGGTAGTGGGAGATGCCATCTTCGGTTTAATGGATGCGATCGCCAAGCGTGGCACGATTCGGTTTATTTCCGTCAAACACGAATCCGTCGCTGCGCTCATGGCTTCGGCGGAGGCGAAGTGCACGGGAAAGCTCGCCGTATGCGCCGCGCAAATGGGGCCGGGGTTAGCGAATTTATTGAACGGACTAGGCGATGCATATCTGGACGGATATCCCGTTCTCGCGATCACGGGACAAGCTCCTCTGAATCGAATCGGAACGCCATACAAGCAGTTCGTTAATCAGCAATCTCTCTTGCAGGCCATCTCCGGGTACACGCAGCTTGTGGTACATCCGGATTCCGTAATCCCTTCAATGAAATCGGCCATTCATGCCTCCATAACAAGGGGGACGGTGTCCCATATTTCCATTCCGATGGATCTTTTTAACATGCAGACGCAATTCCAACCGCAAGAACCGATCCGAAGCTTTAACAGCTTACCGGACCCTAACTGTTTTGAGAATGCCGGACAAATCTTGCGCTCGGCGATGAACCCGATGATATTAGTGGGAGATAAGGGAAGATCCGCGAAGGCGGAGATTGAGCGACTGGCTCTGGCTTGGGGAAGCGGAGTCGCGAACGCCTATGGCTCGATCGGAGTCATCGCCGACGATTTCGCGCTGGCGGTAGGAGGACTTGGCGAAGGCGGCAATCCGTATCTCGCGAGCAGGTTCAAAGAGGCGGATGTCGTTCTGTCCATCGGTACTTCTTGGTGGCCGGACAACCAGACTCCACTAGAGGCGCGTGTGATCCAAATTGCATGTCGACAGAACCAGATTAGCACGAATATGCCGGCAGACGGCGTCGTTGTCGGGGACATTGCCACGATCGTGGCCCAGCTAAACCGAGCGTTAAAGGGTTTTGAACCAAATTCTGCCTGGATCGAACGCATCCGGGATTGCAAACAAACATGGAAGGACCGGAACGAGTCGGAAGGGAATGGCGCCGATATGCCCATGCATCCTTCCTGTATCGTCCGGAAAATCGAAAATCATGTCTCTCCCGATGCGATCATCGCTTTAGACGAGGGCGACTCTACGCTATGGTTCATGCGGAATTTCAGAGCCAAGCGTCAGCGCGTGCTTGTGTCCGAACAGTGGAGAACGATGGGATTCGGCCTGCCCGCCGCGATGGCCGCAAAATTGTGTTACCCCCAGCGGCAAGTGATCTGTCTAACGGGAGACGGCGGGCTAGGGATGGTCCTTGCCGATCTGTTGACCGCATCCCGCTATGGATTGGCTATAGTCATGATTGTCTTAAACAACGGCTGCCTGCAAATGGAACGCAACAAGATGGGGGAGATGGGTATAGCGCCGGAAGGGACCGCCATCACCAATCCGGATTATGTAAAGCTTGCGGAAGCCTGCGGATGGAAGGGCTATCGCACGCAATCCCCGGAGGATTTTGACGAATATATGCAAGCTTTGCTAACTAGCGCTCAGCCCGTATTAATTGAAGTTCCCACGACGCAGGCCGTATATCCGGACTATCCGATTATGTTATAAGGAGACAACTTGCCATGAACATGAATATTCAAACCTTGCAACCGACGCCTTTTCCTCCTCAGCATCAGAATCAACAACCCGGCATCGAGTCGCAGATGACGCCAAGGCCTGAATTCGACGATCCCCGTTACATGGGGAGCGGGAAGCTAAAGGACAAAGTCGCCATCATCACTGGCGGAGACAGCGGTCAGGGACGCGCAATCGCGGTCGCATTCGCTAAGGAAGGAGCGGACGTCGCGATTGTTTATTTGAATGAACACCAGGATGCGGAAGAAACGAAACAGGTCGTGGAACAAAAGGGACGTCGCTGTCTCTGCATCGCCGGAGACATTGGCCAGGAAGCTTTCTGTCGGCAAGCCGTAAGCCAAGCCGTCCAGGAATTCGGCAAGCTGGACATTCTTGTGAATAATGCCGCGGAACAGCATGTGCAAAGCCGTTTCGAAGATATCACGGCAGCACAAATGGAGAAGACATTCAGGACCAATTTCCATTCCGTCTTCTTCTTAACCCAGGCTGCCTTACCGCACTTGAAACCTGGGAGCGCCATCATTAATGCGGCTTCTCTAACCGCTTATGAGGGGAACGAGCAACTGATCGATTACTCCGCAACGAAGGGGGCGATCGTCGCTTTTACTCGCTCTCTTTCCCAATCGTTGCTATCCCGCGGAATACGGGTGAATGGGGTATGTCCCGGAAATATATGGACACCGCTTATTCCGGCCTCGTTTCCCGCGGAGCAAGTCGCCAATTGGGGGGCAAATACTCCGATGAAGCGTGCGGGACAACCACGCGAGGTCGCGCCTGCGTATGTGTTTCTCGCTTCGGAGGAATCTTCCTACATGTCCGGACAATTCCTCCACGTTAACGGAGGCATCGTGATTAACGGATAGCCTTTATTCGTCGCAGCTCCTTTAACTCCACAAGGGAAAGAAGAGAAGGTGAAGAACATGACCCGTTTATTTCGATACCTGTTCGTATTTGTCTTCATCGTATCCACGCTGAAGGTAAATTCTGTACATGCCGATCCAGTGCTGCCAATAAACGCGAAATACGGGCTTTACGCCATTGAAGTCTATCCCGTGCAACACCGCTTAGTTGTCAAGCTGCAGGGGCAAAAAGTAAAGGAATACTCCATAGCAGTCGGAAATCCTTCGACCCCAACCCCCGTTGGCGAATACCAAATCACCTATAAAGGAAAGAATTGGGGGGCGTCATTCGGGCCGCGATGGTTGGGACTAAACGTCCCGTGGGGGAATTACGGCATACACGGAACGAATAAGCCGCATTCCATCGGACAGCATCAGAGCCATGGCTGTATTCGAATGAGAAACCGGGATGTGATGGAGCTCTACGACATCATTCCGGTCGGAACGAATGTAACCATATTGGGGCATGTGTTGGGGGATCCGAATCATGACACGAGAGACCTTGCCGAAGGCGACGTCGGCGGCGATGTCCAGTTGATCCAGTCTCGCTTGAAAAGCGCAGGGTACTTTAGGGGAACTTGCGACGGAAGGTTTCGCTTCGATACCGCCCAAGCGCTTAGAAGGTTTCAAAAGGACCAACATATCGCACAGAATGGCGTTGTTTCAGCTCGCGTATATGAGGAACTTGGCTTGCTTGAATAACAGCTCCGGTTCCTCCGTGAGATTATGGAACAATTTCAAAAACCGTACCTTGGTTAATATCCGCCACTTTCATCGAGCCATATACTCCTAAATAGAGTCTGGATTGATTAAGATTCGTTCCCAAGCTAACGTAATAAGCGGATTGAGACCCAAAAGGATCATCGGTTTCAATCATGCTATAATCGTTCAGCTTACAATCCATTCTGGCCCTGGTATAGGCTAACGCCCCTCTAACCGGAAGCTGGGCTTCTTGAGCCCGAGCGAGATCGGCGAATACGACGCTTCCCGTTAAACCGGGGATTTCATTTCCCATATAGGGCTGTACTCCCGTAAGAGCGGTTGCCTTAAACTTACCGGATCGCGAATCTTCATGATAATAACTCATAAGCGGCTGAAGGCGCCGCGTTGACGTTTTTATCGCATCCTCGTAGTAAGCAATCGTTTTCTCTTTCAATGCCGGGTTCGCGGAGCAGGCCGTTAATATCGCAGTTGGAAGAGCGCCTTCCCACCCTCTCCAGCCCAAATTAATAAACTCCTCTTGGTCAGGCTCGGATTTCATTAGGAAATGTTGAACTAGCCTTGTAACCGGTATGGGCTGATAATGAACGAACGAAAAAATCGTCTCTACGAGATCCTGTCCGACATTGCCTGCATATTTGATATACCGGTCATAGTATCTTTGAAAGGAAAGGCCGGTTATATTGCGAACTCCTTTGGCGATTACCGTAAGCGTCTCCTGAATGGGTACGGGCAGCTCATTGAATCGTGTAACAACGGGCGGTTGATCGACTAATGTTTTTTTATTGACATCGATTTCGATGATTTTTCCTGCGAGCTCCATATCGTCTTGGCTTAAATTAAACGGATCGTAGCCTGAACCGCCATCTCCGGTTGTCAAAACTAGCTTCCCTGTTTCGGGTGAGAAGTTTAAGCTATTGACGCCATTATGATTTAGAAACGGTCTTCTTAGGTTTAGCAATGTCCGCCGTCTTACGGGGGAGCCGTTCGATTGCAGAATCCATTCTTCTACGGTATCAATATGATCATAGTGTATGTCTCTATCTGTCCATTTAAGGTCTAAGGTATTAGGATCGCACGGGTTAGGCTTAAAGGATTCAAAAGCGCCTGGAAGAGCTCCCGGGCCTTGGGTTCCAACAACTGAATAATGGAGGTAGAACAGACCGTTATAGTAGAAATTCGGATGAAATGCCAGCCCCAGCAATCCCCGTTCATCATATCCGCCGCTAGAGGCGCCCAGCTTGAGGATTCGCGGGCGAATATCCAAAAAAGTTCTAACATCCCCGTTCCCTATGTAAAAGATCTCGCCTACCTGGGTTGCGATAAACAATCTTTCGATGGAGTCACCCGGAAGTATTGTCGTTTTCAAAACAGTGGGCATGTTGATCTTGCTAATTATGGGCCTTAAACCGACCTTAACTTTATGCAATGAAATGTACGCTCCTTCTTATTGTTTTCTTATAAGAATATGATTGGAACGTTATGGTATGATGAATGAGAAGAAAAATAAGGGAGCAGAGGAGAGTCGAACATGACTAAATCGACGGAATATTCGGAGTCGGGAAGCCCGATCCATCGCTATGGCGAAAGACAGCATGAATGGCGGCCTCCGGAGTACGGGGAAGAAAAGTGGGTCGAAAAAATCGAAGAGCATGTGACCCGGTATATCGGGGAAATTGATTCCGTCTATCACGAAATCATATCGGATGTCGTTCATATTGACGTCTTCTTCATTAAACCGACTCCCGAACGCAATTATTATACTTTAATTACAACGGGTATGAGCTTTATGCCCATGAATACGCCTGAAGGAGCGGAGGGCTGCGAATACGCGGAGCTGATGATCTGCTTGCCGCCGGATTGGCCGATCCAAGAAGATTTAGAAAATCCGGATCATTATTGGCCAATTCGCTGGCTGAAAATGTTGGCCCGGTTTCCCCATGACTACGACACTTGGTTAGGCTGGGGGCATACGATGCCTAATGGAGATCCGGCCGAGCCGCTCTCGCAGCAAACGGGAATGAGCGGTATCATTTTGCTGCCTCCAATCGAAGTGGACGAAGATTTTATTACGCTAGACATGGGGGATGGACGAACCGTAAGCTTCTATGCCATCCTCCCGCTCTATTCGGAAGAGCTGGACTTCAAGCTGAAGCACGGCAGCGACCCGCTGCTGGATAAGTTCGACGAGCACGGCGTTAACGAGATCCTCGATTTGAAACGGCGCAATACTTGCGAGGATGGTTAGAGTAGCATAATGAATAGGATGAGGGTGATTTATAATGAAAGAAGATATTTTAACCGAAAATACCGAGGTGCCTACTGAATCGAATGAGCTAGAGGCAGACGCAATAAGAAGTCTTGACGATACAAAGAAAGAGATTTTCAAGATTTTGGCCGATAAAGAAATTGACCAACAGTTGAAGGATGTTATGTTAAACCACCTTATAGGAATAGATAGAGGACTTATCGAAAGGATTAACCTTAATCCTAAGACAACATTCGAAATTAAAACGTATAACGAAGTTGTTGAAGTGAGTCATGTTCTGCGAAAGATTCGTAAAGAATTGAAAAGATTGTTACCTGAGCATGGGGACAATACAGACTAAGAAGATTATCCCATCAAAAGTCGCGTAAATCGCGGCTTTTTCTATTTATAGGCTCAGGTTCTTGTTATTTTCCGGTGGTTGGAGCTTTGTCCCATTCCCGATTTATTAGTTGAAGGCGTTGCCATGATCGGTTTGAAATAATAGGATTATAATGATAGTTAGATTTTGTAGTTCTTTCCTTTTGGTCGGCTAACAAAGGGGGTATTCGATGGGGAACCCATTCAAGAAGTACCGAATCGACAATTTGTTTTTCGGCAGCTTCGCGTTGCTGATCGTCATCATGATTGGGGCGACGATATGGATTAGCTATAGCTTGACCTCCAGTGAGCTTGCAACGACAGCCTCGAGCAACCAACAGAAGCTGCTCAGCGTTCTGAATAATGAAATCACCACGCGATTGACGACGATTGAACAGATTTCCTTATCTACCTCTAGAGACAATGTGCTGATTTCCCTTCTTGCGGGCAGCTACGCCGAGGATGATTTCGTCAGATACCAGCAATTCAAAGAGGTTAAGCAATCTTTGGCAAGCTTGACGAATTCAATTCCTCTTATTGAAGGAATCGATGTCTATATGCACAAGCCGCAATATGGAGACTCCGAGAGCTACATCCAGTTCCGGGATTTGGAGGAGGCGTCCCAGCAATACTGGGCCGAGAGCGTCAAGCGCAACGACATGGCGTGGTCGGACGAATACCGACGTCAGGCTATTCAGGGTGAGGTTTCCGTCTTGAGCTTTGCGCGAACGATTATGAACAACAATAACAAGCTGATCGGATATTTGGTCATGCATGTGAAGGCGGATATGTTAAAGGGGGTATTGGCCGGCCAATCAAGCGGTCAGGTCAGCCGGATGCTGCTGGACGCTTCGGGGAATCCCGTTCTGCATATCGGAAGCGTGCCAGACGGAGATTCATGGACCCAATGGGCCGCAGATATGCAGGGACAATCCGGTGTATTCCGGATACTAGATCCTCGGAGCGGCTCCAATTCGTTGCTTGTTTTCTCCCGAAGCCTTAACTCGGATTGGACGATGGTCGAGTTGACGCCTTGGTCTCAAATTATAAAAGGCAGCTTAACCCTTGCCAAAGCGATCGCCGTAATTGGTGCATTGGCTATTCTGCTTACGTTGATTCTGACAGTGTTGATCAGCAGGCAATTCACTATGCCGATCAAGAAACTGGTCGGCGCGATGATTCAATACTCGGTTGAAGGCGAAAACGCCAAATTGCCAGAAGATTACGAAAATGAGTTCGGATATTTGTTCTCGGGCTATCGCAAGCAGAACGAAAGGATCCAAGAGCTCGTTCATTCACTTAGGCAACGGCATGAGCTTCAACGGAGAGCTGAGATCGATGCGCTTCAAGCCAACATCAATCCGCATTTTCTCTATAACACCTTAGACCAGCTAAACTGGATGGCGATTGCCAATGACCAGGAAGAAATAAGCCGCATTCTCGAACTGATGGGCCGAATGTTTAGAATCGGACTTTCGAACGGAAATACGTTCATTACCGTTCATGAAGAGATGGAGCATCTGAGCAGCTATATCGAAATTCAACAGATTCGCTTTAACGGCTTGCTGCAATTTCGCTCGGATATTCCGGAAGAACTCGGCGCTTGTTATATGCCCAAGATGGTTTTGCAGCCGTTTGTCGAGAATGCCATCATTCACGGATTTCACCAAAGAAGCCAGGGTACGATCGAGATCGTCATGCGAAGGAGCGGCGATCAGCTCCAGATTAAGATGGAGGACGACGGAGTCGGACTCCGCTCGGGAGGAGGAGAGTCTGCCTTACATCGAAAAAGCGGCGGTTACGGGATTCGAAATGTCGAGGAACGAATTTCCGCTTACTTTGGAAGCAGATACGGCATTGCGATAAAACCGCGTGAAGAAGGCGGGACGAGAGTTGTCGTTCAGTTGCCGCTGCTCGAGGAGCGGCCGGAGCGACAAATCGGATAATAATGAAGGAAATTGTGCATTTCTCATCTATGAAAGGGCGAAATAGAATTGATAGGATAAAATAGACACCTTAAAACAAGGGGGAGATGTAAGGATTATGGCCCTGTGGAAGCGCTTATCCTTCATTTCGGCCGTTGCCGTCCTGTGCCTGTCGCTTGCGGCATGCGGCGTCGGCATTTCGAGTCCCATCCCTTCCATCGACGGGCAGTCGTTGCCCAGGAAAGGAGAAGGGCCTGACGGAGAAAACATAAAGCTTCGCATTATGTGGTGGGGAGCGCAAACACGGCATAAGGTGACGATGAAGGCGCTGGAGGCGTACGCCAAGGAGCACCCCAATGTGACGTTCGAAGCGGACTATTCGGGCATGGATGGATACCTGGACAGGCTGACCACGCAAGCGGCGGCCAAAAATGCGCCGGATATTATTCAGATCGATCCCGGTTGGGTCGCCGATTGGGCATACCGCAATCAGCTCGCCGATCTGACGGGGGCCGTAGACCTGACGAATATCGATGACAAATTGACGAATCTCGGGCATCTCAACGACAAGCTGTATGCCGTTCCGCTAGGTTCGGTCGCTCATGGGATGATCTACGATAAAGCGGCCATGGAGAAGTCAGCCATTCCGTTGCCGATTAACGGCTGGACATGGGAGGATTTCTTTAAGCTTGCTAGAGAAAGTACGCCGAAGCTTGGCGCCGGCCAATATTTCACCAAAGACTATGCCGGCGATGTTTTCGCTTATAGCGCTTACCAGTATGCGCGGGGCAAGGGGGCATTGATAACGGATGCCGGTCAGTTCAATATCGACAATCAGGTGTTTCTGGAATGGGCCTATCAGTGGCAGGATTTACGGGCGTCCGGAGCGGTTCCTCCCGCCGATGTGAATGCTGCGGACAAGGAGTTCGACCCGTCGGCCGATTTGATGATAAAAGGGACCATTTTGATCAGGCTTAGCTACAGCAGCAGCTATGGAGCATGGGACAGCATCAAACCCGGCGCCTATGCGCTCGTCACGATGCCCAGAGCGGAAGAAGCGGGCGGCTGGCTGAAGCCTTCCTTGTTTTTTGGCATTTCCGCTGCTTCAAAGCACGTGGAGGAGGCGAAAGCGTTCATTGACTGGTTCGTTAACAGTGAGGACGCCGGCAAAATTCTGGGAACGAGCCGGGGTGTTCCGGTCAATTCAGCGGTTGCGGATGCAATCGATTCGACCTTTAGCGAGGCCGATCAAACCGGCATGGTTCTGTACAATGCGACACTGAGGGACGGGCAGCAGTGGACACCCGGCGCCAGCGGCTGGACGAACTGGATCGACAAGGACTGGTCGATGGTTCGCGACGAGTTGAGCTTCGGTAAGAAGTCGCCTGAGCAGGCGTTCGACGCGCTGCAAAATGCCGCGAAGGAGTATGAGGGCTGAAGGAGAGAAAGCCGTGTGGAAAATCGTAATTATCGACGACGATCGCAACGTGTTGAAGGGCATGAGGCGAGTGATTCCGTGGGACGAGCTCGGCGCCGAATGGGTCGGAGAAGCAATGGACGGAGAAGAGGGGCTGCGCCTGATTCGGCAGACTCAGCCGGATCTTGTGATTACGGATATTTACATGCCCGTGATGAACGGTCTGGAGATGATCGAACACCTGCGCAGCGATGATTTTCTCGGCAAAATCGTCATCCTAAGCGGTTACACGGATTTCGAGTATGCGCGTCAGGCAATGAGGCTGAATGTTGTCGATTACTTAACCAAGCCCGTAAGCGTAGCGACGCTGAAGACGGTGCTTCATAAAGCGGTGACGCTGATCCGCGAAGAGCACGTCAAGCATATGGTGCAGGTCGAGTTGTCGGAGCGGCTTACCCGCTATCAGCCCTTTATTGAGAGAGAATGGGTGAAGTCCGTAGTGTCGGGAACGCTGGATCGCCCTTACCGAGAGGATGACGAGCTGCCGCCGGCCTACGGATTTTGGAAGAAAGCCCGTCACCTCGTGATCGGAATCGAAATCGCGCGGGACGCGCGTGTGAACGCTTTTTCGATTGCCGATATGAACCTGATTCGGTTTGCTGTCCGCAATGTCGTCAGGGAAATCGCCTCCGAGATTTTCTCTACGTATGCATACACCGAGCTGCACGGTACGCGGTCGGCGGTTCTCATTCATCCCGGACCTTCACTTGCGGAAGCGGAGCTGCGGATGAATCTTCGACAATTCGGTTCCGAGGTTATCGAGAGCGTAAGCCGGTATTTGAAAGTTAATCTGCGGATGGGATGGGGGCGCACTACTCAGCATTGGGGGCAAATCTCGGATTCTACCGAGGAAGCGTTCCGGGCAATTGAACTCAGGGAAAGCCCTGCGCTTAAAGGCTTCGAGCTTTATGAGATTACAGGGGAGATTTGTTCACCCGAGACTCACCCTCTGCCGCGTCCTGTAAAATTCTATCAGGAACTGACAAGCGCGATAAAGAACGGTCATGCGGGGCTGGCTTACCGTTTGATTGAGGATCAGTTCCAATCCCTCGAGAAGAGCAGGAAGCTAATGCCTTCCGAGGTGCAATTGATTGCAGGGGAACTGTGGGGCGTCATTACGTATAGTCTGTACGAAGTCGGAATCGTGGTGAACGAAATGTTATCCGACAGACTGCCTCAAATGGAGATTGTTCGGCTGACACGGCTGGATTCGCTTGTGGAATGGCTGCAATCGACGGTTTCCGAGATTTGCCGAAGCCGCGAATGGAAAGGGAGCAACAAGCACAGGCACGCTGTTGAATTCATGCTGCAGTATATTCACGAGAACTATGCCGAGGACGTAACGATCGGCGAGCTTGCGGATAAGGTCAGTATTTCTCGGAACTATCTCTCGGAAATTTTCAGGAATATCGCCGGCGATACTTTCAACAATTATTTGACGAGGGTACGAATGGAGAAAGCGAAAGAGCTTCTTCTGGAGAAAAATATGCTGGTCTACGAAGTGGCTGATCGTGTCGGTTACAAGAACGTCCCTTATTTCAGCAATCTGTTCAAGAAGCACGTCGGGGTCAATCCGACCGACCTGACCAAAGGCTCCATACGTTAGCGCTTCGTGATTATAATCGGCGGCCCGGACACTGTCCGGGCCGCTTATTTGTCATGCGATCGTATCGTGCAATTGTGGAATTACCGGGTCGGAGAATCCTATAACAATCTGTGCATCTCTCTTATACAAGGCGGGGATATCTCTTGCTAATATGAATATGCACCTGAATCATCGCATGCGATGGAGCAATTGATTCATTGATTCACCCAGGAGCGCCTTATACTTTACCGCTGGAAAGGATAGATTTCATGACGACGGAAGTGACTACGGAAGTTCATCTCAGCCGCACGATTCCCACACTCCCGAAAAGGGGAGCGGGAAGTTACTTGTATCGCCAATGGCCGCTCTATTTCATGATGATCGTTCCGATGGCCTTCTTTATCGTTTTTCGATACATTCCGATGGGCGGCGTCCTGGTTGCCTTTAAGGATTACAACATTTTTAAGGGGATCTGGGCTAGTCCTTGGGTAGGGTTCGACGTCTTTAAGGAGATCTTTGGTCTTCCGGAGTTTTACAAGGCTTTGCGCAACACGCTGATGCTGAACTTTCTGGGGCTGCTCACTTTTCCGATTCCCATTGTCTTGGCGCTCATGCTGAATGAGATTCGGGTGCACTGGTTCAAAAGGGTCAGTCAGACTCTGATGTACTTGCCCCATTTTATTTCGTGGGTCATCGTAGGCGGGATCGCAATCGAGTTGCTGTCCACCAACTACGGTACGTTTAACCAAATGCTGAATTCACTTGGCATCTCCTCTATTCCTTTCCTGGAAAAACCGATTTTATGGATCGCGACATACGTGGGAACCGGAGTTTGGCACTCCGCCGGATGGGGTATGATCCTTTACTTGGCGGCGCTGACGGGAATCAACAAGGAGCTTTACGAGGCGGCCGAGATCGATGGAGCTGCAAGGATGCGCAAGATGTGGCATGTCACGCTGCCGGGGATCAAGCCGACCATTATCGTGCTGTTGATTCTGCAGATCGGCAACATGGCGAACATCGGCTTCGAGCAACCTTACGTATTGACAAACAATTATGTGACAGATTACTCCCAGGTAATCAGCACTTATGTTTACACGGTCGGAATTCAGTCGGCCAGATTCGCGATCGCGACTGCCGTCGGCTTGTTCCAATCGGTCGTTGGATTGATTCTCCTTCTTACGGCGGAGCTGCTTTCCAGAAAAATCAACAATCAGGGCATTTTCTAAGGGGGCTAGACCGTGATTCAAAATCCTTCCGAGAAGATCGGCAATGCCGTTATCATGATTCTGCTCGGCGTCTTCTGTCTGTTCTGCGTTTTGCCCATGGTTCATATTTTCGCTTTGTCGTTCAGCGGCAACCGGGCCATCATGTCCGGCGAAGTGTTTTTGTGGCCCATCGAGTGGAATATAAACTCCTACAAGGATATCTGGGGCGATACCAGCATGATCCGTTCGTTGTTGTTTACAATTGCGCTGGTCGTCGGGTACACCGTTCTCAGTCTGATTGCGACGATTCTGGCTGCCTATCCGCTCAGCAGGCGGAATTTCAAGGGGAAGAACATCCTGTTCGCAATGATTATCGTGACGATGTTTTTTAATCCCGGGATCATTCCAAATTATTTGCTAGTGAAGGAGCTTCACTTGTTGAACGACGTATGGGCGCTGGTTCTTCCGATTCTCATCAACGCCTTCTTGCTGATCATACTCAAGACGTCTTTCTCTCAGCTTCCGGAAGAATTGGAGGATTCCGCATGGCTGGACGGCTGCGGCCATTTCCGCTATTTGCTCCGAATCGTGCTGCCGCTGTCTCTGCCCATTCTGGCGACATTGGCCCTATATTCGGCGGTAGATCGTTGGAATACGTTTCAAGACGCGCTGTTCTATATCAACGATGCGCATCTGTATCCGATTCAGTTGAAATTGTATGAGATGGTCATCAACAGCTTCGTGAACGACGCATCCGCCCAGGAGGGGTTCAGCGCTTCCACTCCGGTACCGCAAAGCCTACAGGCCGCGAGCATTATGTTCGCGACGGTCCCGATCATTCTCGTGTATCCGTGGCTCCAGCGTTATTTCATTTCCGGCATGCTAGTTGGAGCCGTCAAGGGCTGATAGTCGGTTTTTAACCGATGCTTACGTCGGTTAAAGTCACTATACATTTAAATGAATATAGGGAGGCTCAACAACATGCGAAGCATTCTTCGCAAGCCCGCAACCGCAGTACTGGCCGTCATTCTGACGTCCGCCATCTCGCTGGCCGGATGCAACAGCTCGAACAAGGGGGCGAACGGCCCGGCCGCACCATCGAACTCTGCTCCTCCTTCAACTCAGTCCGCATCCGCAGCTCCGGAGCAGAAGGGACCGCCGATTACGCTAAAGATTGAGCTGTTCGATCGCAATAACGCACCGGCGGGCGCACCTCCGCTGACCGACAACTTGATGACGCAGTATGTCCAGAAAAACTTCGGCGATCCGAACAATATTACGGTCGAATGGATTACCGTACCCCGTTCCGAGGAAGTCAAGAAGCTGAACGTGCTGATGGCGTCCAACTCGGCGCCGGATCTCATCTTCACCTACGATAAGCCGACCGTTCAGAACTACGTGCAAAGCGGCGGCATTACAGATCTCGGCCCTCTGATCGATCAGTTCGGTCCGCAGCTCAAGACCGTACTTGCGCCATCACTACCGGACGGCGTGTTTAACGGCAAGCAGTACGCCATTCCCGCTCTTCGTGTCATTCAGGCGCAAACGACTTCCTTCATTCGCAAGGACTGGCTCGACCAGCTTGGATTGCCGCTGCCGACGACAACCGATGAGTGGTATGAGGCAATGAAGGCGTTTAAGGAGAAGGATCCGGGCAACACCGGCGGTAAAGTGATTCCTTTCTCGAATATCCAGCACTTCCAATTGAAGCCGATGATCAATTCGTTCTGGGATTGGAGCCAGATCACTGACGAAGATATGTATGCCGATCCGGACGGTTGGAGTCAAGCAGGCAGCAAGGAAGCGTTCAGACTGCTGAATAAAATGTACAACGAGGGGTTGCTGGACAAGGATTTCCCTCTTCGCAAAGATTTCAACCAAGAATTCTCCCAACAGGTGGTCACAGGCGTTGCCGGTTCGGCGGTGACGAGCACGAACGAGCCCGTTTACAGCGGCTTTTACGCCACGCTTAAGAAAAACAATCCCGAAGCGGTGCTCGCGCCGATTGATCCGTTTACGACGAATGACGGCAAACGTCCGAAGCCGATGTATACGCCAAGCGGCATCTATCTGATGGTTCCTGCGGCGAGCAAGAACGCTGAAGCGGCTATCAAATATTTGAACTGGATGGCCGACCCGCAGAACATTCTGGCGCTGCAGCTTGGTCCGGAAGGCGTATCTCACGAAATCGGCGACGACGGCATCCCGTTTGCGCTGACTACGCCTGAAGCGAACCAGATTCTTTACAACAACCAGGATTACGCGATGATCATGAACGGCAAATACGTGAGCACGGACGAACCCGATAAGAACATCGCAGCTAATGCAACAGATCCCCAATTCAAGGATTTCACGATTGAGAGCATCAAGATCGGCACGAACGATGGCTACACGGCTCCGCGCGTCGACATCCCTGTGCAAGCCGAAATCAAGTATTCCCAGATTCTGAGTGAAAAGGTGAAGTCGATGATGGCCAAGATCATTACCGTCAAGCCGGACAAATTCGACAGCACTTACGACCAGCAGGTTAAGGAATGGATGGACATGGGGGGCGCGGAAATGATTGAAGAAAAGAGGGAAGCCTACAAGAAATTTTACAATAAGTAATAGAGGGTAGTCGCTGAACTCGGTTCCCATCGCAGGGAGCCGAGTTTCATCATCTTGGCGGGGAGGAAAGGAATTGGATAAGGAATCGGGGTATGAGGCATGGCTCCGTTATAGACCATGCGAAAGCGAAGAATTGCTGGGGCACTATAGAAAATATTTCAATCGGGTATGGTTCCGGCAGGGCTTGGAAATCATGCGGACGGCAATGCAGGAATTGTCGCATGGGGCTGGCATCATTACTCGGTGCACCGTCCGTCTCTGTGATGAAGGCTGGCAGGGAGCGGGAATCGCGATCGGCTTAATTGACGATTTCTCGGAGCTGAAGGATCTGTTGGGGAACGAAATACTGGGGACTCTGCCTGAAGACGGCTATCTTATGCGTTCCATTGAGCATGAGGGCCTGCCGCGACTTGTGCTGGCTGCCCGATCGGCCAACGGTATGTTATACGCGGTATTTCATCTGCTTCGTCTGATGAAATCGGTGCAGCGTCTCGATCGGCTCAACATTGCAGAGCATCCAAGAAATGCTCTGCGAATGATCAATCAATGGGACAATATGGACGGAAGCATTGAACGGGGCTATGCCGGGCGATCAATCTTCTACCGCGATGATGAATTCGTATCGGATTGGAGCCGGATACGCGATTATGCCAGACTGTTGGCCTCTGTCGGAATTAATGCGATTTCCTTGAACAATGTAAACGTTCACGAGCGCGAAACGCTCCTGATTACGGATGAACTGTTGCCCAAGGTCGCACAAACGGCATCTATATTCAGCGCTTACGGTCTTCGGACTTATCTCAGCATCAACTTCGCGAGTCCTCGCCAAATTGGAGGCCTGCCGACTGCCGATCCGCTGGATGAAGGCGTTCGGGCATGGTGGAAAGAGCGGGCTGATGCCATTTATCGTCATATCCCGGACTTTGGAGGTTTTCTGGTCAAGGCCGACTCCGAATTCCGACCGGGACCGTATACGTATGGCCGCAATCATGCCGACGGGGCCAACATGCTGGCGGATGCTCTTGAACCGCATGGCGGACTTGTGATCTGGCGTTGCTTTGTTTACGACTGCTTGCAGGATTGGCGGGACCGAAAGCCGGATCGGGCGAGGGCGGCATACGACCATTATACGCCGCTGGACGGGCGTTTCAGGGAGAACGTTCTGCTGCAGATCAAGAACGGGCCGATGGATTTCCAAGTTCGGGAGCCCGTGTCCCCGTTGTTTGGCGGGCTGTCAAAAACCAATCAGATGCTGGAGCTGCAGATTACACAGGAATATACCGGACAGCAAAAGCATCTCTGCTATCTTCCCTCTCAGTGGAAGGAGATTGTCGACTTCGATACCTTCGCATTGGGCGAAGGAACGTCTGTCGCCCAAATCGTCAGCGGGAAAGCCTTCGGCAGGAGGCATGGCGGCGTCGCGGCGGTTTCCAACATTGGGGATGATCAGAATTGGACGGGGCATCTTCTGGCCCAGGCGAATCTGTATGGTTACGGACGATTGAGTTGGAATATGGAGATAGGCGAGGAAGAAATCGCCTGGGAATGGACGTGCTTGACCTTTGGCAAAAAAGAGAAGGTGACGGATACGATCTGCTGCATGCTGCTCGACTCTTGGTCCATATACGAGTCTTATACCGCACCGCTTGGCGTAGGCTGGATGGTCCAGCCGAATCACCACTACGGACCGAGCGTTGACGGGTACGAGTATTCGAAGTGGGGCACATACCACTTCGCCGATTGCCACGGCATTGGCGTCAATCGTACCTTGCTGACCGGCACGGGCTATTCGGCCCAGTACCCTTCTCCGCAATTCGAGCGCTACGAATCCTTGCAGGATTGCCCGGACGAATTGCTCCTATTTTTCCATCATGTGCCTTATACCCATCGGCTCCAATCCGGAAAAACCGTCATTCAGCACATTTACGATACCCATTATGAGGGAGCGGAGCGCGCCGAGGGACTAGTCGAGCGTTGGAAGACGCTTGAAGATGATATTGACGAGGGGCGCTATCGGCAAGTGCTGGACAGGCTTCAAGAGCAAGCCGAGCACGCCAAGGAATGGCGGGATGTGATCAACACTTATTTTTTGCGCAAGTCGGGGATACAGGATATCCATAAGCGGCCGATATATTGAAGCTGAAGAGTGAAGGAGGAAAAGGGGTTGCAGTTGAACTTGAAGGCCAGAAGTCGGGAGCAAGAGAACTCGGAATACCTCCCGTTAGAGCACCAGGGCTTGTCCGCAACAATTGAAGTCCAAGGAGGGAGCGGTCATCCCCGGAATCCTTTTCACGTTCGCATACAAGTGAGAAATAAGAATCAATCGTCGTGGTTTGGTGTCATCCATATCGAGCTTCCATTTCCAAAAGAGAATCCACGCTTTTTTATGCCTGCATTTCTGTATGGGCGAAATCGGGGGGAAAGTCCGCAGAACGTACTTAATGAATTTCCGAGGCTAAGAGAGGGACAGTCGAATCGTCCGTCTGCGCCAGAATGGATGACCAGAAGCGACAGGCTTTCCCATCCTGCAGTGTTTGTCTATGATGCGGGCAAGGTTTACGGGCTTAACGCGAGTCCGTATTTTGTCGTGATCAACGGCTACAAACGACCGTGGAAGCCCGGGCAGGAAGGCGAATTCTTCCAATACGGAGGATTTACTTGTACGTTGTCGAGAGGAGCGATAGGCTATACGCTCGGGTATGAGCATTCGCCGTGGCAGTTTATCAAGTCCAAGCTGGTTAAGGACCGATCGCCTCTTGGCGAGAACTGCTTCGAGCTTCAGCCCCACGAAGCCGTGGAGTTCACTATAGAATCCTATGAATACGAAGGCAGCATGGAAAGGGATATTCATGCTGCCATTCAGGAGGTTTATTACCGTTATCGCCAAGAACCAAGAATCGTTAGCGATCCGATAACAGCGGTGTCGGACTTGGCCCGGGCGGTTGCCCGCGATGCGTGGCTGCCGGAGGAATTAGCGTATTCCGGTCAGGTTTTCGAGCATAAGGGAAGCGGAGGCTATCGGTACAATCCGATCTTGTCGCTTAGTTGGACGAACGGACTTTCTGTTGCGACCCCTATGTTAATGGCCGCTCTTCGTCTAGGAGACGAATCCATGCGACAGCAAGCGCTGTCCTTCATTGCGAATACGGTGGAACACTCGTTAAATCCGGCCTCGGGTCTTCCCTACGACGCTTGCCCGGACGGCAAATGGGGAATCCAAGGGTGGTGGTTTGACGGCATGCGTACGCCGGGACATTCCTCTTACCTAGTCGGACAGGCGTTGTATTACATTCTGAAAGCCTACGAGTATGAGAAACGCATAAAAGACATCGTACATGAGGATTGGCTGGATTTCGTTCGCGATGCGATCCCGAGAATCGAGCGGACGAAAAATACAGACCACGAGTATCCCTACATATTCTCAGAGAAGACCGGCGCCGGATTGGAATACGATTCCTTCAGCGGGACGTGGTGCCTAGCTGCGACGGCTTATTACAGCTGGCTGACAGGTGACGGAAAATATTTGGAAGGCCTACGCCTAAGCGAACAGCATTATTACGATGCCTACGTTCGGCATGTCGAATGCTACGGCGCACCGCTCGATACCGATAAGGCAGTGGACTCCGAAGGGATTCTTGCCTACATTAAGGCGGTTAAGTATCTACACGCTATCACAGGTAAGAAAACGTATTTGGAACATATGCGGGATGCGATTTGCTATGAGTTTTCGTTCAAATTTGGCTACAACTCTCCAATTAAGGCGCCGCCGCTGAGCAGGATCGGCTGGTCGAGTTGCGGTGGCAGCGTGACCTCTACAGCGAATCCGCACATTCACCCGATGGGCAGCAATCTTGTCGACGAGCTTCTGTACTACTTGGATAACTGTGAAGACGATTATATCCGCGACCGGCTGGAGGATACGGTCCGCTGGGGCTGCCAGACTTACAACACTTATGACAAGGAGTACGGCTATGGCAAGAAGGGATGGATGTCCGAGCGTTTCTGCCATTCAGACGGACTGCTGACGCAAACCTACGATGACGGCACTATAGCCAGTACTTGGTTTTGCCTGATGCCATGGGCCAGTAGTTGTATTATCGAAGGTTTGTCAGGGGAATATTGGGAAAAGAAGGTACCCTATTAAGAAGTAAGACGGAAAATATCAGTTAATTTAATGACGGAACTACTTAAATCGGGCGAAGAATTTGAAGCCACACAAAAACCCGCCGAAACTGGCGGGTTTTATTGCATGACTTGGATCCGGAGGACAGAGCGTTAATTAAACTTCTTTTTCAATTCGACACCTTCTTGCACGAACCGTTCAACACGAGCCTTAATCGCGTTTCTTACCTCCCGGAACTGGACCAAAATCTCATCCTCCGTACCAGTGGCTTTTGCGGGATCGTCGAATCCCCAATGCCATTTGATCACATTGGGATTGGAGATCACCGGACAATGCTCGTCGGCATGACCGCACAACGTAATGACGTACGTCGCTCGATTAAGAATCTCAGGATCAATTACGTCCGAGTTGTTCGAAGAGATGTCGACACCGGCCTCCGCCATCACTTTAACTGCTCGCGGGTTAAGCCCGTGCGCTTCAAGGCCAGCGCTCCTCACTTCATAAAGATGTCCTCCAAGTGCATTCAATAAACCGTCCGCCATTTGACTTCTGCATGAGTTGCCGGTGCAAAGAAAGTAAACCAAAGGTTTTGGCATGATCATCTACTCCTTCATTTATGACGTTAATTAATAACATTAATTAATAATCCTCAGCCAGAAATATAGGCTGGTCAGCGTGATGAAGAGGACAGGAATCGTCAATATCATGCCAACCTTGAAGTAATATCCCCAGCCGATTTTAACGCCTTTCGTGGACAGTACATGCAGCCACAGCAGAGTGGCCAACGAACCTATCGGCGTCAATTTCGGCCCTAAATCGGAACCGATCACATTTGCGTAAATGAAAGCCTCCCGAATTACCCCCGTTGCTTCGGTGCCCTGAATCGCGAGCGCATCGATCATCACCGTCGGCATGTTGTTCATGATCGAGGATAGGATGGCGGCAATGAATCCGGCAACCACGGTGGCGGAGTAGAGCCCTTGATCGCCGGCCCATTCGAAGAGTTTGCCGAGTTCATCCGTAAACCCGACATTTCGCAACCCGTACACTACGACATACATCCCGATAGAAAAGACGACAACTGCCCATGGCGCGCCTTTCACGAGCTTCCACGTATGAATTCCTTTGCTTTGGCGGGCGAGCACAAGGAAGAGAATCGCTGCGATTCCTACGAAGATCGAAACTGGAACATGAAGAAACTCACTGCTCAAGTAACCGATCAGCAATACGGCTAAGATCACCCAAGATATCCGGAATAGCCGCATGTCCTTGATGGCTGCTTTCGGTTGCTTCAATTGAGCGAGGTCGTATTGCTTCGGAATCCTTTTTCTAAACATAAGATACAGCACCAACAAACTCGACCCAATGGCGAATAGAGTGGGGACGAGCATGCGCCCGGCATATTCGACAAATCCGATCCCGAAGAAATCTGCAGACACGATGTTCACCAAATTGCTGACAACGAGCGGAAGAGACGCCGTATCGGAAATAAATCCGCTGGCCATGATAAAGGGCAATATCATTCGTTCATCGAATTTCAACGCTCGTACCATAGCCAGGACGATCGGAGTCAGGATTAGCGCGGCTCCATCGTTTGCGAATAGTGCCGCAACAGCTGCGCCTAACAAAATGGCGTATATGAACAACAGGCTGCCGTTGCCTTTGGCAAACCTGGCCATATGAAGCGCGGCCCATTCAAAAAAGCCGATTTCGTCCAGGATCAAGGAAATCAATATCACCGCTATGAAAGCAAGAGTAGCATTCCATACGATCAGTGTTACATCCCAAACATCATGCAAATTTACGACCCCGAAGATCAAGGCTAGGATTGCGCCAGCGCATGCAGACCAACCGATATTAAGTCTACGAGGTTGCCAAATCACGAGAATCAAAGTAACAACGAAAATTCCTAATGCAGCGATCATGAATCCTCCCCTAAGTTGTCCCAAACAGATGGTTATTGTATGCTGGGGAAAAGCATATCACTTCAAGTTAACTTGAAGTCAAGGGGGGATTCCCATGCTATCCATCGGGGAAGTCGCGGAAAAAAGCGGCACAACGACATCGGCTCTGCGTTATTATGAGCAGGTCGGATTGCTTCAGCCGCCGCATCGCAAGAACGGTAAAAGGGTGTATGGTAATGAGGTATTAGGTCGGATCGATACGATAAAACTTGCACAGAGCGCTGGGTTTCAAATTCAAGAAATCAAACAATTGCTGGATGGCTTTGATTCCCAAGTCGCTCCATCCGATAGGTGGAGGCTAATGGCCTTGAAGAAGCAGGAGGAGCTCGAAACGAAGATTCAACAATTGACCCGAATGAAAACCATTTTGGCGAACAGCGTAAACTGCGATTGCCTATCGTGGGAAGAATGTTTTCAAGAAAATACCAAGAAAGATGGATTTAATGCTTGACTCTATTCAGTCAGTTAACGCACTCCGCAATAGAATGAAAGATTTAGTACAGATTTAACGAAAAAGAGGATTACAAATAACTTGCTGCCCTCATAATGACTGTACATCATGTGAGAGGAGCTTACAAGAAGTGTACAACACAACAAGAGCATCATCGTCAACAAAACTTGTAGCGATCATCTTAGTCTTTCTAATGGTTTTTACCGGACTGGTCGCGCCCAGATCGGCTACGGCCGCGGTTCCAACGGCCATGCCGTCCCAAATCGCAATGGGTATCGCCGGAGGTGCAAACGCCGGAAAGTCGGCAATGAGCTTTAACTGGGTCACGGATTCGTCGGTAAACTCATCGGAAATCATTTACGGTACATTGCCGGACTTGGCTGCTGGCGTGCAAAAAACCGCTACTCTGACAGTTCCGGTAGCCGAAAACAGTATTCCGGACAATAAGCTGGGCAACTTTAAAGCGTTTCATTCCTTTAATGCCGTCATTCAGGATCTGACTCCGGAAGCCAAATATTATTATAAAGTCGGCAATTCCAGCAGCGGGTATAGCGCGATCGCCAGCTTTACGGCCCCTGCGGACCCTGCCGGGAACAAGCCGTTTTCTTTTGTGGTCAGCCCCGATACGCAAGGCTATTCTGAAAGCACGTATGCGAACACGGCCTTGTTATACGATTATATCAAGGCGAATGAAACGGATGCGGCGTTTCTTCTACATAATGGCGACGTGGTAGAGGATGCGAGCTTCTCCGACCATTGGCAATATTTCTTCGACGCGTCTCAAAACCTGTTAAGCACGCTGCCGATTATGGCTA
The DNA here is from genome assembly GCF_042651945.1 of Cohnella boryungensis. Taxonomy (NCBI): domain Bacteria; kingdom Bacillati; phylum Bacillota; class Bacilli; order Caryophanales; family Paenibacillaceae; genus Cohnella; species Cohnella boryungensis. The sequence goes on along the minus strand of NZ_JBHSED010000065.1, from coordinate 267,426 downwards.
CTCCAGGTAACCATGACGGTGCGTCCTACGACAAAAACTTCGTCCAGTACAACGCCAGATTCAATTACTCTTCATTAAAGCAGCCAAGCGGACTATCCCCGGCTGCGGCGGGTACGGTGTACTCCTTCGAATACGGAGACGCCTTGTTTATTATTCTGAACTCCAACGTCTCTTCCGCCGACAACAATATTCAATTCAATTTTATGGCGGCCGAAGCAGCAGCATCGACGAAAGCTTGGAAAATCGTTAATATTCACGCTTCGCCCTACGACCCGGGCGCGAGTCACTATCAAGTCGACAACGCCTCCGGTAAAAGGTTTACCGATGCCGGTATCGATCTGGTGCTTTCCGGACATGAACACGCATATGCCAGATCTACCTTAAGAACAACTTCATCTGCGGCAGGCACAAGCAGCCTTCAAAAGGCGAATATCGGCGAGGCCCCGACCTATGTTATCGGCGGCTCAGTGTACAATTACGCTTACAGCCTGGACACCCGCGACACTTCCTGGAACGACTTTTTTTATGATCTTCGCATCAACAAAACGGGTACGGGCGGAGGAGCCATTTATTCGCCCGGCGTATATAGCAAGGTAGAGGTTACGAGTAATTCTATTATCTATAAGACGTACTATAAAGCGACGGGCTCGGAGAATCCGTTCCGAGTGATTGATACGTTCACGATTTCCAAATCGGGGGATGAAATCACCCAGCCGATTGGCGGAGGCACGGCGCCTACCTCCGTAACCTTCTTGTTCGATTCGTTTAAACAAGAGTCAGGCAAGTATATCGCGCGTTTTAATTGGGTAACGCCGACCGCGACGACAGCCACGCAACTGTACTATGCCAAGAAGTCGGATTTCGAAAGCAATGGCGGAAAGTTCACGAATGTTGTCGTAGGCACGAATAGCGCGGTAGACTTATCTGGCGCCATCTCGCAAGCGAACTATAATAGCGCGGGAACCGCTTACTCCGTTGCGGCGGTACAAAGCCATAAGGCGGAAACAGCGGTGCTTGAACCCGGTACGGAATACGTATACAGCGTTGGGGATGGCGCAGCGAACGTGACAAACGTCGGATCGCCGGCCGGATTTACGACGCCTGCCAGTAATCTCGATACCTTCGACTTTATATGGGTGACGGACGTTCATGCCGCTCGCAACAATAACGATGGTCACAATGACAAAGCGCTTAATCAAGCCTTTGACGATTACCCGAACGCCTCGTTTATTCTGAGCTCTGGCGATCAGGTCACCTATGGTTTCGATACCTCGGAGTGGGATGGCTTTTTCGAGTCGAATGCAGATCATCTCGCGCGCGTGCCGCTGTATATGGGGACGGGAAATCACGAGTATGACGGCGCGGGCAACAGCTGGGCTCCAAACAATAGCTGGAATCCGGTAGACCCCACGCTGCAAAATCTTCTAGGACGCTACAACCCGCCTAAAAACGGCGCGTCATTTTACGGCGGGGGCGACGGCACTCAAAGAATGGTCGCGGGAATTGACAAATTGCAGTTCGAGTCCAGCAACTACTATTTCGTATATGGCGACACGCTTTTCTTAATGATGGATTACCAGGACCAGAGCAGTTCCGCGCAAATCAAAGCGCAGCAGGACTGGATGAAGTCCGTCGTCAAACAAAACCCGACCAAATGGCGCGTCGCGGTTATGCACAAATCCCTATTCGGGTATCGTATGGCAAATCCCGTAGCCTCTTGGACAAATGCCTATGACGAAGCCGGAATCGACGTGGTGCTGATGGGACACGACCATGTCTATGTTCGTACCAAGCTGTATGCGAACGGCGCAGCACTCGAGCCGCAGATTTATGGCAACGGAACTACCTATATTACAAGCTATTCCGGAAATAACGACAGACGCGGCACCTATTATACCAAGGATCCCGCTAACGTTGCTTATGTAGATGTAAGGGCGATTGGGCCGGGCTATTCGAACGTTTCGATATCCCCGACCGAGATCAGGGTAACAAGCAAGGGTTTCGATACTAATGGAACGCTGGTGATGGGGGACGACGATGCGCTTGTCACGAATACGCCGCGCACGCCTAATTTGTCGGCATGGACGTATCCGGCGGTTCCGCAGGACGTCAACGAGTTGACCCTAACGAATATTGCCGTAACGGGGATTGCAAAAGAAGGACAAACCCTGAATGCGACCGTTACTCCGTCAGCCGCAACCGCAGCTTTCCGGTGGGAACGCTCAACGGATGGAACGGCATGGACAGCCATCGGAGGAGCAACGTCGTCGAATTATACGATCAAGGCGGATGACGTCGGACAGTATTTGCGCTCCGTGGCCACGGGAACGGGCTTTTATAATGGCATCGTAACCAGCTCCGCTACGGCAAAAGTAACGCCTCTTGCCGGCAGCGGCACGGCAACCGTAAAAATCGGAACGGCAAGCGAATTGGTTGCATTGTCCGCGGGATTCGGAACATCCGTCTATCCGATTGACGGGAAGTACGAGCTTTCGGCGGATATCGATATGACGGACGTGACGTTTTCGGCGATTGGCGGAGGCGTAGCTCCGACACCGTTCTTAGGAACGTTTAACGGAAAAGGATATACGATCAGCAATCTTAAAATTTCAAGCAGCAACAATAACACGGGTTTATTCGCTTATATCGGCACGGGCGGCAGAGTCGTCAACGCGAGATTGACGAACGTAGATATTACGGGCGTTAATAGCACGGGGGCCATTGCGGGAACTTCTGCCGGTACAATCGAGAACAGCTACGTGGACGGCAAAGTAACCGGCGCCGGCTATACGGGCGGTTTGGTCGGCTTGCTCCATGCGGGAACCTTGCAAAACTCCTCCGTAACCGCGAACGTATACGGAAACACGGCCGGGGGCTTGATCGGCGGAACGAATTGGAACAATTCAGGCTCGCCTCTTACCCAAAGAGATACGACGACAGGAAACGTGATTCTTAATAACGACGTGAAGGGGACGGTCACCGGGATTGTCGGAGGTCAATATTTCGGCGCCGTCGTTGGCGATATGGGCGGCTCTTCGGGCAGTCTGCTCCAAACCTTTAACGGCAATTCGGTGTCCAATGTGGTAACGGATGCTGCACCAGGTAAAATAGCGGGCTATTGGTCCGGAAGCAGGCCAATCGTTGATCCCAATCAAGTCAACTACTACGACAGCATCAAGTTAAGCACGTCCGGACTGCCATCCGGGATATCCCCGGCATTCGTAGGCAAGACGTCTTCCGAATTTACGCAAAAAACAGCTTATGACGCCTTGGGATGGGATTTCGCCAACGTGTGGGATTGGGATGCGACGAACAATGTGCCTGTCCCAAGAACAATTGACGTTGGCGGCGGAGATGAAGATAACTATGTGACCGTTATCGCAACGGCAGGCACTGGAGGGACGATTTCTCCCAACGGATATGTGTTGGTCGAGCGCGGACAAAGTCAGAAGTTTACGTTCACTCCGAATCAATATTTCGATATCGATACTGTAAAAGTTGACGGAGCGGTCAACGCTGCGGCTGCTGAGGCGGGCGAGTATACCTTTGAGAATGTGACCGACGTTCACTCGATCGACGTTACGTTCAAGCTGTCCGATTCCACATCCGGCGTTGCTCCAAGCCTGGTTTCAACAAGCGCCTATTATAACAGGGCTGTTGAAGCTCATATTTGGGTGACGGTAGACTTCGGCAACGGCGCATTGGGAATACAGCCGGACAAATGGCGGCAAGCCGTCAAAAGCGTGAAGATCATGAAGGATCATGCGCTGGTTCTCGATGCGGCCGGCTGTTACTGGTTTCCGAGCACCGGCTATGGTGCGCCGGAGGATCGACTTGAAATTGCTTACGACGATCTGAGAAAGCTTCCCGAATATGATCACTTGATCCCGGGAACCTATGATCTCGAGATCACTTTCGCCGATCTGAACTCTACCGTACACACGATACCTCTGACGGTAGAAGACCGGATACCCGGCGGTAATGCGGACTTGAGCAGCCTAACGGTGGATGGTGCGACAGTAAGTGGGTTCAACGCAGAGACGACGAGCTACTCGGTAAACGTGCCGAACAATCGATCTTCCGTTACAATTGCGGCAACAGCAGCCGACGCGAGAGCTACGGTCGCGATCGCAGGTGGCGGCAGTCTGGTCGTGGGAGACAATACCGTTACGGTTACCGTGACGTCTGAAGACGGAAAAGCAACGAAAGCTTACACGTTAATCGTCAAACGAGCGGCTGCCTCGGGAGGCGGCAATGGAGGAGGAAGCGGAGGAAGCTCAGCGCCATCCGGGGGCACTTCACAAACGCTGCCTGCCGGCATCGGCGGTACAGCCCAGTTTGCGGAAAACGCCGTTACGATCACGGTTCCTGCTGGAGCCTCGGAGAAACCATTAACGATTACGGTCGAGAAGGTAACGAATCCTTCGCAGCTCGTAACGAATACGGACGCTCTTCTTAGCCCGGTGTATACGATTTTGAAGAATTTCACCGATAAATTCTCGAAGCCGATCACGCTAACCTTAACCTTCGATCCAAGCAGAGTCGGCACAAATCAATTCGCTTCAATCTTCTATTATGACGAAGCGAAGAAGGATTGGGCGGAAATCGGTGGCAAGGCAAACGGCGATCGGATTACGGCAGAGGTCGAACAGTTCGCGAAGTTCGCGAAGTTCGCGGTATTCGCCGTAGAACGGAAAGGGGAAGAGAACCCGGGTGGAAGCCCTGGAGCGAACGAGGGGACGAAGCTGAGCGACATTGCCGGACACTGGGCGGAAGCGAGCATTAAAGAGGCGGCTGCGCAGGGCATTATCGGCGGCTATATCGACGGTACGTTTAAGCCGAAAGGCGAAGTGACTCGCGCCGAGTTTGCGGTCATGCTAGCCCGAATGCTGAAGCTGCAAGGTAACGGAGCTGCCCTTGGATTTACCGATAAGGACAATATTGGCGCATGGGCGAAGCAGGGCATCGCTCAGGTCGTCCAAGCCGGAATCGTGAAAGGCTACGGGGATGGCAGCTTCAAGCCGAATGAGAAGATCAGCCGCGCCGAGATGGTGACGATGATCGCGAATGCGCTTGGCATCGCCAAGAGCACGAGTACGGCAACCGGATTTGCGGACGACTCCGAGATCCCGGCATGGGCTAAAGCGGCGGTTGCCGCAACCCAGGAGAACAACATCGTTCAAGGCGTGAACGGCAACAAATTCGCGCCGACACAAACTGCAACAAGAGCAGAGGCGGCGGTCGTCCTGCTCAAGGCCCTTGCGGTCGCAGGCAAACAATAGATTTAAGCTCAGACAAGCTCCCGATCCTTCAATCGGGAGCTTGTTCATTTATAGGCTGCGATAGTCGAAGCTCTGGTTCAGTAGGAATAAATTCATTCTCCATTCAATATATTAAACAGGAATGACTGACAACTCTTTGGAGGTAGATTATGGAGAAAAAACTGCTGATTGTTGTTAACGAAACAAATCAAAACTTCAAATTCGTAAACATGGAATGTGATAACGACGAAAGGCAGATCCAACCCTACGCATCCAGCTCTTTAGCAAGCATCAACCTAACACCGGGACAAAACGATGCAGGCTGCGACATACCTGATTGTAGCGCTAGCGATTATTTCGATGCTCATCATATGGCATTTATTAATCCGAACAATAATCCTGAAGAAACTCCTGCATTTTGCTTTTGGTATGACGATGATAGTAATCAATATTATTACACAACATCAGGCGTATATAATACGGACCCTAAAAAAGGGGTTGTTAATAAGGTGATCCCTGGCAACGTTTCCAGCTCTGAAACTCGAAAAGCAATCTACATAAAGAATGACGGTAGTCTTCTAATCACGGATATCTACGATAAAGAAACTAATAACGGGTAGGGTTAGTACGCAAAAACAGCGGTGGTCCAGGACTTTGTATTTCGTCCATGGCTGCCGCTGTTTCTTTTATTGGACTTTGTCTCGTAAAATTACGTTAGGAATAAGACGAACATAGAGTACTTCTCCCGCAAGCTCAACAATCGTTTGCGTTACAATAATAGCTGCAACTAGCGTACTCCAATTGTCTGGCAGCGCTAAGGCGAGGGGAAGGACCACAAGGGAATTACGCGTCCCGGCACTAAAGATAACAGCTCGACCCGATCTGATGTCTAGCCGAAACCATTTTACGATAGAACGAGTGACGAATGGCATGATTAGCATGAATGAGATATATATGGGAATGACTTTAATCAGAATTCCCGAGTAATCGGACAGCTTTCCAATTTGGGAGGACACAACAACAAAAAGCGTAAGCGCCATCAGCGGGACCGGAATCCAGGCGGATGCATCTAAGAGCCGTTGACCGCCGCTGCGATTTTTCCTCGATACTAATTGTAGAACGATAGCCAACAGAAGCGGTATTACGATAATGATAAGGAACGCTTCAATAAATGGACCAGGATTCACGATGTCGGACGCCTGCTTGCCCATGAACATCCACAAATAAATCGGCAATAGAAGCATTTGCGTTACAAACAGAATTGGCGTCGATAGGAGCATTAATCTCTCATTTCCACAACCAAGATGTGTGAATACGATGACATAGTCTATACAGGGTGTCAATAAAACAAGATACACACCAAGTAAAACAGGGGATTGTTGGGGCAACAATTGAGAGAGTAACCAGACGACTATCGGTACGGCTAGATAATTAGCGGTTAGAATTGCCAAGATAAATCGTCGATTGCCGAAGGATTCTTTAATAGACATAAATGGAATTTGAGTAAACATTCCAAACATTAAGATTGCTATTACAATCGAGATGAGGATGTGATTATCAAGCGATGTCATTAGCTCAGGGAACAATAATCCGAGGCCGGCTGCAGCAGCCAGCGTAGCAACGTAAAGCCATATCTGAGTTTGTTCGAGTTTCTCGCGAGTTATCATTGCGTTTGCCTTCTCCTTAAACATTCTTTACTTCCCATTATGAATGGGAAATCCGATTATTGCATTACTAAATCTTGACTACGTTCATGCAAACGATGCCGGCCTGTCTCACATTTTTGCATCCGTCATATTCGCTCGGGCGCTCCGCATCAAAAAGTGACTTAAAAACCTCGATTGGATTGGGCTCGTTTTTTATATGAAATTATGATTAATGATCAGGGTAGTCATACGAGCAATCATATAGTAATCTTGACCAAGATTGCGGCGTTTAATGAGCAAATGCTGAGTATCCCCGCATAAGAGTGAATGCCGTGGATCGTATGAAATTGTGGTTTGACAAGCCAGCTAAACGTTGGGAAGAAGCAATGCCTATCAGTAACGGAACCTTGGGAGGAATGGTGTTCGGAAGTGCTGACATCGACCGAATACAGCTTAATGAAGACAGTTTATGGTACGGGGGTCCAATGAATAGGAACAACCCCGATGCCCTCAGTCATTTAGCTAGGCTTCGTGAGTTGGTGTTCGAAGGTAAAATATCGGAGGCCGAGGAACTAGCTTCGAAGGTGCTCATCGGCGTGCCGGACGGGCAGAGACATTATGAGCCTCTCGGAGACCTCTACATGGTCCGAAACGATTCTGAATTGCACGTTGAAGCATACAGGAGGGAACTGAATCTCGAACATGCAATTGCCTCAGTGAGGTATTCCTCAGGTAACGTCGAATACCTTCGGGAATATTTCTCGAGTTACCCGGACCAGGTTACGGTCATTCGCCAGAGTGCAAGCATGTCAGGTCGGATATCCTTTACAGCCTTGTTCGGCAGAGGCGCGGTGTTGGAACCGACGCCCTGGTCGGATATCCTGAAGCATCCCGTTGGATTCCAAGCTTACTTGGATCGTATCGAGTTCAGTGCGCAAGGGGACATGATTATTCGCGGTAGATCCGGCGGCGAAGAAGGCGTTCGCTTCTGCTGCGCGATACGCATTGTCTCAGAAGGCGGACGTCTATCCCTGAAAGGTCGGCAGCTATCGGTTGAGCAAGCAGATATGGCGACCCTGCTGCTCTCGGCTTGCACGGATTTTCGATTCTCGCCCGAGGAGATGGAAGCCGAATGCATAAGAAGAATCGATCTGGCTTCGGCCAAGTCATACGAACAATTACGAACGGATCATACAAGCGATTACAGGTATTTGTTTAATCGAGTAGATTTATTCCTGCAAGGGAGTGAGGACTCTGCGGCTCTTACTAAGCTGGCTACGGATCAACGTCTAGAGCGAGTACGGGCCGGAAGCGATGATCTCGGCCTTGTCAGCCTTTATTTTCATTTCGGTCGCTATTTGCTTATTTCCAGCAGTCGTCCAGGCTCGTTGCCGGCCAATCTGTAGGGCATATGGAACAAGGACATGCTGCCGATCTGGGACAGCAAATACACGATCAACATTAATACTCAAATGAACTACTGGCCTGCCGAGATATGTAATCTTCCCGAGTGTCATGAGCCCTTGTTCGATTTTATCGAACGGCTTCGGATTCGCGGGAGGGAAACGGCCAGGGACATGTATGGCTGCCGCGGGTTCGTGGCACATCATAATTCGGATATATGGGCGGATACGGCTCCTCAGGATGTATGCCTTACCGCGACCTTCTGGAACATGGGGGCAGCTTGGTTATGTCTTCACCTATGGGATCATTACGATTTCGGGGGCGATATTAAGTTCCTGCGCCGCATATACGAGACAATGAAGGAATCCGCTTTATTCGTGCTAGACTTCTTAGTAGAGGACATACAAGGGAATTTAGTCACTTGTCCTTCTTCGTCACCGGAAAATCGCTATGTTTTGCCGAATGGGGAAGTTGGAGCCTTGTGCTTCGGTCCTTCGATGGATAGTCAAATCATTCGAGAGTTATTTTCGCATTGCGTTACTTGTACGGAAATCCTCAATGAAGATTTGGAATTTGGACGAGCCTTATGAGAAGCGCTTCAGCGGATACCGGGGATTGCAATCGGCAAATACGGTCAAATCAAGGAGTGGAGCCTTGATTACGAAGAGCTTGAGCCGGGTCATCGGCATATCTCGCTTCTCTTCGCCTTACACCCGGGATCTCAAATTTCGTTAGAAATGACACCGGAATTGGCAAGTGCAGCGAAAACGACTTTGGAGCGTCGACTAAAGCATGGCGGAGGTCATACCGGTTGGAGCCGGGCATGGATTCTAAATATGTGGGCGAGGCTGGAAGAAGCGGAGCATTCCCGCGAGAATATTATGGAGCTGCTTCGTTCATCGACACTGCCGAATCTCTTCTGCGATCACCCTCCGTTCCAGATCGATGGCAATTTCGGCGGAACAGCGGGCATTGCTGAGATGCTGTTACAAAGTCATACACAAGAAATTCGATTGCTTCCAGCGCTCCCAGCCGCATGGCAGAACGGTCATGTGCGAGGGCTTCGAGCACGTGGAGGACTCGAACTAGACCTCGAATGGCGAGAAGGGCAACTCCAGAAATCAGCCATTCGAGCTCTAAGGGAAGGGCGCTACACGGTATCCTATCGAGGAAAATCGCTGGAGTTGGTTTTCCCTGAGTCCAACTGGTCCATACAATTGCAACAAGATACATGGAACAATGAAATGACAGGCGGGGATGATTTCTAATATCTAAAGAGGCACATTAGTGTTAATCAGACTTAATGGCAGCTGACTTGAAGCCGAACTTGCCAGAGTAACACTTCCGCTTCGCCTACAATATGATGAATCTAGAAATCTAAAGAGGTGAGGCAATGGCAGTCGTAAAAGCCAGGCAACAGGATATTGATATGCTGGCAAGGTTGCTTCGTGCTGAAGCGGAGACCGAAGGCGAAATGGGTATGCTTCTTGTTGGAAATGTTGGCATTAACCGAGTAAGAGCGAACTGCTCCGATTTTAAAGGACTCCGAACAATTCCCCAAATGATCTACCAGCCGCACGCGTTCGAAGCCTTGCAGCACGGTATGTTCTATCAAAGCGCAAGAGATAGGGAACGCCGTCTGGCGCAACGGTCTGTGAATGGGGAGCGGAATTGGCCAGCCAAATTCTCCCTATGGTATTTCCGCCCGGGAACGTTCGAAAATCCCGGACCATGTCCGCCAACCTGGTATAATCAGCCGCTCGCAGGAAGATGGAAGAAGCACTGCTTTTATGAACCGACCGCGGAAGAATGTGAAAATGTATATAATACGTTTTAATTTTATCAACGAAAAGAGCTCAGGAGCTCTAAGCCCCTCATGAAATGCCGCGTAAATCGCGGCTTCTTTGGGTTTTGTGAAGTAAAGTTGTTGGCAAGGTTATTAGGAGCTTTCCGTTTGCTGTCGTCTTGTGCATGAGAGGTAGGGAGTTGATATGCCCCTACCTCTCTATTATCTAATCACTCTTTTTAGCAAGGACCGAGCACAGTCCAAACCTCGTAGGGACCACTTTTCAGATCTGGACGTTCATTTTGCGTCCACCAATTGGCTTGATACTTCACTCCGTCATAAGCAACAACGTTACCTTGAACATAAATGGAGGAAGCGCTCCATGGAGCAGGGCAGGCGGCAACTTGAACCGTGACCGAGTTACTTGCCTCAGACAAATTGCTAAAGCCATCCCGAGCCTTGACAGTAAACGTATACGAGCCACTTGTTAATCCACTGATCGTAGCGGAGTTGCCAGTCGATCTGGCTTTAGCAAAAGGATCGTTATTTACATAAATGTCATAGCCGATCAATCCAACATTGTCCGAAGAAGCTGTCCAATTCAAGCTAACTGTGTTAGTGGCAGTACTAACAACGAGATTGGTTGGCGCTATTGGTGCTATTGTATCGTCAGGTACAGCGCCCGGCGTAGGTAAATTCGTTATAATTTGTTGCAAATTGGGCAATGTCCCAATTCTATCGTTTGCGATATCGGAAGTTGGGGTATTGAACGGTAGCCATCTTAGTATTCTACGAATCTCAGCTGGCGAATACGGCACGCCGAATTTGGCTTTCGCGATCCCTTGCAGCTGTAAAATCGCACCTACAATGACAGGTGAAGCGGAAGATGTTCCATTGAAATAGTCGGTATAACCAGTTGTTGAAGCGACACTTGCTGAACTTAAGGTAGCGACGTTCTCCCCAATACCGTAAGCGTCGATTCGATTGCCATGGCTACTAAAGCCGAGTCTGTAGTGAGGTGCAGTCGATGATCCCGCTCCTACAAGTATTGCTCCAGAATCTTTGAAATCTGGGAGATCCCGATTGAAGATGTATTTATTATCCCAATGCTGGTACTGATCGAGATCAGCCCCGCCGTTGGCTCCCGCTTCTACAACGACAATACCCAAGCTTGTTGCATATTGGATTGCATCAAACTCTGCCGGCTGTGTTTCGATAGGTAACCAAGGACCGCCATAACCGATCTGTATTTCGAGCAGAATAACGTCACCCGGAGACAATACTTGCGTGGCCGCTAAAATGGCTTCTGCCGCACCGCCTGAACGAACTAAAGAGGATACAATCGGCGTTGCTTTGTTAGCTAGCCCGATATTGCCGATAGCATTGTCAACCGCGGATACAACCCCTAGTACAGCCGTACCGTGACTACCTTCTCCATCATTAATGCCGCCTGGCAAAAGCTGTATTCTATGATCGGCTAGATCTTCATGGTTTAAAGCCCAATCCCACTCGACATCGGCCCACTTGGTGCCTTTGCCATCGCCACCTTCAAATTGCCAAGCATACGGAGCGTTAATACCTAGAGGAGCTGCTTGCGCATAACTTTGTAATGAGAAGCGCGGATCGTTGTCTGGGAGGACAGGCGTTGTGTTCGGAATAGGGGCGTTCGCTAGTTCTGGTTTTTTACTTAAGTATGCTTCCTCAACGAGCGAGGAGCTGCGCAACTTTTGTAACAACTGTTCTACGTCGGCGCCGGCGGGAATTTTGGAATAATAATAGCGCTCAAACACGGATGCAAAATGACTAGCAGCAATGCCTTTGTTAGCTGACGGCAAGAATTGCTGCGAGATTAGCGGGTCAAATGATAATTCTGGCACAGCCAATAGCGGCGATACCACTTCTTGTTGCAATTGAAGTTTCCCTTCTTTACTTGGAAGGAAAGCTTGTTGTTTAAGCTTGATGACAATTTTTTCTTCGAACACTGGAGCTGCGGTGTTTGAGAATGATGTACTCGTCGGCAAGAACTGTACACTCGCTGAAGTGTATGCTCCATTTGACAAAGTACCTAATGATAAAAGCAAGGTCGAGGCCAGAAAGACGTAAAACGTTTTCTTCAAGCGGGAATAAGTGTACATACAGTATTCTCTCCTTTGTAATCTTTCTGTATTTTAGTTCCGAGCACTATCGTTTAGATGTCAAAAGCAATCATAAAGCAGAACACTAGCAACAAAGAGTAGACGAGTGCGACAGGTTACGTTCTGATTTAATTCGAATACATGTTTATCATTTTCTCCTCTCCATTCTCTTGATATTTTTGTAGATGGATAAATAGATGTCCTTACAAATGTTAGTGTAAATCAAGGAAAATATTGGTTCAATTCCGAAGTAAGCGTGAACAATGACAGTAATATACAAATATCACATTAAAACTTCTATTTCCTCTACTTGGCATATGTTCAATAGGAGATAAAGTCGAATAATTAACATATATTGCTATTTATTCTTGCGTAATAATTCTAAACTCCTATTTTTTGATGCAGCTGCTGTTAGTGAATGAACGATTTGCATCGGGTACTGAAGCACAATTAATGACGAGTGTCAGTTGACAAGAACAAATTTTCATTTCAGGTTATTATCAGGATGTTAATATCGATGACGCGGCTGAGGTATGGCAGTTTACTTCTTATTTTGTAAGTCGTATGATTGTCTTTAGAGTCATTTCACAGAATAAGGAGTAAAACGAATTTATGCCGGATGTAGAAAAGGCAGGATATAAATCTATTGCACTCGATATCGCGCAAAGGATCGTAAGTGGGGAAATCCCTGTAAATAGTAAGATTTCCGGCAGGTCGCTGCTGGCAGGGCAATACCATGTGTCTCCTGAAACCATTCGAAAAGCGATTGGATTGCTTAAGGAAGAAAATATTGTTTCTGTCTCTCAAGGCAAAGAGATCATTATCTTGTCCAGTCATCATGCTTATGAATATATAACGAAAAACAAGTATTTGAAATCCGTTTATTCGCTCAAGCAAAACTTGCAGCAGTTGCTGCAAGAAAAACAGGATTTGGATCTGAAGCTTGAAGTCTTGTTGACGGAGATCATTGAGACTTCAGACAGGCTGCAAAATCTTAAACCATATAATCCAATCGAGTTAAAGATTTTACCGAATTCACATGTAGTCGGACAAACGATCGGAAATCTTCAATTTTGGCAGAATACAGGCGCCACGATTATTGCATTGCGCCGAGGAACTCATGTCTCTATCTCGCCAGGACCGCATGTGGTTCTGAGAGAAGATGATATCGTGGTTGTGGTAGGAGACGAGAAAGTATTCGAGAATACAGGTCAATTCATTAATAAACCCCGCTCTTAATATCGTAGTTCATCAGCTGCAAGGGGAACCTTGGCAGCTTTTTGCGGTTGTCACGTTATTCCACACGCTTACAAACAACTTTTACTAGAGAACAAAGTTGTCAGTTTGAATGTTATCTGTTATAGTTTTAGTAAAGTTTCACATCTTACTGCTTAATTTCCGTAAATCCGGAAAGCGGGGGACCCAGTAACTGGGGCGAATCGATCCAGATGGATCGTAGGGAACCATCTATCCCGAGTCCGTCAGCTAACCTCGTCAGCACATAGATGGGTCATATTATTGTAGAGTTAACAACTCTGCTTGTTTTCTGACCCGTGTGAATGGGTCTTTTTTTGTTTCCAGTTTATTTATCCATATTAAGAGGAGTTGGTTTAATGGCAAAGCCTAAGTACATTACCGATATAGACAAATTGACGAACATTCCCCAAGAAGAACGAGACAGATTGAAGCTTATTACAGACAAGTTTGTTTTTCGGGTGAATGATTATTACTTAAGTCTCATTGATTGGAATGAACCAGACGATCCAATTCGTAAGTTGGTCATACCAAATGAGGAAGAGCTCGGGGAGTATGGAAGATGGGATGCTTCAGACGAAGATACGAATTATGTGGTTCCTGGGTGTCAACATAAGTATAGTTCGACGGCCCTGCTAATCGTGTCGGAAGTATGTGGGGCATATTGCAGATACTGTTTTCGCAAGCGGCTATTCCGCAATGACGTCAAAGAAGCCGTGTCGGATATTGAACCGGGATTATCGTATATTGAGCAGCATCCGGAGATTAGCAACGTCCTGCTTACTGGCGGGGACAGCCTGATACTCGGCACTCCGAAGCTCAGGTTTATCCTTGAACGCTTAAGAACTATTGAGCATGTCAAGATCATCCGGTTAGGCTCCAAGATGCCTGTATTCAATCCAATGAGAATCTATGAGGATGAAGATTTGTTAGAGACGCTTAAGGCAAATTCAATGGCAGATAAACGAATTTATGTAATGGCGCATATTAACCACCCGCGCGAGATAACACCGGAAGCCATGAAAGGGTTCGCTGCTTTGCATGAAGCAGGCGTGATCGTTGTGAATCAGACACCCGTGCTGAGAGGAATAAATGATGATCCGAAGGTGCTGGGAGAGTTGCTCGACAAGCTGTCCGCGGCGGGTGTAACTCCGTACTATTTCTTTGTTAATCGGCCCGTTGCAGGGAATAACGCTTTCGTTCTCCCTTTGAGAGAAGTTTATGATGTCGTGGAGAAAGCAAAAGCCTTAACCTCCGGTCTAGGTAAAAGGGTTCGATTGTCGATGAGCCATACCTCGGGAAAAATCGAAATTCTCTCTATAGAGAATGGTAAAGCGTATTTAAAGTATCATCAATCTCGGGACGGTCACTATGGCCGATTCATGATTTTGGATTGCCCCGATCAAGCGGCATGGTTCGATGATCTTCCGGGCAATGAGCAATATTGGGTTCAACCTTCGAAGAAGACGGATACCGTTGCTTCCGTAAACGCAATGCCTGATATTCCGTTAGCCTCAACGTCCGCTCGGGCTTAGCACTAGCTAGATAGGAGAGGAAGAATCGCAATAATTAACCTTCAGCGGCTACAGAGATGGGAATTTTGATGAAGCCTACTCCTATTGACCGCACACCCTCCCGCATATCGGAGCCTACTGTAACCATAACATTGAAGATTTCCGATGGTAAAATCGCTTTTTGATCAGAAACTAAATCAATCACTACGGTTCCTGACCCGCCTCCTGAGGGCTTACCTAAATAATCTACACCCACTTCAACCCTATTTCTCCATTCATCGATGATATTATCTCCTTGGGAAGCTCTTGGCGTTAGAGATGTCTTTTGATTTTCGGGGTGACTGCTCAGAATATTGGAGATATACCATTTCTTCGGGATGTAAATAATCATTCCGCCGAAATCTTTGGGATCAATCTCATACGATGCAACAATCCGCATACGCTCAGCCATTCCTTTGTCGGCCCATACCAAGATCGATCCTTTTACCGATGAGTTCTGATGAGGCGTGCTGGACTTCACGTTGAATTCCTTGGTGACCGCAAGGCCATCATTGACTACTGTGTAATCCGTTAGCTTCCCTTGAAAAAAGTTGCGTTGCACGATCAGAACAGTCGCCGCAACTATTACAGCAGTCAAAGCAGTCAGGATGTACTTAACAGACGGCTTCAGATTAATCCCTCCAATGAACTTCCACATTTTTACCACCTTCAGTATATCAGGACTAGGGCTTTAATCGGAGTTAAAGATATCCTCTTTTTATTAATATGACATAAGGTGACGTATTTGAGATCTATTATGGGTGGTACATTAACGAAAGGAGTAACCATCATGAAACGAAGAATAATTTTAGATTTAGCAGTTACTTTAGATGGTTTTATTGAAGGGAAAAATGGTGAAGTTGATTGGTGCATTATGGACGCTGAGCTGGGATTTATTAATTTCTTAAATCAAATCGATACCATTTTATATGGAAGAAAAAGCTATGATCTATGGGGACAGTTTACTCCGGGAACTGAACATACGGATTCTGAAAAGGAATTCTGGGATGTAGTTCATAGCAAACAGAAATATGTGTTTTCCAGAACGCAAAAGGGGACTGATCATAACGCAATATTCATAAATGATCGTATTCTTGAAGAAGTAAATAAACTAAAGAATAAGCCAGGTAAAGACATCTGGCTATATGGCGGAGCAAATCTTATTACAACTTTTATCCATTTAGGACTTGTTGATGAATTTAGATTATCTGTTCACCCTGTTGTTCTGGGAGAAGGGAAACCGCTGTTTGTGGATATTAAACAGAGGTTGAACTTAAAAATGGTGAATACGAGAACGTTCCCCTCAGGCGTGGTACAGCTAATTTATCAATTGGATGTGAACTAACCTTTTAACAGCGGCAAGTCCGATATACGCTTACCTAAAGCCTGATGCATCAGGCTTTTTTAATATTTTGTAGGCAATGGCGGTGGAGACCGATTCATCTAAGCTGTGCCCTGCACATCTCAACTTTGTTTAAATTGAGTTAAAATTGCTGCTTTATAATGCGTGTATCCAAAGAAGAGCGTTAGAGGAGGCGGCATTATGGGGGCTACGTATACAGATTTATCCTTTCATGAGTTACAAGCTAAGTTAAATAAAAGAGAGAACTTAAAGATCATCGATGTTCGAACAGCAAAAAGCTTTGAACGTGGTCATATACAAGGAGCGATCAATATTCCTTATTCATCATGGTCGAGAATACCAAAGGTTCCGACAAATGAGGAGGTTGTGATCATCTGTTATGTGGGTATGGCAAGTCAGAAGGCGTCGGAGCGATTAGCTCAGTCACATGAAAAAGTGTATAACTTCAAGGGCGGGATGGCACAGTGGCATGGAGAAATAGAGACGGAGAATATTGGCGGTAAATGGAGCGCGGAGAGAATATATAATTTAGTCTTAGGGTTTGTACTGCTGTTGACATTGCCAATATCATACTTAAGTCCTTGGTGGGGAATACGCTTTTCATCGTCTATTGCATTAGGAGTGCTTCTCTTTGGTGCTATGAACCATAATATAATTACAAGATTTATTCGCTCCTGCGGTTTTAAGTAATACAAGCTTCCAGTATATAAAGAATGCACGAAAAGGGGAGCTTTATGATACATTTTCTAGCCAATCGAACTCAATCAAAGCAGCATAAACAGCTGAGAGACTTAATCGTTGGAGTGGATGAGAAGATTCCTTTAGAGGATGGGCGGTTAGTCAAGGGGATTCATTTTGACAATGCCGCTACTACGCCGCCGCTTAACAGCGTAATGAAAGCTATCCAACAATTTGCGCCCTGGTATTCGTCTGTCGGTCGGGGAAAAGGCTACAAGTCAGAGCGCTCAACAGAAATGATTGAACGCACACGCTTAAATGTATTGAGTTTTGTAGGGAGTAAGGGAGATAAACACACGGTTATTTTCACGAAAAATAGCACGGAGTCCATGAATCTACTCTCGCATATTTTGCATCAAGCCACGAATAAACGCTATGTTTTAGCATCGGAAATGGAGCATATTTCGAATGACTTGCCTTGGAGGAATTACTTTGAGGTTGAATACATTGCTGTTAATAAAAATGGCCAAATTAGTTTAGATGATTTAAGAGCAAAGCTTATGGCGTTACAGGGGCAAGTCGCACTCGTCACTATAACGGGGGCATCGAATGTGACAGGCTGCATCAATCCGATTTATGAGGCGGCTGAACTAACTCATACCTATGGAGCTAAAATACATGTCGATGCCGCTCAGTTAATTCCGCATGAATCGATCGAAATGATGCGGCGTAACTCGGTGGGGAATATCGACTTCCTTTCATTTACGGGACATAAGTTGTATGCCCCATTTGGAACGGCTGTTTTAATCGGAGAGAAAGAAGTATTCCATGAAGCAGAGCCGTTGCTCAAAGGAGGGGGAACGGCTCATATTGCTTTGAGATCGTTTGTTCAATGGAATGAGGCGCCCGACAGGTTCGAGGGGGGAACGCCTAATGTGATGGGAATTGTAGCATTAAATGCAGCGATTCGTACATTGCAGCAGATTAATATGGAAACGATAATTGAATACGAGAAGCAAATCATGAACTATGCACTCGATAGGCTGCAAACCATTGACGGTTTAAGCTTATTCAGCGCTTCGAACGATAATCAACCGCAAGTGAGCGTGTTTTCGTTCACAATTAATGAGCTTCATCATCAGGATATAGCTCAGATCTTAGCGAAAGAGTTCGGCATTTCAGTGAGAAGCGGCTTTTTCTGTGCATACTCCTACGTGCAAAAGCTCTTGCAGTTGAGCGACGAGAGGATAGATGAAATAAGGAAGGACGCAAGTATTCCCGCTCCGGGCTTAGTTCGAATTAGTTTAAGCTTTTACAATACATTTGCTGAAGTTAATCAATTGGCAGAAGCGTTACAACAAATAACCTCTAATAAAGAATACTATACGAGGAAGTATGAAGCTGTGCCAAAAGGAATTTGCGGGAGACAGAGATCGCTTTTATGAACGGAAGCACTTAGGTGAAGGGTGAATTTGTAATGGCGACGATATTAGTTGTGGACGATGATGATTCTATTCGCGAAGTGGTCACGGTCTTGTTGAAACAGGAATACTTTTCGACGCGGGAAGCTCGCGATGGACAAGAAGCACTGAATATAGCCGAGGGACATGAGATTGACATGGCCATAATCGATATTATGCTTCCGAAGGTTGACGGCTGGGTCCTTTGTAAAGAGTTCCGCCAGCTGTATGATTTCCCCATTCTAATGCTGACAGCAAAAGGGGAGGCCGTTCAGAAGTTACAAGGGTTTAATCTCGGCGCAGATGACTACATGGTGAAGCCATTTGAACCTCTCGAACTATTAGCGAGGGTGAAAGCTTTACTTAGAAGGTATCAAATCAACCAATCTCATACGGTGCAAATTGGTGCGTTATGGATGAATAAAAACACCTATAAGATGACATTGGGGGAGAGCGCCATTACCCTGCCGTTAAAAGAATTTAATTTACTTTATAAGTTAGCGGAGGCGCCTGGTCGAACGTATACGAGAGAGCAGTTAATTGAATCCATATGGGGCATACACTTTGCTGGTAATGATCGCACATTGGATGTGCATATTAATCGACTTCGGGAACGATTCAAACACCAATCCTACTTTCAAATTAAAACCATTCGCGGACTAGGGTATCGATTAGAGGTATTAATATGAGTAAACTCATATGGAAGCATCTTGTTAGGGGTGCGGTTTCTTTAATAGCGGTCGGTATTATAGTTGGCTATCTGCCCTATGTGCTGACATCATTTCTATTCGGAATTTGGGGGTTCAGCCCTTCAGGTTGGTTTGCAGCAACGATAAACGGACTGCTGGGCTTTGTATTAGCGATCATGATCATGAGTACGGTATTTATTTTACTTCGCCCAAGAAGAGATCGTTACTTACAGCCGATCGTTGAAAGTATGAGACGAATCGGCAGCGGCGAATTTGACCGGGCTCGTCTTGATGAGAAGAGTATTAAAGGTTATTCTATGCAATTCTTATCGAAGAACGTCAATCAATTGGCCGAGGAGCTTACCTTACGAGAAAAACTAAACCAGGAGTTCATTTCGAACGTTTCTCATGAAATACAATCTCCACTTACGGCGATAAAAGGCTTGAATCATATCTTGAGAAATCCCGATCTAACGAGTGCGGAGAGAAATCATTATCTCGACATTATTGAAAAAGAAAGTAATCGGCTCTCTAACTTAAGCACGAATATGCAAAAGCTGTCGTGGTTAGAAGAGATAAATCCGGATTTGAAGAAGATGAGCTTTCGTTTAGATCAGCAAATTAGAGATGTTGTACTAACGATGGAATACCATTGGAGTCGTAAAGATATTGAATTGTCCGTTCAGCTTCAAGAGGTTCAATGCTTCGCGAATGAAGAATTGCTAAGTCAGGTTTGGATGAATTTGCTCGATAACGCTATTAAATTTACTCCAAGCCATGGACAGATTCAAATTGAATTATCGAGTACACAAAGAGGACGGGTTGTAACGATTAGGGATACCGGAATGGGGATGACCGAAGAAGAACAATTACGGATCTTTGAACGATTTTATAAAAGCGACCGCTCGCGTAATCGACAGAAGAACGGTAGCGGACTAGGTCTGTCTATTGTCCAAAAAATCCTAGAGTTGCATCATGGGCAAATATCTGTCTCAAGTGTACCGAATGAAGGTACGACTTTTACGGTCACTCTTACAAATGGAGAGGATGCATCAAATGAAAAGTAGACGAGTTTTAGTCATTAGTTTAACTGTTATCGCCATGATGTGGATTATGCATACAGCCTCTAAAAATTTTATGGTTGACCCAACCTTCTCGAAATTTCTATCGAACAAGGATTTCAAGCTTCCGAACATAGATTTATGGGTGGTCATGATTCGACTGCATATTGTCTTAGCAATTATTGCTTTGATTGCCGGCCCATTAGGTCTTTCGAAGAGGATTAGAACAAAAAGACCAGCGCTGCACCGCTGGAATGGCCGGATCTATGTCTTATCGATTGTGCTTAATATCATTCCAGGCTATTATGTATCGTTCTATGCAAATGGGGGATTTTGGAGCGTTATTGGCTTTTTAGTCTTAAATACACTCTGGTTTCTAACGACAGTAAATGGGTATCGTTTTATACGGAAAGGGCAAGTCAGACAGCATCGAGATTGGGTGCTGCGAAGCTTCTTTTTAACGTTTGCCAATTTAACGATTTATTTTGTGGTCACGATTTTTCATAAAGGTGTTGGTCTTCAATATGGTTTGTCTTATACGTTTGCAGTTTGGTTGGCCGTTACGCTTAATTTGTTATTAGCAGAACTAGTCATAAGAAAATCGAGCATCTGAAGTTAAAAGCCGCGCCAAGCGCGGTTTTTTTGTTTTATCGATGCAAGATCATTCAGGATAAGAAATAAAGACATAGAATCTTGTCGGTTCATCAGACGCGTTAATATAAGCATGTTCAGAAGCTGCGTTAAATTTCATTGCCACGTCTGGAGTTAATTCATATTGCTCTCTGTGTATTTCAAGGGTGAGCTTGCCTTGTTGAACGAACACGTATTCCTCACCGGCATGCGCCTCAGATAAGTGACGAGTGCCAGGCTTCAAGTCTACAGAGAAAATTTCAAACCTTTTTTCAGGATGGAACGGGAAAACAGAATAGACGAGATAATTCCCATCATCATCAATTAGCGGGGGAATTTGCTTAATATTAATGATTTCCGCTTTTGGTTTATCGATTTCCTTCAAGAAAGCGGAGAATGACACTTGCAACCCATTTGCAATTTTCCAGAGTGTCGTGACTGTCGGATTGGATTTACCATTCTCAATCTGGGCTAACATTGCTTTACTGACTCCTGTCACTTCTGCAACACGATCTAGGCTTAATTGTCGACTTTTCCTTAATGTTGCAAGGTTATGGGCTATAATCTCTTGAATAAACTCCATAGTCGCTCCTTGACTTTGATTTTTGTTTAATATAACATACATTCATTCGCTATGACAAACTTGGAGGAATCACGATTGAATCTATACATCACGAACCAAAAGAATTCCTCTGCCTTCATTCAGGGCGTTCGGGATTGCATTCCAACGTTAATTGGCTATATCAGCATTGGTATTGCTGCCGGGATAGTAGGAGCATCTTCCGATCTAAGTATTCTAGAAGTGGCATTATTATCAGCTT
Organism: Cohnella boryungensis; assembly: GCF_042651945.1. Classification (NCBI taxonomy): domain Bacteria; kingdom Bacillati; phylum Bacillota; class Bacilli; order Caryophanales; family Paenibacillaceae; genus Cohnella; species Cohnella boryungensis. The sequence continues at coordinate 245,685 of NZ_JBHSED010000065.1, read as the reverse complement.
TAGTGTACGCCGGAGCTTCCCAGTTTATCATTTGTGCCTTGCTCATTTCGGGGAGTCCCGTTTCTGTCATTATATTTACAGCCTTCATTGTGAATCTTCGACATTTCTTATTAAGTATGGCGTTAGCTCCCCATTTTACGAAGTATTCTTTACTTAAAAATATGGGAATAGGAATTCTCGTAACGGATGAATCGTTCGGTGTTGCAATTAATAAGATTGCGAGAAAAGAACCGATAAATGCTCCATGGATGAATGGTCTGAATATAACGGCATATGTATGCTGGATTTTATCTTGCACGCTGGGAGCCCTTTCTGGTAAGTGGATATCAAATCCCGAACAATTCGGATTGGACTTTTCATTATCAGCCATGTTCGTAGCGCTTCTTGTATTGCAGCTTCAAAATATCGAGAACAGAAAATTGAAACTGTATCTCTCATTGATTGCTTATGTCGTTATATTGATGATTGTTCTTAATATGTTTGTCCCATCATATATAGCGATTTTGTTATCAACCATTATTGTTGCAACCATTGGGGTGATTAGAGACAAATGAATGTTCAATTATCAACGCTTGTAATCATCTTATGTTGCGCCGTTGTTACCGCCATTCCTAGAATTATTCCATTTATGGTGATAAGAAATGTAAAGCTTCCGCGGGTCGTGGGAAAATGGCTTTCGTTTATTCCGGTATGCATCTTTACAGCGCTAATTGCCGACAGCTTTATGGTTCAGAACCAGTCAGTTCTATCGTTTGATTGGAAGGCGCTTGTTGCTATTATTCCGACTCTTATCGTAGCCCTATGGACAAAAAATTTGGCTGTTACTGTTATCGTCGGGATTGTAGGCATGGCGACGGTTAGATTGTTATTCTAGTTGATCGGAGTGCTAAGAAATGAAACATACGACTGTCAACAAAGTCGAATTCGCATCCCTGGAAGGCATGTGCTTCAAGCTTCGAGAAATTGAACATATCAAGGACAATACGAAAGAATGGAAATTATCGCTTCAGTTTATCGAATCCCATATGATTATTGTCGCGGCAAGCGGCCAAGGCTGGCTGACACTTGACGGGCGATTTGTCCAGCTGCGTCAAGGCGGCGTTTATTTTTGTTCGCCAGGCCAACTGATCGAAGCTGCCATGCACTCGTTTGATGAACGCGGATTTTATCATATGAGGTTCGATGTTATCGAGGATGACGAATCGTCAATCAGGCATATGCAGCTCGTTAAGCAAGACAGCCGATTCCCGGTCATCGGAGAAGTCATCGTTTCCTCTCCGGTTTCCATCAGCGTATTATGCGAAACGATCTGCCGAAATGTGCAGGACGAGAATCGGCTTCAGCGATTTCGCGGTCAAATTGATTTTCAAGAAATGCTGTATGCCGTCATACAGGATGCTCACCTTGTGAACGAAAACGATTCGGAAGAGGCGCTTGGCTATGCGATGGCATATATCGAACAGCACTACCAGAAAGATCTGACGATCGAACAGTTGGCCAAGGTGGCGGGGATAAGCTCCCGCCATTTCATGCGGTTATTCAAAAAAAGATACGGCTACAGCGCGATCGATTATTTGGCCTTGTACCGGATTGAGAGAGCACAGCAGCTTATGAGAACGGGAGTACAATATCGTCTTCGGGATATCGCCCGACATGTAGGATACCATGATGATATGTATTTCAGGCGAAAATTCAAACAAATATCGGGCATTCCGCCAGCGGCGTTTGTTAAGAACGGCAGGCAAAAAATTGTCGCGTACCATTCATCCAATATCGGGCAACTGCTTGCGCTTCAAATTACCCCTTGCGCTGCGCCGGCCGACCATCCCTGGACCGATTACTATCAAAGGAAATATAAAACGAACTCCGTGTTGCCGTTAAGTTCGTATGAAGAGACCAAGAGGGAGGAGCTGCGTCTTGCCGCTCCCGATTTCATTATCGGTGTAGATAGCCTCGTGTCCGCCGAGGAACAGGAAAGCCTTGGGGAAATCGCACCTGCGTTTTTTGTGCCTTGGATGGAGTATGATTGGCGCAAGCATATGAGCGCAATCGCCCAATTTCTGGGGAGAACGGCAGTTGCGGAAACTTGGCTTAATCATTATGAACGTAAAGCACGTACTGCAAGCGAACAGATAAAAAATGTGATCAAGGACGATTCTCTGCTTATATTGAGAATCTGTGGAGGTCGGATCACCGTTTTGGGCAGCAGAAGCATCAGGACGGTTTTTTATGATGACTTGCTAGTGGTGCCCGCACGCGGCGTCAATGAAATGTCGGACGAGAAGCAGGTATCACCTGCTCAGTTGATGGACTTTGATGCAGATCGGCTATTGCTTATTGTGGATGAGGATGCTCTGTCGAAATCGAGCTGGAAATCACTCGCGGATTCCGAGCTATGGAACAACCTGAAAGCAGTCCGAAACGGTAGGGTAGCATTCCTTCCCCCGTATCCCTGGGTTGAATATACCGCCTTTACGAATGAGCTCTTATTGGATGAAGCGTTGAAGCTTTGGCGGAATTGTACATAAGAAAAATGTCCTTTTCGTCGATATACCGAAATCATAAATTCGTCTATACTCCTTTATGTGATAATGATTATCAATATTATTGAGGTTGGTATCATTATTAATTAGATTTCCAGGAGGCGTATCGGAGAATGAAGCGATATTTGATTTCGGGCTTCGTATTCATGGTGGTTATAGCGTTAAGCACTGCCTGTTCAACCGTGACTGAAAACTCAGACAAGCCCGATCAACAGCGTGTTATCAACAGCCTAAAAGGAAACATCACGATTCCGGCCGAACCAAAGCGGGTCATTGGGCTTTCTGTTGTGTATCCCGAGTTTTTATATGCGCTTGGCGTAACGCCAATTGCTGTTCAAAACTATCATCAGGAGTTCCCATCGTATTTAAAAGAGCCGTTTAAAGATACGCAGAAATTGGGAATCGGAGAAACGCCTAATTTTGAAGCCATACTAGCAGCAGAACCAGATTTAATCATTGCTCCCGTATGGTGGTCCGAAAAAGACTATGACCGGCTTGCTAAAATCGCTCCTACCGTGATTTTGCCTCAGCGGGATGACTGGCGTGACGAATTGCGGGATATCGGCGAGGTTCTGGACAAGATAGATCAGGCTGAAGCAATCATTGAAAACTTGAAAACCAAAGAAGCCGAGGCGAAAGAGAAGCTACGCTCCCTTGTTGGAGATGAAACGGTTATGTATATGATGATTATGGCGAAGGAATTGGTGATTTACGGAGAGAATATCGATCGGGGCAGCTTCATCCATAAGCAGTTAGGGTTAAATCCCGTTAAAAACTTTCCGCAGAGCGAGGTCAGCCTTTCAATCTCATTAGAAAAAATACCTGAATATAATCCCGACCATATCATTCTGCAGCTAGACGACGAGTCCAGCATAGAAATACAAAACAGGTATAAGGAATTGCTGGATAGTAGACTATGGAAAAATATGACGGCGGTAAAGAAAAATCAGATATATATCATGGGAGGGAAAGAATGGTTTAGTCTGGGAATGTCCCCTTTAGCTGACAGCAACGCCATAGATGAGGTCGTTAAAGCTTTTGAGAAAAAGCAAAAGTAATGGGAGGGCATGATGTGAGTACGATTGACTTTCGAAGATTGGAAGAGGAGTTTTTCCTGACTTTACATGAGCCCGAAAACATCGTGCTTCCCATGCCGGCAACAGACCTATTACAAGCAGAAAATATGAAGCTTTTAATTGATACATACGGTCCGCTTATCCAAACAAATGAACGGACTGTAGCTGCCACCTTTTTCGCCAGTTGGTTGGGGGGAGTATGTGGGGCTATACAGGATGCATTCTACCGGGGCGATGAAGCGATACTGGATTTATCGTTATGGAACTTATCCATTCGGCTTTATGCTGACGAGCGCTATCCTTTGTTTACATTTAAGATTAACAAACTGAAGTTTATTGAAATTCCGGCAGTGGATTACGAGGCATGGTGCAAGAGTTCGATCGAATCATTTTACGGGAATAACATCACACCGTTGATAGAAATACTATCCCATTTGGGTCAAATGAGTGTCACGCCATTGTGGGGACAGATTGTCAATTCGTTACATGCTCAAATGGCTGAAGTCATGGGTAAAACGCTGGATGAGGAATGTAGAAAGATCATCGATTATCATTATAACTTGCTTTCCAAAGGCGTTGATTCAGGTGTGTTCGGGCTTCGCAGAAATCCTTTTGATCGAGAAATGAAGTTCATCGCACACCCCACTAACCCGGAACGAAAAATACCGTTAAAAACCGCCTGCTGCCTTGCGTATCGTTTGGAAGCGAATTTTGGTTACTGCTATGCTTGCCCGCGAATAAAAGAAGCTGATCGGGCGTTGATGAGGGCGAACGACAATTGCTGAAACCCTCATACCTCCTGAAAAGGAGCATGAGGGTTAACGTAGTTGTATGACGATTAAATTAAGCGCTGCCTGGGTAGATGCAGAATAACGTTGAATTGATCGCCATGAATCTCAATTTTAATCTCCCCGCCGTGCAGCTCAACGATGCTTTTCACAATGGGCAGCCCTAGTCCGGAGCCTTCTGTCTGGCGGGATTCGTCTGCTCTTTTGAAGCGCTCGAACAGCTCTTCCGCAGCAAAATCAATCTCATAAGCAGCAGTGTTTTGAATTTTGAATAATACCTGATCATCAGACTCGTCCAAATAAATATAGATTCTGGTTCCTGGAAGTGAATATTTCTGCGCGTTGCCAATTAGATTTTCAAACACACGCCAAATTTTATTGCCATCCAAATGCGCATGGATTGGGAATTTCTCGATACGTTCACGAATCACGAGCGATGTTTCTCCCAGATTGGTGTTGGACTCGGCAATCGCCTGTTTCAACAAAGTTGCAACATCGACATGCTCAATATCCAGCTCTACAGAGCCGCTGGTCATCTTTGAGATTTCGAATAGGTCTTCAATCAACAGCTTCAGCCGGAGCGCCATGCGGTCCAAGGTTTCAATATAGGCTCGCGCTGTCTCCGCAGAAAGCTCTTCCTTTTTTAATAAATCGACATAGTTGATAATGGAAGTAAGCGGAGTCTTCAAATCATGCGATACGTTGGTAATCAGTTCTGTTTTTAACCGTTCGCTCTTCATCTGATTCTCCAGCGCGCTTTGATACCCGGCTTTCATATTGTTAATATAGCTGGCGAGCTTGGACAGAGCATCCTTCCCTGTGTCCTGAATCGTATTCTGAATATTCCCTTCGGCAATTTCTTTGCTGCCGTTGAGGATGGTGTTGAAGCGTCCGAGCTTGGCAAGTAAATAGGGAACCAGGAGCAGTACATACAGCAGTTCATAAAGTATGAGCCAGCTCAATTCGAAACGTGTGTAATAGGTGATTGTGGCTGCCCGCCAAGCACAAACGCCGGCTATCGCAGTTAGCAGGAGCAAGATGCAGAGGACAAACGTTGTTCTCCATTTGTATAGACTGGTTCTAAGACCTGTTCTCCAAATATGAACGTAATTCAATAGTACACTGCCATGCCATAAGGAACGCTCCTTAAGTGGCGCATTAAAATAAAAAAACAGTCTTCCTGCCGGTAAGCCAAGGATAATAGCGGCAAGCAGTGCCAGAATAAAGCGTGAAATTGAGAAGTCCAGATTCAACCCAAGCACGTATGAATACCCGTCTACAACGATCCCTAAGATAACGGCGACAATTATTATAAGCAGTTCGACCAAGACATGCAGATCTACTTTACTTTTTCTCGATTTTGTATCCAATTCCCCATACCACCTTTAAATATTTTGGGTCTTTGGGATTGATCTCAATTTTTTCGCGAATATTTCTCACATGTACGGCAACGGTATTCTCTGAAGCGAAGATCGGTTCATTCCACACGCGCTCATAAATCTCTTCAATCGAGAAAACTCTGCCCTTGTTCTCCATCAGCAGCTCCAAAATTTTGTATTCCTTCGGGGTCAGTCTGACGTCCTCTCCATCTACCTCAACAGTCTTCGAGCTTTTGTTCAGCAGGAGTCCTCTTACTTGAATGATCTCTTCCCCGGTTGACTGGAAGGAACCTAAATTCGTAAACCGGCGCAGCTGAGATCGGACTCTAGCGATCAGCTCCAGAGGATTGAACGGCTTCGTAATATAGTCATCGGCTCCAAGGTTAAGTCCCAAAATCTTGTCGCTATCTTCCGACTTAGCGGAAAGCATAATGATCGGTATATTTTTGCTTTCCCGAATTCTAAATGTCGTCTTGATTCCATCGAGCTGCGGCATCATGATGTCCATAATAATGAGATGAATCGTTTGCTGTTCAAGGATTTCCAGCGCCTCCAGTCCGTTAGAGGCCGTAAATACATCCACATCATCGCTTTTTAAGTAAATAACGAGCGCTTCGCGAATTTCCGGTTCATCGTCTACAACAAGAATATTATTAATAGCCATTATTAATCACCTTCATCTCAATAGTGCTAATATTGCCAATCCGGAAGTGATGTATCCCGTAAAACCAGTATGGCCGGGGGGAGCGTTTGCAAGCATCAGCTTCTCCGGGGATTCTTCCTGATCCGTGTAAAATCCATGCACCCCGAAGCTGTGCAGAAGCTGCATAGCAGGTCTGCTGTTGACGGTATGAACATAGCTTTTTACCCCGAGCTTATTTAGTGCAGGAACGAGATTGGGGTTTATAAATACGCGGGATACCGGCATGGCGACCGCTGTCAGCTGTTTGTCTCTCACGAATTCTACAATACTATCAGCGGATGCGCCAGTTTTGTAAAGTGAATACACTTTGTTCGGAAGGGGTAGATTCTCATTACCGTGTCATACATTTCCGGGCTGAAAATTTCGGGTATTATCCGGTTGAGCAGTGCAGGATCAGTACGGCGCGCCTCATTGACTAGATGCGTAAACTGCTGTTGGATCTGCTCTTTGCTATCTGCTTTCGTATCCATGATTAAGTCAAAATCTTGATATTCCTGCATCAGCTGCAGGATATCTGGAAGTGCAAGAGGGTGGAATCTACCCATGATAAGCGAGTTTGCAAACTGAAGCTTTGTCACGTTTCGTCCGCCATCCGCGGTCAAATCCGGCTGCAGCTTGTGCGACCAATCATGTCTGGCTACGAGCTCCCCGTCTGTCGTCTCAACAAGATCAACCTCGAACAAACGGTACCCTCTATTGTAATTGGTTATAAATGCCTCATAAGAATTTGTGTGGCTAGCGCTTTCGACTCCACCAAGTGCGTGTGCTATAAACTTATTATCCTCCCAGCCGCTGGTGCCAAATGTAGAGGCCGACTGTTCCCGACCTGACCAAACAAGCCCCCAACTACACCAGATTAGTCCAGCCGAAATGACGATTAATAAGCTTAACCTAGTCGTTTTCTTCATTCGTTTTGCTCCTTTGCTATGACTCTGTAAGTCATGCTACAGGACTCAAATGAAGAAGGGCGGGTATAAAAACGAATGAATTTATGAAGTTTGTATGCCTTCTGAAAGTGAGATTCATCCGGATGGGCATGTGTGGGAGACAGCGCAGTGCTGTTATGAGTTGGAACAGAGCTTCTGGTTGGCTTTTTTATCTTCGGCGCTTTAAGATAGCGGTTAGTCGGGAGAACATGCGGCATTTAGAGGCTTGATCCCGAAACAAAAACTGTTTTCCCACTCCATTACATCCAGACTCCTATAAGTTGTACGGAATCGATGAATAAAAACTGACTGCAGTAACAAAATAAAGGGAGCTAAAAAAGTAAGGAGATGAACAAGTTGTACACTCTGTTAGGTATTTTAGGAGCTGCGGCATGTGTTTACTTATTGGTTGCTTCGATTGTCATTGTCCGCAAGCAGCACATGAAAAATACGACTCTGGACAAAGATGCCAGCTTAACGACAGTCAAGCACCCGATTATCGCGAATCCGATATTTATCTTCTATGTCATCGTCCCTGTTGTAACGATTGCCATAGCCATGATCTTGATATTTCTCACCAAACCATAAGGAGGGCTAACGTGGAAAAGCAAAAGTATTATGTTTCAGTTCAGTCTAAAACGATCATGACCGGGCAGGGGGACGCTCCATACGAATTAGAAATGGTGGCTACGCAGGAGGATGTGCAGGAATTACTGGACTTGTTTGAACATATGGAAGATTTCGATAATCAAAGCTTTTTCAGAAATCCTATTCCGGGAATTCCCTACCACCACGATCTCGAAAACGACGGTTATGACTTCTACCTAAAAGAAGTATACAAATTGTTAAAAAAAATAGGAACAGAAGAAACAATAAAGCATATCGAATCAATGGAGCTTTAAAATGAGCAATACATAAGTCGGCAGCTGTGGGGGGAGACAAGAACGCACATCAATAAAAAGCCGCGAATAACGCGGCTTTTTTGTTGGGCTCATGTTCTTTGTCAATGGACTGGACGGATGTGAGCGTACATCTAGAGAAGGCTGATTAACCTCGTACCCAGTATGGATACTGACAATCTTGAGGATGTAAATTGAGTGCCATTCCATGTCATAAGGTTTTCGACATACCCTAATGTATCGGAGTTAGTAGTACCAATAATACGTTGAAGAGCTAGTATATCATAACCCACGCTGTTTACGTTTGTAACTATGGGATACAATGCGCCTAAAGCAAGAACCTCACCCTTGGCAGGTTGTTTAAGTTTACCATTATCATTGTAATATTGTGATAAATAGTCATAGCCTTTATTGCTAATGTCTATTGTAAATAGCACGTCAAGTTGCGGATTCCCGACACTCACTTTGTAAAAATCTTCATAATTCACATTGAATTTATACTCGTTATTATATTTATCAACATCAAACATTTCATGTAGAATGTTATTCTTGAAGGAGTAGATATAAAATATTCCATATCCGCCGCTTCCTCCAGAATCAATACTTACTAAAATGTCCTGTACGTTATCCTTAGAAAAATCCCCAAGGAATAGCCTAGCATTATATCCCGCATTGTTTTGAAGATTTACCGTTGTACTTTGATTAGAATGTCCATCTTGAATGATAAGCGTAATGTTATCTGCAAAGATTCCATTGGATGTATTTCCGTATAAGTACACTTTATCAATTATTCCGTCCCCATTTACATCTCCAAGCTTCATATCAAGCACAGAAATGTTTCTTGAATGAGCATACGTATGCTTTTGAAATTGACTGTACAAATTAAACATCCCCTATTCATAAGTCAAATACCCTATGTCTACAAGTATGTAGGTTAATGACTATAGGATTGTGCAGATGCCTATGAAGGAAATGATAATCGGGGAATGCGCCGCTAAATCTTGCAAACGTGACGAGAATGTAACCTTCCATCGCTCGATTGTCATCCCAATCAAACGACCCTCTCTGAGCGCGATCGTACAATAATCTTGTACGAACGACGTCTGACTCATACAGTTAGTCTAACTTAGAGGGAGAGGATTTAATGAACGATAATAAAAAAAGGACCCGCCGCACGTATGGTATCCTTGCCGCTCTGCTTGCGCTGAGTCTCACCGGGGAAGCCGGCGCGTATGCTCAACTGCAGTCTGCAGCGCTCGTCGGCGCGGACGCTTACACGAGCGGATCGCGAGATACCAAGGAAGTCGAGGCGTTTCTTGATGGTTTCTTCGCTCAGGATGCCGTACAGCAAAAAGCGGGGGCCGTCGCGGTATCGATCGTCCGGGACGGAAAAACGCTTGTCTCCAAAGGCTACGGAATCATCGATCAAACGTCGAAATCTCCGGTAGACGCCAACCGCACCGTCTTCCGAATCGCCTCCGTTTCCAAAGTATTCACGGCAGTCGCCGCCATGCAGCTCGTCGAACAAGGGAAAATGTCCCTTCAGGACAATATTGAAAAGTACTTGGATGGTTACGAGATCGTCAACCCCTTCGATACACCCGTTACAATCGAACATTTGTTGACCCACACAACAGGCTTTGAGGCGCGCGAGCCCTCGGATGCCAGCTATGTGACCGATCCTTCATTCGAGCCCGTCTCGTTGAACAAAAGCATCTTCGATGTTTTTCCGCCAGTCGTGCGCGAGCCCGGCACCTCGTATATGTACGATAACTTCGCAACTAGACTGCTAGGCTACATCGTCCAGCAAGCAAGCGGGGAGTCCTTCGGAAGTTATGTGCAGCAGCATATTTTCGATCCGCTCGGCATGAATTCCAGCAGCTACACCCTAACGGAGGAACTGGCCAACCGGCTGGCGACCTCATACGACCCGGCGAACGAGGCGCTTCCGCTGTACGATTTATCGCCGCGAGAATGGCCGGAAGGAAGCATGGTGTCAACGGCCTCCGATATGGACCTAAAATAGAAATGTAATGAAAAACAATTGACTTTAAATAGGGTACGGGGGTATTCTACTATTAAGAGGTTGAGGTGCCCGTCTTCGGTTAGACTTCCAGAAGGTTCATGTATCGTAAGTTATTCAAAGACAGGAGGTAAGCAATTGTGGGAACCACAGAAGCTCAAATCAAACAATCCAGTATGCAAATTACCGGCATGACCTGCGCCGCATGCGCGAACCGAATCGAAAAAGGGCTTAACAAAATGGAGGGTGTCTCGTCTGCAACGGTGAACTTTGCATTGGAGAAAGCGAATGTCACCTATGATTCGGCCAAGGTCGATCGTCAGCATTTAGAGGAAACGATCAATAAACTCGGTTACGGTACGGTTTCCGAAGTGGCGCAATTCAACCTAGAAGGCATGACGTGCGCGGCTTGCGCCAATAAAATCGAAAAAGGATTAAACAAGCTGCCTGGCGTTACTAATGCCACTGTAAACTTCGCGATGGAAACGGCCCGCGTGGAATTCACGCCGGGCGAAGTCTCCGTCGAGGATATGCAAAACAAGGTCAAGAAACTCGGCTATAAAGCCATCATCAAACAGGAATCCCAAAGTACAGGGGATCACCGCAGCAAGGAAATCGGTAATCAGAAAAGAAAGCTGTTGATTTCTTCCATCCTGTCTCTGCCGCTTCTGTGGAGCATGGTAGCTCACTTTTCCTTTACCTCATGGATCTATATGCCGGAGTTGCTGATGAACCCTTGGCTTCAACTTATACTGGCTACACCGGTGCAGTTTTATATCGGCAAGCAGTTCTATGTAGGCGCTTATAAAGCGCTCCGCAACGGGAGTGCGAATATGGATGTTCTGGTCTCGCTCGGCACTTCGGCCGCGTACTTCTACAGCTTGTACCTGACAATCGATTGGGCTGCTATGTCTAGGGGCGATATGCATCACGGGCCGTCCTTGTATTACGAGACTAGCGCGATCCTGATTACGCTGGTCATTATGGGGAAGCTGTTTGAAGCCAATGCCAAAGGCCGCACTTCCGAAGCAATCAAATCGTTAATGGGGCTGCAAGCGAAAACGGCTATGGTCGTTCGCGATGGCAAAGAACTGACGATTCCGGTAGATGAAGTCATCGCAGGCGATGTGGTGCTTATCCGTCCGGGGGATAAGGTGCCTGTGGATGGCGCAGTGCTTGAAGGGGTTTCGTCCGTTGACGAATCCATGCTCACAGGCGAAAGTCTTCCAGTAGAAAAGAAAGCCGGAGATGCGGTAATCGGGGCAACGATCAACAAGAACGGCATGCTTCGGATCAAAGCAACGAAGGTCGGCAAGGAAACGGCGCTGGCACAAATCATTAAGGTAGTGGAAGAAGCGCAAGGCTCTAAAGCACCTATACAGCGAGTTGCAGATGTCATTTCCGGGATCTTCGTTCCAATTGTCGTCGGCATTGCCATCGTGGCGTTCCTGGTGTGGTATTTCTTCGTCAACCCCGGCGATTTCGCGGGCGCTTTGGAGAAAGCGATCGCTATTCTCGTCATTGCCTGTCCATGTGCGCTTGGGCTGGCGACCCCGACATCGATCATGGCGGGATCGGGACGCGCGGCAGAGCTTGGCATTTTGTTCAAAGGCGGAGAGCATCTGGAACAGACTCACAGAATTGATGCGATTATTCTGGACAAAACCGGTACGATAACGAAAGGGAAGCCGGAATTGACGGATGTGCTAACCGGAAGCAATGAGACGGAATTTCTCCGACTTGTCGGCGCCGCTGAGAAAAATTCAGAGCATCCGCTTGCCGAGGCGATTGTTGCCGGGATTCAGGCAAAAAGCATCGACTTACCGGGAACGGAGTCCTTCGAAGCGATTCCGGGTTACGGGATTAAAGCTGTCGTAGAAGGCCGCGAGCTGCTTATCGGCACTCGCCGGTTGATGGACAAGTACGCCATCGATGCGAAGTCGGCATATGACACCATGTCTCTTCTGGAAGATACGGGTAAAACCGCCATGCTGGTTGCGATAGATAACCGCTATGCAGGCATGGTCGCGGTTGCGGATACGATTAAGGAAACGTCGAAGGCAGCGGTTGCTCGTCTGAAAGAGATGGGCATCCAGGTCATCATGATTACAGGCGACAACGAACGGACAGCCAAGGCGATAGCCGCTCAGGTCGGCATTGACTTGGTCCGTGCAGAGGTCTTGCCTGAAGGCAAAGCCGAAGAAGTCATAAAGCTTCAGGCGCAAGGCAAAAAAGTAGCGATGGTCGGCGACGGGATCAACGATGCCCCAGCGCTCGCGACGGCGGATATCGGGATGGCAATCGGAACGGGCGCCGATGTCGCCATGGAAGCTGCGGATGTTACACTCATGCGCGGTGACCTGTCGAGTATTCCCGACGCCATTTTTATGAGCCGCAAAACGATGACCAACATCAAACAGAATCTGTTTTGGGCGCTTGGGTACAACACGCTGGGCATTCCGATTGCCGCAATAGGTTTGTTGGCGCCTTGGGTTGCCGGCGCAGCGATGGCGTTAAGCTCAGTTTCAGTTGTCCTGAACGCTCTTCGCTTACAGCGCGTGAAAGTGCGTCATTGATAACGAGAACAGAATGGAGCGAAAAAGATGAATAAAAGCATGATGCTTATGTTAACCGGTGTTTTGGCTTTCGGTGTCCTGACAGCTTGCGGGAACCCGAAAGAAAACGCACATTCCGACGGACATGGCAGTTCCCATCAAACGGATACAAATTCCCCAGCAGCAACAGCGAGCCATGGGGAGCACAGCGGTCACGATGGCGGAGAAAAATCGGCAGCCAGCTATAAAGCTTCCTTTTCCTTTGCCTCTGAAGCAGTTAAAGGAAATGAGCAAGTACAGTTGAGCATTCAGATTTCGGATACTGGCGGAAACCCGGTCAATGAATTCGAATTGAACCATGAAAAGCTGATGCATCTCATTATCGTGAATAAGGATCTTGCTTATTTCAAACACATCCACCCCGAGTTTAGCGGGAATGGAACGTTTACGATTGACACTACGTTTCCGAATGGCGGGGAATACAAGCTCTTTGCGGATTTTGTTCCAAGCAACGGATCCGGCACCACACTCAGCGAATGGGTCAAGATAGAGGGCGAACCCAAAGCAGAGGAAGGCATCATAGCGGACACTAATCGGGTGAAGGTTGTCTATGGCAAAGAAGTGGAGCTTGCGTTAAGCAGCACAAAGGCGAAAGAAGAGACTATGCTAACGTTTACGATTTCGGACGCGCAGACCAAACAAGGCATTAGCGATCTGGAGCAGTATTTGGGAGCTGTCGGCCATGTGGTCATTCTCTCAGAGGATGCGGAGCAGTATCTTCATGTTCATCCAATGGATGAGAAGGCAACCGGTCCAAAAGCCGAATTTATGACCGCCTTCCCGAATCCCGGCACGTATAAGATTTGGGGTCAATTTCAGCATCAAGGAAAGGTGTTCACAATTCCATTCGTCGTCGACATTCAATGAAGGTTACATTTAAACAAAGGGGCGGATGACATATGGGGGAAACGGTCAAAATCGCCATAAGCCCAGCAATTCAGCTCGGTGGGAGCCTGTTCTTGCCGAGCCAGCTTATCCTGATCGGCAATCTGATAGGCGCAGACGCTATTGTGGAAATGACGACCTTCAAACAACTCTATGCAGAAGTGCCGATCGCAGCACGGGAAGCGATTAAGGATGAACTGGAGCGCAACGGCCTTGAAGTGAATCCGGCAGGCTTTGTGACCAAAAGCCTGATTGCCTGCAATTTTTGCAAAGGGGCTGAAGAAGCGGGGCTTGAAACGGCAAAAGCCTTAAATCAGGCGATTGCGGGCATCCAGACGCCAACACCGCTCAAGATTGGGTACGCCGGTTGTGCGTTAGGGACGAGCGAGCCTTTGATTAAGGATATTAGCGTAATCAAAATGCGAGACAAATTCGATATTTATGTGGGCGGTGAAGCCAAAGGAATCAAGACGACCTTTGCCAAACTGCTTTGTTCCGGGAGATCGGAAGAACAGCTTGTTCCCGCCATTATGGCTATCATCGATTTTTATAGAGCACATGCGAAAGGCAAAGAAAAGTTCAGCAAATTCGTGGACCGGATATCGCTGGAACAGCTGCAGCGTATCGCAGGATAACTAGCTGCTTTTGCCTTGAACTTGCCGCCTTAGGCACTTCCCTTTACATAGGGGGAGGGGGAATGCTAATGTTTATGTAAAGGAGTCGATGGTAATGGATAATACGGAACAACAAGTTCCTTCATGTGGTCATCAATCTACTACAGAGCGGAAAAGTCATCATTCAGATAAAACAAAGCTTAATTTAATACAGCGGCTGAATCGGATCGAAGGGCAAGTACGGGGCGTCAAGGGAATGATTGAACGAGATACGTACTGTGATGACGTGCTGAATCAAATCGCTTCCATTCAATCCGCTCTGAATGGATTGGGGAAACAACTTCTAGAACATCATCTGAAAAGCTGTGTCGTGGAACGGATCGAAGAGGGCGATCACGAGGTTTTGGATGAATTGCTCACCACCGTGAGTAAGTTAATTAAATGACGACTTCGCGGTTTACTTCTAATAGATGATCTACGGTTTCTTTTGCACCTTTCCAAGTGCTCATCACGGGCATTGCATATTGCTCACGCTCTATACGGTTCCAAGGATGGGGAATGCATAGCACCTTTTTGCCATCGGCGATAGCTGGAAGCAAATTGTGTGGTCCATCATCAATTAAGAGATCAAATTGAATCAGGCTTTTTCGCCTGCATGTAATGAACTGTTTGTCTGTAATAAACGGCATATGCCGTTGCAGCCAGTTCCATTTCTCCACGACCGCTGTCGCATCCGCCGCCGTTACAATAATAACATCATAGGCTGTGTTCAATCTCATCATCTCTTCGACAACAAACTCATCGTAGAGTTCCAGTTCTTCAAATAAGCCCGGCCTGCAATAAAAGACTTCATGTGTAGAACTGGGATGGCGGAGATGCGTAGTATCCCAGAAAAACATCTCTTCATATCGTAGAGGGTGCGTTGGGAATTCAAGGTTATTGTAATGAATGGCTCGTTTCACCAAGTGGCAAATGGTGTCGTCCATATCTACAGCTATAATTGGCTTTTTCATCTGTTTCCTCCAGCGTAGAAAAGAAAATCCTGTGTGACAGGATAAGGTATCATGTGGCCAGGACCTCGTCATAGATAAGTTTACGCGCTTGCATATCGAAGAATCAAGCTCAAAACGGAATGTATCCATTTGCAGTCCAATAGGAACAGCAAGAAACCTTTAACCAAATCCCTTTCCACGCAAGGCTTTCCCGCTTTCCCCACTTTGCTTTTGTCGCTTTGTCCTCGCATAACTTGAATTATCTCAACTAAAATATACGAAATAAAGTTATAAAATTGCGTTAACGGGGTTTATGAGATTAAAGTCACCAGCTATCAATTTTATAGTTTTAGAGGAAACAGCGGTGGAGCAAGACTTGAAAAATAAAGTCTTGACTGCCGCTGTTGTTATTGAACTAACTCCCCGAGCTCGCTGAAAATGATGGCGCTTCCGTACCGAACGGCGACGATCCGGACGGCCAGCTGTTTGCGTTCGCAAGACCTTTGGCTGGAATTCCCCTGGATTCTCCCGACCTGCCCTGATCGCGAAGGTTTTCGCTCATCGTTGGCGCTGTTCCGAGGTCGCAACCTGAGCCAACTGCGTCGAGCGGACGATGCTTTTCAGAGAAGCTTCGAATAGGCAATGCCAGTGTATTGCCCACTCCAACGGGAGGCTTGCTCGCGAGTGGAGGGGAGAGTGCAAGTCCCCACTTATCGGGAGCGATGTGGTTTGTACCTCTTACTCCGGGGATTGCAGCGTCTGCTGTCCTTGATCGTCGAGTCAGCACACAATTGTTGGTCGCTGAACAAGTTTTTTATTGACTTGCTCACTGACCAAGTGTAGAATGATCTCAGTGATCGGCGATGTGCGACGGTCGATACGGGTCGTCTGGTCACTCATTTCCGGGGCTGCGTCCCACAAGCCCCGATGTAGGAGGTGGAGTGCATGAACTCCGCAATGTTAAAATTTGACGAGAAGACCCGCAGTACAGGGGGCGCTGTTATTCCTGAGTTCCGCGGGTTGTGGCGGCTGCTGAAGCCGATCCGCTGGCGGCTGATTCTCGCCTGCGTGATAGCCGCGATCGGCGCGGCGGCGTCCATCGTGCCGTTCATCGCGATCGCGCAGCTGGCGCAAATCCTCCTCGTGTCTGGCACGGAGACGGCAGGGCGCGTATGGATGTGGGGCTGGGTCGCGGTGGGAGCGCTGTTGGTGCGTCTGGTGTGTGTGCTCATCGCGGGCGGAATCACGCACTACGCCGACACTAGTTTCCAACTGTTCGTGCGTCGACGGATGGCGGCGCGGTTGGGCAAGGTGCCGCTGGGCTGGTTCACGGCGCGCACCTCTGGAAGCGTCAAGAAGAGCGTCTCGGACGATGTGATGCACATGCACCATCTGGTAGCCCACACGGGGCTGGAGATCGTCGACGGCGTGGTAGTGCCCGTCGTTACGATGGCGTACCTGTTCAGCATCGACTGGGCGATGTCGCTGTTCGTGATGTTGCCGCTGTTGGTGGGAATTGGCTTGTACGGTGTGCAAATTGCAAAGATCCGGCCCAGAATGGCCGATTCTTCCACTGCCATGGGCGAGATCAACGGAACCGCGGTCGAGTTCGTGCAGGGCATCAGCGTGGTGAAGACCTTCGGGCAGACCGGACGCGCCTACCGACGGTTCCTGGATGCCACACAGCGATTCATGGAGCTTATGGGGGGCGTCATCGGCGGATCGCTGCGATCCGCCGCCCTCGCGGAGGTCGTGCTTGCCCCACTGGCGGCACTCGTGGTCATCGCCGCCGCGGGCGCGGCCCTGACCGGGGCTGGATTAATTAGCCCGGTCGAGGTGATCCCGTTCGCGCTGCTCGGTTTCGGAGTGACTAGCCCTCTCATGACGCTATTCTTCAGCGCGACCGCGACGACACAGGCTGCGGAGGCGAGTGAACGGGTCCTCGCTCTGCTGGCCACCGAGACTCTGCCCGAGTCGGACGCGCCTCGTGTGCCTAAAGACGCGACGATCGCACTGGATGATGTCCGGTTCAGCTATGACGGGCAGCACGCCGCACTGGACGGCGTCGACCTTCGGCTGGAACCGGGGACGACGACGGCGCTGGTCGGTCGCTCGGGCTCAGGCAAGACGACGATCGCGAAGCTGATCCCGCGCTTCTGGGACCCCGACGGCGGCCAGATCACTCTCGGAGGCGTGGATCTGCGCGACATCGCGTCTAGCGAGTTGTACCGACACGTATCTTTCGTGTTCCAGGACGTGCAGTTGCTGAGCGCCTCCGTGATGGAAAATATCCGCCTATCAAGACCCGACGCGACGACCGCCGAGGTGGAGGACGCCGCCCGCGCGGCCCAGATTCACGACCGAATCCTCGAGCTTCCACGCGGATATGACAGCGTCGTCGGCGAGGATGCGCTGTTCTCCGGCGGCGAGGCGCAGCGAGTCTCGATCGCCCGAGCGTTGCTCGCCGACGCGCCAGTCCTCGTTCTCGACGAGGCGACCGCGTTCGCCGACCCGGAGTCCGAGGCGCTCATTCAAGACGCTCTCTCCGCGCTCGCGGCCGGGCGTACTCTGCTGGTCATCGCACATCGGCTGTCCACGATCCAGGGCGCGGATCAGATCGCCGTCGTTGATCGTGGACGCATCGTCGAACGAGGTACGCACGAGAGCCTGCTCGCGCAAGGAGGTACCTACGCCCAACTGTGGACAAAACACGAGAGGTCGATGTCCTGGCATCCCGAAGTGCACTCAGCCACGGACTCGATGGCGGAGGTGAAGCTATGATCCGTCGAATGCTTCGGGTGATGGGAGAGGACGCGCCTGCCCTGCGCCTGCTGATAGCGCTAACCGTCGTGTGCGCGGTTCTCCAAGGCGTCGCGTTCGGCCTGCTTGTGCCGCTTATCCAAGCACTGCTGGAGGGCGAATTCTCCCGACTCTGGCTATGGGTCGGGATTGAAACTGTCATCCTCATCGGGTTCGGCGTTCTCAACTACCGCACCAAACTGCTCGGTCTGACCTCGTCGGTAGCGCTGACTTCGCACCTGTGGCAGCGCCTGGGAGACCACATCTCAAAGCTCCCGCTAGGCTGGTTCAACGCCGAGAAGGTCGGTTCTGTTTCCCGGCTGGCCAGCGCCGGTGTGTTCAACGTCACCGGCTTTCCGACCCAGATGCTCGGGATGCTGGTTAACGCGTTCGTGACCCCGGCCGTGGTCGTTGCCCTGATGTTCATGTTCGAGTGGCGACTTGCTTTCGTCGCCTTAATCGCCGCACCGATCGTGTGGGGGGCCTACCAGGGTACCGTTGCCATTGTAGATTTCGTCGACCGGCGCACGCACAGCGCCAACACGCGCACAGCGAACAGACTGATCGAGTTCGCCCAGACGCAGCCGGTACTCCGCGCCTTCGGCCGCACCGCCCAGGGGTACAAGCTCCTTGACGACGCCCTCGTCATGCAGCGCAAGGCGGACAACACCATGATCACTTGGGGCGGCGCGATCGGTGACGGCATTTTCCGCCTCACCGTTCAGGCCGCATTCACCGCGATCCTGCTCACCGGCATCGCTCTTACCGCTGGGGCCACAATTGGACCGGTCGAACTGGTCGCGTTGTTGATTCTCGCCACCCGCTTCGTTCAGCCCCTCATGGAGGGAGCCGCAGCGGGCGGGGCCGTCCGCACTGTGCGCAACAACCTCAACCGAATGGACGTCGTCTTAGGCACGGAGCCGCTCTCCGAGCCGTCTGCACGGGTCGCACTCGGCGAACCCTCGGTCGAGTTCAATGACGTGCGGTTCGGCTACGACGACCGTGAGGTCCTCCATGGCGTCACGTTTGCCGCAGCGCCTCGGACGATGACCGCGTTGGTCGGACCCTCCGGATCGGGCAAGACGACAATAACCCGACTCGTCGCCCGGTTCTGGGACGCCGGTCTTGGCACAGTAAAGGTGGCGGGCGAGGACGTGCGGTCCATGCCCGTAGAGCAACTGATGGGCCAACTGTCGTTCGTGTTCCAGGATGTCTACTTGTTCTCCGGCACCATTCGTGATAACATCCTGATGGCCCGCCCCGACGCGACCGAAGACGAACTGAACGAAGCGATCCGGCAGGCCCGAGTCGACGAAATCGCCACCCGTCTTGCCCACGGACTGGATACCCAGGTCGGAGAGGGCGGCAGCGCCCTCTCCGGCGGCGAGCGCCAGCGAGTGTCGATCGCCCGCGCGATCCTCAAGGACGCACCGATCGTCCTCCTCGACGAGGCCACCGCGGCGCTTGATGCGGAAAACGAGGCCCTCGTGCAGGAAGCTCTTAACGCGCTCACCGCAGACCGTACGCTCATCGTCGTCGCCCACCGATTGCAGACGATCGCCGCTGCCGATCAGATTGTCTTCCTCGAGCATGGAGTGATCGTCGAGCGCGGCACCCACCAGGAACTGATCGACGCCGGTGGACGATATGCCGACTTCTGGCAGGAGCGCGCCCGCTCGCGCGGCTGGCGTCTTGGTTCCAAAGTCTTGGCTCCAAGGCGGGATGATGCCGCGCCATCCGCGTATCAGAGTGCGCTCGCCAGCGAGCCCCGGTATCGTCGACACAGCACCCGTAGTCAAAGAGACCGCGAATGAGCAGCCCAGAGGAGGGAAACGCAATGATAAAGAAGCGTCACAACCGCGACGACGTTGTGCGTGAGGCACTCGCCATGCTAGACGAGGCGGGAATTGAGGCCGTCACGTTGCGCGGTGTCGCCAAGCGCATGGGACTGCACCTGAACTCGGTGTCCTTCCAGGTGGAAAGCAAGGCCCGCCTATTTGAACTGATGGCCGAGGTCATCCTCGGCGAGCTCTCTCTCAACGACCTTCCCGAGAACGCGCGCGAGCGGATTGCAGAGGTTACCAGGCGACTGCGTCGCGCAATGCTTTCTCATCGCGACGGCGGACGCGTCGTCAGCGGCACTCACACCGCCGATGTCAACGCATTGCATTTCGCCGAGGTGATGATCTCCGCGTTCTTGGAGTTGGGCGTGAGCGATGTCGTCGCCGCACGTGCGAGCGTTGCGTTGCACTGCCTAATCATTGGCCTAGTGGAAGAGGAGCAGGTCACTCGCCCAAACAGTCGCCGCGACCAAATTCGCCCGGACGATTATCCCGGATTGGCACACATCGGCAGGCTGCTCGATGATGACTCCTACACGGAGCGCGCCGAGTTCGGCATAGAAGCCATCATCAACCAGGCTGTCCTCACCAGTATTGCTCGGTAAAGGCCACCAGCCGATAATCCTCAACAAACGGATGATGCTGCTTTGAATAAGCGGGTCCCTTAGTCGCCCCCTTTGCCGTCCGATTGCCGTCTGCCCTGAAGCAACGGATTCAACCTCGCCTTGACGCCAATGTCAAGGCGTATTTGGCGTTCCATCGTTTCGTGATGGTTTCGCGCGGTTTTACGCTTAAGGGGGGACTACACTTCATCCATCTCAGCCGACGCATTCTGCCTAAACTGCGTAGGCGTCATATCCGCATGAAGCTTGAACGTTTTGGAGAAGTGGGAGGCGTTAGCGAAGCCGCAATATTGGGCGATGACCTCCAGATGAAGCTCCGTCGTCCGCAACAGCTCCTTGGCTTTCATGATCCGCATGCGGACCAAATAATGATGGGGCGACTCTCCGAACACCTTTTTGAAGATGAGGCAAAAATGCGATTCGGAATAGCCCACGTAATGCGCCATCTCCGCGATGCTGAGCGATTCGGTTAGATTGGAAGACAGATAAGCTTCCATCTTCGCCTTGAACCGATGCTCTATATAGTCGCTCGGAGGCCGCTGAGAGCTGTTCTCGATCAATTGCGCGAGCAAATCCAGAGCAAGCTGCTGCACCTTGAGAATGCTTGCCAGATTGTTGCTTTTGTGAAACTCGACCATTTGAAGAATCGTGTTTTTCATCTTCTTGGGGTTGTCCGGGGCGAAGACCGGCGGCATGCTCTTCAGACCAAGCACGTCCAGTCCCGGCTGGGCAAGGCGCGTGTATTTGTTAAGAACGGTCATGCCGGGCGTCGTGACGAAGCTCTTCTCCCGAAGCGGGTTATAAAAAAAGTCCAGATGCGCGTTAGGAACGACGCAATCCCCGAAGCCATGCGTCGTAAACAGCTGCCCAGGCTGAATCAGCGCGAATTCACCTTCCAACAACTCATATTCCACCCCCTCAATGGTTAGCACGTAGCGGCCCTTCTCCATGTACAGAAACAAATAGTCCAACAGTCGCCTGGGTCCCTGGAAAAAAGTCGATCGCTCAAACACGTAACATAATCGAATGTAAGGGCATACATGATGGCTTGGGACATTTCCGCTCGAATACATACGTCCACCCTTTCATGGTATGTGATAAGTGTTTTTGACAAGAGGATAATAGGAATATGCAAGGATTCTCCTGATCGATATTATATCATTATTCATGTAAGCGCTACTAATTTCCATGCAGAATCAGCTCTGCTAAAGGGTTGTGAAAAAAAAGGGGGGGTGGCCATGGACTCGGAATCTAGAGCAGCATCGAATGAACAGAGAAATAATAGTAGAGATATGTTAGCGGAAATTCCCAGATCGGACTATCCGAGGCCGCAATTCAGAAGAGACGAATGGATGAGCCTGAACGGGGCCTGGGCGTTTGACTTCGACGATCAGTCCGTCGGATTGAAGGAACGGTGGCAGGAAGGCGAGCGCGATTTTACGAAGGTCATCCAAGTGCCTTTTGCATGGGAGAGTCCGCTGAGCGGCGTGGAGGACATGGGATTTCACGACGTGGTTTGGTACCGGCGGAATTTCAGCTTGCCAGACTCCTATGATGGCAAACGAATCATCCTCAATTTCGGAGCCGTGGATTACGAAGCGGATGTCTGGGTGAACGGCAAACTCGCCGTAACTCACGAAGGTGGACATACGCCCTTCTCGGCCGATATTACGGAGTTGCTGGCAAACGGCACCAATTTGCTGGTCGTCAGAGCGTACGATCCCGGAAGCAGCACGCACATCCCGAGAGGCAAGCAATATTGGGAAGAGAAACCGCGAGCGATCTGGTATACGCGAACGACGGGGATCTGGCAGTCGGTATGGCTGGAAGCCGTGGCGGAAACGCGACTGGACCATGTGACCTTCAGCGCGAATATCGAACGAAACGAAATCAGTATCGGTTATACGTTCAAGAACGCAGAGCATCGGCAGCTTACGATGAGAACCGTTATAAAGTATGACGGCGAGCTTGTGGCGGAAGAACGATTTGTCGTTCGCAGACAAGAAGAGAACCGCGCCATCGGGTTGGGCTCATGGTACGGCTGCGGAGAGGATCGGCTCTGGTCGCCTTCCCATCCGAACTTGTACGAGGTTGAATTCGAATTGTCGGAGAACGGAAGCGTGACGGATCGGGTAGCGAGCTACTTCGGCATGCGCAAGGTATCCATCGAGGACGGACGGTTCTGCCTCAATAACAGACCCGTCTTTATGAAGCTCGTGCTGGATCAAGGATATTATCCGGGCGGCAATCTGACGCCGCCAAGCGACGACACGATCCGGCGGGATATTGAGCTGACGAAGGAGATGGGCTTTAACGGCGTACGGAAGCATCAGAAGGTCGAAGATCCCCGCTACATGTATTGGTGCGATAAGCTTGGCCTAATGGTATGGGGGGAGATGGCCAACGCGTATGACTTTTCGGCGGAGACGGTGCGAAGAATGATGCGGGAATGGCATGACGTGATCGTGCGCGACTATAACCACCCCTGCATTGTCGTATGGGTACCGATGAATGAAAGCTTCGGCGCGCCGAACATCCAGACGGTCGAATGCGAGCAGCATCATGCGATGGCCTTGTATTATTTGACCAAATCGCTGGATTACACAAGACCCGTCGTCTCGAACGACGGTTGGGAACAGGTGAAAACGGATCTGTTCAGCCTGCACGACTACGATTCGAATAAAGAAACGCTCCTCTCCCGGTATCGTTCCGTCGAGTCTCTTATGGCGGGCATTCCTTATAACCGAAAGATGTCCGTGGGCGAGTTTCATTATGCGGGCCAGCCCGTTATCGTCTCTGAATGCGGAGGCATCAGGTATCAGAAGTATGGCACGGGCGGCTGGGGTTACACGGGAGCTTCGGACGACGAACAATTTATGGCGAAGCTGGAGGAGATACTGGGCTCGTTCGAGCGGTCCGGCGTTGTACAGGGCTATTGCTACACGCAACTGACGGATGTGGAACAGGAGACGAACGGACTGTTGACGTTCGATCGCCGTCCCAAGGTTCCGCTGGAACGCATTAGACGAATCGTGGACTCCGCGATATTTTACGGTCAAGAGATCACCGAAGCAAGCTTCGAATAATAGGGCTGACGATCTTACGCGAAGCGGAATTATCAAACACAAAACACAAACGAGGTTTGCAAACTATGAATCAATCTAATTTGGATCGCATGATGACGGTTCCGAAGTTCGTTGGCGAAGGCAAAATCGAATATGGCGAGAAGGAGATCCCGTCGCCGGGACCCGGGCAGCTGCTGATAGCCGTGAAGGCGAATGCGCTGTGCGGTTCGGACCGCTGGCAATTCCAGCACGGCACGGAAATCGTGCCAGGCCATGAAGCGGCGGGCATCGTGGCGCAAGCCGGTCCCGGAACGAAGACGCCAATCGGCGCTCAGGGCGTAGTGTTCCTGATGGGATATTGCGGCAGCTGCCGCAATTGCGTCTCCGACCTCAGCAACTTGTGCCTGAACAAGAGGGCCGATTACGGCTTCTCGCATGACGGCGGCTACGCGCCCTATATAACCGTGAACGAAAACGTCTTTTTTGAGACGGATCCATCTCTGCCCTTAACGGAAGCTACGATGCTGCTCGATATTATGGGAACCGGAGGCCATGCCATCAAGCGGGGCCAAAAGGTCATCCCTGTCATTCAATCGTCCGTCGTCGCCGGCGCCGGACCGATCGGGCTTGGCGTCGCGGCGATGATGAAACTGTTGCTCGGCGATATCCCGGTCCTGGTGACAGACTATAATGAATACCGTCTGAATTTGGCCGCAAAGCTGGGAGCGATACCGGTCGATCTATCCCGCGAAAGCTTGACGGACGTCACGCGATCCTCCGGCCTGGACGGCTTCGACCTTGCCGTAGATACCAGCGGCAAGACGGAAGCGCGCCATATCATGCTGAAGTCGCTGCGCAAGCCGGGAGCGCTTGTATGCGTGGGGCATGGCGAAGCCCTTAATCTGAAGGTGTCCGAGGATCTGATCGCGACGGAGCGTACCGTGCTCGGCAGCGAATATTTCAGATACGAGGATCTGCAGGCCAATCACGAGCTGATCAAGGAGCATCTGGATTACTTGCGGCCGATCATTACGCACCGCTACAGCCTTGGCGAATTGCAGAAAGCTTATGAGATATTTTTCAAGGGCAACACCGGAAAGGTGATTATCGAGCAATGAAGGACGATGCAGCTATTAAGGTAGCCTTAGTCGGGTCGGGCGGATGGGGAAGGCAGCATGCCAGAATCTTCTCATCCCGCGACGATGTGGACTTCTGCGCGATCGTTGGCCGGGATCCGGTAAAAACGAGCCGGAACGCGGCGCAATACGGCGCGAAGCCGTATACGGATTTGCTCGTCATGATCGAGAAGGAGCAGCCTGACTTGATCAGTCTCTCCCTCCCCAATCAAGGCCATTACGAAACGACGCTGCAAGTGATTCAAGCGGGCGTGTCTCTGTTCGTGGAGAAGCCTCTCGTGTTCTCGCTCCAGGAAGCCGACATTCTGATCAACGAGGCTGATAAGCGGGGATTGTTCTTCGGGATCAACTTCAATCACCGTTATGCCAAGCCGGTCGTGCTCGCCCGCGAAGCGATTCATGCGGGCCGGCTCGGACAGTGTACGTTCGCGTCGTGGAGATTCGGCGGCGAAGGCGCAAGCTCGCATCCCCATGCGAATCTGATCGAGACCCAGTGCCACGGCTTCGATACGCTGGAGCATTTGTGCGGTCCTATAGAAGCGGTATCGGCGGAGATGACCGACGCGACCGGAGGCGGGTTCCGGACGATGGCGCTTGCGCTTAAATTTTCCAGCGGCGCGGTTGGCAGCCTGATCGGAACGTACGATTCTTCCTACGCTTACCCGGATACCCATCGGCTGGAGATCGATGGAACCAAGGGACGGGCAGTCATCCACGATACGGTCAAAAAATATACCTTCCATCCGGCCGGGAGCGAAATCGGCGAAAGTTGGGAAGCGGGGTACTTCAACGATTCAGAGCGCAGCTTTCATCAATCGATGGATAAACACGTCGACGCAATGCTGAAGGCATTCCTTGCAGGGGAGCAGCCACCCGTGCATGCCCGCGCCGGACATCGTGCGCTCGTGATTGCGAACGCAGCCATCCGCGCCTATGAAAAAGGGGAAAGAGTGAAAGTGGAGACGGCGCGATAGTCGCACTTCTCTTTCCACTCCCATATATGAAAGCGCTATACCAATCATGCTTCACTACAGGAGGAAGATGATCAGTGTCGATGCATGTAAAAGGGAAAACCATCGGAATGCTACTGATTGCCATGATGTTGGTCAGCCTCGTGTTATCCGGCTGCAGTAAGGGAAGTAATGAAGAAGAGAGCAGCGGAAATACGGGAAGCAAAAGCGATAAGGTCAATATCAAAATCATGGCCTGGACGCCCGCCCAGAACGAAATCGACGTCAACAATAAAGCCATTCAGGACTATATGGACGCCAATCCGAACGTAAACATCACGCTGGAGTTTCTCCCGACCGGCTACAATGAAAGATTGCTTGCGCAATACGCGTCCGGAGACGCACCCGATATATTCTTCGTGGCCAATCCCGACATCCCTTCCTACGTGGAGAAGGATATGATTGTGCCGATCGGCGATAGGATGGAGAAGGACGGTATCACGGCGGACCAGCTCTACGAAGCGAGCCTTGGCATGTACAAGGATAACATCTATAACTGGGCGCCGATCATTCAGCCGCAAATCATGTATTACAACAAAACGATGTTCGACGATGCCGGAGTCGCGTATCCGACGGACGACTGGACCTGGGGGGACTTGGCGGCAAGCGCCGGGAAGCTGACCAAAAAGGACGGCAACAAGATTACTCAATACGGCTTCCAGGCTGACGAATACGTACGGGTATTCCTGAGCCATCTGTGGAGCAACGGCGGCGAGACGTTCGACGATCCGACGCAGCCGACGAAAGCATTGTTCGACTCGGAGCAAGGCGAGAATGCCGTCCAATTCCTCAAGGATATGGTGTCAACGTTTAACGTCTCTCCTCCCCCCGGGTTGCAAGGGGGGTTAGGCTACCGCGAGGCTTTCGCCAACCAGAAATCGGCCATTATCCTCGACGGAGCCTGGAACTTCTCGACATTCTCCGCCAAGCCCGATCTGGCCTACAACGTCGCTCTTGTTCCTGCTGGAGATACGCACAGCGTATGGTCCAATGCCTGCGGCTGGGTCATTTCGTCGCAATCGAAGAACAAGGATATTGCGTGGGACATCATCAAAACCGCATTATCCGGCCAGTCGACGTCGCTCGAGCTCGCGGATTACGGTGGTTCGGACTTCTCTGGATTCCCGGCGTGGAAGGCCGCGACCGGCGATGCGAACTGGAAGCCGTCGGAGATGATCGCGACCGTGCAGCGCCAAATGGAATACGCGCGCTCGTTCGACGCGTTCCTTGACCAAGGGAAGTGGAGCTGGGACATCATGAATTCAGGCTTGCAGGAAATCGTCATGACGGACAAAGACAACAAAGCCGGACTTTCGGACCTGGTGAAAATCACGCAATCAGACATCATCGACAAGCTGCCTAAATAAGCGGGTATATCGAAAGCGAACAAGCGGGCGGATGAATAGGCGTTCCTATTCTTCCGCCCTATGTTCAAAGTCAGGGGGTTACAGAATGAAGGAGCAAGAATCAAGCCCAACGCCTGCGGCAGGCGGCATTCGGCGCAAGATCAAAATCAATCCGACGCCTTATTTCTTTTTGGCGCCGTCGCTTATCATACTCTGCGTGTTTACCGTGTACCCGATCCTCCAGGCGGTGCGGCTTTCCTTTCTGGATTATAATTTCGTGAATCCGGATCAATCGGAGTACATCGGACTTGAGAACTTCAAGGAACTGTTCGCGAGCGACAGATATTTCTGGCCGTCGCTGGGCCAGACCGTTTATTACAGCTTCGGTTCCCTGATACCGGCGCTCCTGCTCTCCTTGGTGATCTCGCTGATCATAACGGAATCCTGGTTCGCGATGCAGAAGGCGATGCGGGTCTTTTATTTTCTCCCCGTCATCTTATCCATCACGATCGCGGGACTCATCTTTTCCTGGATATACAATCCCGACTTCGGCGTGCTTAATTACGCGCTGTCGTTGGTTGGACTAGAGCCGCAATCTTGGCTGGGCAATCCTAAGCTGGCGATGGTCAGCATCATCATGATGGTCATCTGGAAGACGCTCGGCTACAACATTACGGTCTGGTCCGCGGGGCTGTTGGCCATGCCGGGAGCCGTCAGGGAAGCCGCGAAGATAGACGGCGCGAATTATTGGCGGGAGCTGTATCATATTCGTCTGCCGCTGATGAAGCCGATCATCATGTTTCTGATGATACTGGGGTTGATCGGCGCTTTTCAGAGCTTCGACGCCATCTACGTCATGACGCAAGGCGGACCGATGCACAAAACGCAGGTCGTCGGCTATTATATCTGGCAAGCGGCGTTTCGGGATATGCGGATCGGCTATGCATCCTCGATCTCATGGGTGTTGTTCGTCATTCTGATCGGCTTTACCATGCTTCAATTCCGCTGGCTGGGGAGAGAGGAGGATTCACCGTGAATCAACTGTTCGGAATCCGCGCGATCCGATTCGCATTATACGTATTCGTGTTGATAGGCGCCATAGCTTCTTTGTTCCCCATCGTATGGATGTTCGCTACTTCGTTCAAAACGTACGAACAAGCGCTGACCTATCCGCCGCAGTTGTTCTCGTTGCCTCTGACGTTCAGCGGATACGCGGAGCTGATCAACGAAAGCGGCATATTCCGTTATTTCGGGAACTCGATGATTTATGCCGTCGCGGGGACGTTTCTGGCGGTGCTATTCTCAAGCCTGGCCGGCTACGCGTTCGCGAAGTATCGCTTCAAGGGCAATCGGGCGCTTTTCCTGTTCGTGCTCGCCACGATGATGATACCCGGACAAATCACGCTCATTCCGGTATTCGTGCTGTTGTCCGACTTGGGATGGATCAATACGTTCTTGGCTTTGATCGTTCCGGGGCTGGCAAGCCCGTTCGGCATCTTCCTCATTCGTCAATTCGCGCAAGGCATTCCCGACGATCTGATCGAGGCGGCGCGCATCGACGGGGCCAAGGATCTGATGATCTTCGCCAAAGTGTTCATTCCGCTCTGCATGCCGGCGATCAGCACGCTGATGGTGCTTGATTTCATGGGCAGATGGAACGATCTAGTATGGCCGCTCATCGTCACGAACAGCGCGGATATGAAGACGCTTCAGCTGGCGTTGACCTCGATCGCGCGCACGCAATACGACATCAAATGGAACACGCTTAGCGCGGGCATGGTGCTTACGTTTTTACCGATCTTTTTCTTATATGTTTTTTTCCAGAAGTATTTTACCCAAGGCATCGCCATGACCGGCACCAAATAATCATAACCTAGAATTCCATATCGAAATCCTCGAGCATACGGAAGCGGACAGCTTGCGGATATTCAATCTCAGCTAGGTGACGAGAACAATCCTTCGACCATTAAAGGTTCGCGATGAAGGATTGTTCTTTGAGCTTGAACCACGCCCTATGGCTATTCGGACTTTACAAAACGGCTATTCGTATCGTTCTTCGTGAAGATGTTGAAAAGCAGTCATATTTTAAAGGGAAAATAGATAATTATCATGTTATAATCAAAAAGAACCGGACGGTCCGGTCCGAATAATATAGCTTAATTGATATTTTTATTAAGAGAGGTGTAAAAATGAACATTCAAGTCGTTTTATTTGACGGGTTTGATTTATTGGATGTCGTCGCCCCCTATGAAGTATTTGTTGCAGCGAGCCAAGTAACGAAAGAGGAAATTAACGTTCGGTTTGTAAGTGTCGATGGCCACAAATTAATTCGAAGCGGCGTTAATAATTACCCCATGGAGGTTGAAGGGAAGTTAGATCTTTCAAAGAAGGGAATTATTTTATTGCCGGGTGCGGCAGGGTCGTTAATTGAGGGAGACCCCGACTCCATTCCCATGAGATTGAAAAAGGCTTCTGAAACGGAGTTGGGAGAACTCATCCAAAAGGCCATAAGCGACCCGGAAATTTTAGTGACATCGGTGTGCGGCGGTTCTATGCTGATGGCCATGACAGGTGTACTGGAAGGCAGGAACGTTGTTACCCATCATATGGGAATGGATTTACTATCCGCAAGCGGCGCAAATGCTGTTCATGCTAGAGTTGTGGACGATGGAGATTTAATTACTGGCGCTGGAGTAACCTCTGGCTTAGATCTTGCAATCTATGTTGTTGATAGAGAGTTTGGTCCAAGGATCGCTCATGAAGTGGAAAAGCTATTCCAGTATGAGAAACGAGGAACGGTTTGGAGGAATTCGGGCGCCTTACCTGTTGATTATCATTCGAATGCAGGCGAGGAGGAAGGGGAATCCAACCATCAGATGGGTGGGAGCAGCAAGCATCAATCAGATATGGATGGCATTTGGAAAGTTGTAATCTCGACTGCGATTGGTAAAATTCATGTGACCTATGAGCTAAAGGTGAGAGACAATAAACTTCATGGCACGGCTACTGCAGACGATGATGAAACAGATGTTTCTATCTTAGAAGATACAGAGATTATCGGAAACAGATTGAAGTGGAAGCAACAGGTGAAGAAACCCATGAAATTAAACCTTAATTTTGATGTGACAGTTAACGGTAACACCCTAGAAGGTAAAGCAAAGACAGGTATGATTTCATCGAAATTGTCGGGTAAGCGAGTATCTACATAAACAAATAAGAAGGAGAAGATTCAAGTGAAACTATTAGTGGTAGGTGCAAACGGAGGAGTAGGCAGGCATATTGTTAACCAAGCCCTATCCGATAAACATGAGGTGACGGCATTTGTACGAAGATCGGATGGGCTTGATTTAAGTCACCCCAATCTAAAGGTTGTAATCGGCAATATATTGGAAGACCAACATAAGTTGCAGGATGCTATGAGGGGACATGATGCGGTTATTTCTGCGTTAGGAAACGGATTGGTTGTAAAGGGGAATGGAGGAAAGATTTTAAATCGGGCAATGAGTTCGGTCGTACAAGCTATGAAAGTTAATCATATTAAACGATTATCGCTGTTGATGGCCTATGGCGCAGGCGAATCCTTAAGCTATGCAAACATTTTCATTAAATTTCTAGGCTATACCTTTTTTCGTAAAGATTTTGCCGATTTGGGCGCAGCGGAAAAAGTTGTGGTCGAAAGTAATCTCGAGTGGACGATTGCTTATTTTGGAGCTTTAACCGATGAACCCGATAAAAATAAATATGTCCCTTCGTCTTCTCTAAAGACGCCTTCCAAATTGAGGATCTCACGCTCCAGTGTTGCAGATTTTCTCCTCACCTCAGTTACAGATCGAAAGTTTATTAAGCAGCGTGCTGTCCTAAGTGGGAGGAACGGATGACCTTACTTAAGGGAAAAGTTATTGTTGTGACTGGCGCAAGTTCTGGCGTTGGTGCTGCCGCGGCTAGAAAGCTATTTGAATGCGGAGCTCGCGTGATACCGGTGGGGAGATCAATCGGACGTACGGAGAAGATAGCCAAGGAATTAGGGGTCAAGCCATACACAGCTGACTTTACTAATCTAAACAGTGTAAGGAGTCTAGCCAATCAACTTCTAAATGATTTTTCTAGAATCGATGTATTGGCGAATAATGCAGGAGGAATTCCTACAGAGAGTGGATTAACCGTGGATGGCAATGAACCTATTTTTCAAGTGAATACACTGTCTCCATTTCTGCTGACTCTGATGTTAACTCCGCATTTGGAAGGAAATGGACGGATTGTGAATACCTCCTCTCGCTCTCATAAAGGAGCGTCCTTAAACAAGGGAGATTGGCAAAGGACGAATGGGTTGCGGTCTCATGCGATTTATGCTCGAAGCAAACTTATAACGGGGATGTTGTTCAGGGAGTATCACAGACGATATTCAATTGAGTTTGCGGACTTTCACCCTGGAATCATCAGCTCTGATTTTGGTCGATATATGGGTTTTTACGCTAATATTTTAAAGACAGTCTTTTCGCCATTTCTTGCGACTCCAGAAAAGGGAGCAGAAACATTAGTTTATTTGGCGGAAACGAATACTAAACTGAGTGGCGATTATTATGTACGGAAACAAAAAACACAAGGGAACAGGATGCTTGACGATCCTACTTTATCCGCGTGGTTATGGGAAGAGTGCACGCAAATGATAGGAAAATACTTAATAAATACATGACTGATTCGTTTTACTATTGAGCGTAAGACCCGCGGCCGTTGCTGCGGGTTTCTTTGGCGTTCGAATAATGAAAAATTTTATGAAGTATCGGACAAGTATATCTCACCATATACGATCTAACAGCATTTAATGGAATTAACAAACAAGAAAGTGAGCTGATAGACATGGGAGTAAGATTTAGAGATGACATTGTTATTTTGTTCTTCAATAATGTAGCAGCAGAAATAACCAACTTCCAAATCATAGGTAGCGCAGAGCCCTGCACACCGTTAATTAAAGTTGGATTAAGGGTTAGTAACGCCAGAATTTGTCTACTGAGGAATGGCTTTGTCATTGAAGAGCGGACACCGAACCTGCTGCGTTTTGTCCGTCACAATGCTTAACGTTAAAAGCAACGATTACTAGTCATACAAATGTCATTGAACTCTAGCCGTAAATCCTCCTTAAAGGCTTGTGATTCCAGTGTCGATTAAACGAGACAAATGGACGCAATATCGCATCTTGCATGCATCGTCTACTCTGGCTTCCCAATTGCCGGAAACACGGCTATTGAATTCGAACGCATTGCAGAAGCTACTCATTAAGTATCAAGGCGTCGTGCTGAAGCCGCGACGCGGCAGCTTTGGACGGAACATTCTATTCGTTAACCGCAATAAAGCAAACGCATATCGAATTCATTACGAAAAGAAATTGAGCACGATAAAAGGTACTAGGAGATTGTATAAATGGATCAACGGAAAAACAAGATCCCGGGGCTATGTTGTGCAGCGCCGGCTGCAGCTTGCTCAAATTAAGGGCAGACCGTTCGATATCCGAATCATGGTGCAGCGAAGAAAAGGCGCTTCTTCTCCTTGGAAAGTGACGGGCTCATACGCGAAAGTGGCTTCGCAAGGGTATCTCATCACGAGTGTGCCCAGCCGCATTATTCCCGTGTCCGAAGCATTGAAGCAAGTCGGCATCGGCAATCGAAGCATGCTGGTCAAAGCCAATCGGACCGCACTGTTGGCTGCCAAACGGCTTGGCGAGCGTTTCCCCAAGCTTAGGCAGGTGGGGTTTGATATAGGCATTGACGGGAAGCGCCGGGTTTGGATCATTGAAGGTAATTATAACCCGAGTCTGGTGCCTTTCCTGCTCTTGAAAGATTCCTCGATCTATCGGAGGATAAGAGGGTATCAGAAGCATTAGAGCGACGTTCGGGACCATAATAGCTCAAAGACTAATGGAAGTTAAGGACATTAAATACTCAACGGCAGCCGACCATGAAATGCGGCTGCCGTTTCTCACGGAACTAAAAGGCAGGATAGCTCGAATAGTAGTTGAATGATAACGATCTCTAAGGTTGTACATTAACATAAATACTGCTAAATAACTTGTTATCGATATATGCGTTTAAACGCCATATCCCTGCCTCAGGAAATTCCATAGAGGATGGGGTAAGAGCATCGGCGCCATTCAATGGACCGCTAAGAGTCCCACTAATCATGTCAATTTCCCGGGTTGAGCCTTCTTTAACGGCCATGATGTTAAATCTGCCTGAGAATTCGTCCTTACTTCCCCAAAAATGCCACATGTATTTATTTCTTTTACCAGCGACAATAGGTGCCTTATCGAGCAATTCGCCATTTTCGTTTTGATATGGACCAATGATAAATCCGACTTTATCTTTTTCGCCAACTAACACATATTTATTAGCATTGCCGTCGGGACCACCATAAGGAATATCGAAAGTACCGGTTTCCGTCCAAGGCGAGGGCTCACGTATCTCTAAAACAAAGTCGCCGTAGAAACGTTCGTTCAACTTGACCTCGAATCTCCATGTACCGCCAAGAGGAAGACTGAACATAATTATGAATCGATCCAAGCTCTCATATCCCGGGCTTGGTTCGGTAATGGTCTCAGGAGCTAAGACGGTA
This sequence comes from Cohnella boryungensis, assembly GCF_042651945.1. Lineage (NCBI taxonomy): Bacteria > Bacillati > Bacillota > Bacilli > Caryophanales > Paenibacillaceae > Cohnella > Cohnella boryungensis. Next base: position 211,816 of record NZ_JBHSED010000065.1, on the reverse strand, counting down.
ACTTGTTTTCCCGATTCCTGGTGATAGGCCTCGATCGCGAGCGTTTTCCCGAAAAAAGTATCAAATGATTGCGTAAAATGTATCATATATCCTCTTCGAACTCCTGCAATCAGATCGGGATCGGGAAAGACCTGAAATAACGCTTTACCATTCCTCCTATATTCGGTTCGAACCTCCTCTGACCTGTTATAGCCATTCGGCTTGAGATATTCGGTTTCCTTAGGAAAGATATTTGCCAAATCTGCAGCGAATAGCGCGCCGACACAAAACATAACAATCGCAAAGGCCGCCCCAAAGCGGAATAGACGAGCTTTTGCCTTTGGTTTTTCCTTGGCCTTATGGATAATCTCCTGCCTCAGCTTTTCAGTGAAGCGAGGCTTTACGAATGGGGATTTCCTGAGAGATTCATTCCATTGTTCTTGCTCCTTCACAGGTCGATTCCTCCATTCGATGTACTCTGTAACAACGTCGATAATTTCTTGCGTGCGCGGTGCAATCGTGATTTGACAGTTCCTTCAGCAATATCAAGCATCTTAGCCATTTCTTGAACGGTCAGCTGATAGTGTACCTCCAGCAGCAGAACTTCCCTGTAAGGAAGCGGCAGCTTCAACACGTTGCTCCAAATATGACGAGTTTCCAACCGATCAAACACTTCCGCTTCTGCTGATCTTGCCGTATCTTTTCGCGTCATGTAATCTATTAGAACGACTTTAGAAAAAAACGCGTTCCTTCTATATTTATAAGTTTTGTTACGTGTGATGGTGAGCAGCCAGCTTTTGATGCTGGATTCACCGCGGAAGGTATGAAGCTTCTCGTACAACGTCAAAAAAACTTCCTGGCAGATATCGTCTGCTGCATCCGAACGACGGATAAGCTAGAAGGCGAAATTCCACACATCGTTTCCGTATTCGTTCATCAAATCATTCAATGCGGCATCCAGATCGACTCCGCTTGTCACATACTTTAAATAATCCAGCCCCACGACATCACCTCTCTATGGAAGTAGACCCTACACCACCTCAAAAGTTCCTGAATTCTTAAAAAATAAAGAACACGAAAGTGCTCGGGGTTCGCAATGTCGAGAAAGTTCTCAAGGTTGCTGCTTTGGAATAGATGACATAAGCATAACCGATCTTCTAATCCTGGCTTATAGTTCTTGAAGTGGACGGATCGGAGACGTTGAAGGGAAAATATTTATATTGTCGAATATTAGTTAAAGAGCACTAACGAAGAAGGCACTAGGTAAGGGTTAACGTAGTTTGTACGTGAAGCGATGAATATGCAATAAATTTGGGAAGAATTTCATAACAGCGATTACGTGCCGTCACACCTCGCGAGGGAAGTCGCGCCGCGGTACAAAGGGGAGTTCACAATGAAAATAAAAATTATCGGTTTAAGTTTAGCAAGTATTATTGTACTAAGCGGTTGCACCACAACAAATTCTCCGGTGCCTTTACAGGAAACCGTAATATCTGAACCGCAGGAAACCGTTATAGCCGAACAACAGGAAACCGAAAAAACTGACAATGGACAAGCTATTGAACTTGAATTACAACAAATTTCTAATAGTATTCTCGCTCAAAACTATTCTGAGGCAAATACCAAAATAATGAACTCCAGATTTTTCAAAGAACATCCATCATACAGTGTGTTGCAAAATTATGCTTATGCTTTACTTCAACAGCAGCAGAAGAAGAAGAAGAATCAGGCACTCTATATTGAGTATTTGTTCAAGATACCGGAAGAGTATAGTGGTGTGCTTTCTGATCAGATAAAGGAATCCCAGATAAATGTTCTGGATGATTTGCTTGGAATGGTAAAAAGAGGTAAGTATGCGCAGGCGGTAGATGAAACAACGTATTCGGTCCTTAGAGATGGCTCAGATGAAAGAATATCAGCTATTCATTATTACGCTACTGCAAAGTATTACGAATCAAAAAAAGATACTTCAACGGTGGCGTCATATCTATTAAAAATAGACGGCAATTACAATGGCTTATTAGTAGACGATATTACAAAAATGAAGGAAAAATACAATTCTGAAATACGAGAAACAATAAAATATGAAGTGATAGCGGCTGAGCGTGCTGCCAAAAAAGAACCAGCAATTGGGATGACGGCTCAAGAGGTAGAAGACTCTAAGTGGGGGAGCCCTGATGATATCAACAAAACCACTACCAAATATGGTATAAGTGAGCAATGGGTATATAAATATCATGGCTATATTTATCTCGATGATGGTATTGTAACCGCTATACAAGAGTAACAAGTCTGTATGGCAGACGAGTTGGAGTGGGCATATGCTGCCGTAGAGAACGAAGGATTGGAACGCGGCGATCATGTTCCATATTTGCTCCGCTTTTTCCAAGCGGCTTAAAAAGCACGGTTACACGATCAGCCTGTTGGACTGCGGCATCGATGCCTACTATGTGATGCTGACGACAGTCGAACAACCATGTCGCTTAACTTCATTTCATATCTGGATATAATTCGCTTTGACGAATGGAGAATATCGATGTACATAGTGGGCATCGTGATATTCCCTTTGTAGGAAACCACCGATTGATACATAATAATCGGTGGTTTTTATTTTTCTTCCTCGTTCAGATGAAGCCAGCGCTGAGAACGGTGAAGTCCCGACGAGTATCTTCAAAAAGTTTATTCTCTTACTGAACCTTTTTCCCCATGGGAGCGAATTAAGGGTTGTAACATGTTCAGGAGGGCCCCCATGAATGATAAAGAGTTACTTGCATGGCTAGAAAAAGCGACGTTGGGCGACGAGTCGGCCTTTCAGGTTGTCTATCAGGCGACTCACCAAGACGTTTATCGGACGGTTGCTTTTCTCGTCTACTACAAACAGGACATTGAGGACATCGTGAATGAAGTTTACATGCGCATGTGGCGGTCGTTTCACAATTACGACTCGAGCCGGCCATTCCGGTTCTGGTTGCATGGGATGACTGTTCGTCTTGTCCAGGATTGGAAAAGAAAGGCCTGGCGACGAATTCGCCTCTTTGAACGTAACCGCCAGATGACTTGCGAACAGTTCGACTGGACGGACAAAGCCGTCCTGCAGTCTGAAATGCAACATGAGTTATTCAGCCTTGTCCGCCAGCTGTCGTTCAAACTACGAGTGGTCGTCATCCTGCGCTATTTTCACGACTATGCTCTGGAAGAAATCGCAGACATTCTGCAAATCCCCGTTGGCACTGTGAAATCCAGGCATCATCTGGCACTGAAAGAACTCCGCAAACGATTCGAATTGACGGGAGGAGAAGAGTTTGTCCATTGACAAGGAATTGCGTGAAGAGCTTCGCCAGGTGGCAGATTCGATGCAAAGCCCACCCGATTTGTATGGACGTGTCCGACAGTCCTATCAACACTACATGAATGAAAAGAGAGGTAGATCTCCCATGAAAAAACGCATTCTTGCGGGCATTGTCACTATAGCAATTCTAGTTCCTACTGCAGCGCTTGCTAGTTCCTATCTGGCTGATGATATTTTCGGCTCTTCTGCGACCATTGAACAGCACGGCGTCTCGCAGGAGGATTATCAAGAGATTGAGGGAATGCTTCAGACAGCAAAGGGCAAGCTTACGGATGATGAGTTCAAGGCGTATATGGAGCTGACCAAGCAGTTGGTGCAATTAAAGCTGAAAATCACCGATGAAAATGGGGTCGTACATGAGGAGAAATTGACTAAAGAAGAACAGCAACAATTTGAGCAGCTCGCCTCCAAGCTTGCCCCGTACTTCGAGATCATTAACGGAACTACAGTAAGGTAACGAAGTAGGGACCCGTCCGAATGTTCAAACGCCCGCTATTCTCAGCGGGCGTTTAATTTATTTACATAGAAGACACTTCATTCCCGGTGCTGCCACGATAAGAATGGGTATGCGGATGCGACCCGCTGATCGTTGTAACGCCTTCAAAGTGATGATAATGTCCTCCGCCCATCAGCGCGACAGCTGGACCGGTGACTCCTCTAATAACATGAGAATGCCCGTTCACCACAGCGGTATTCGTAAAATATCTGTGAACGTGGGGGACACCGGTTGGCGCGGGTTCGGTCCAGCCTGCATAGGGGTGGGAGTGACCGTCATTGTAAGAGGTATCCCCTGAGAATCCATGTACATGCACGGGATCTCCATCCCAAGAAGTAATGTACAGTTTATGAGAATGATCAGAGTCAGAATCCCCCGAGTGCACGATAAATCCGGACACGGCAATTTCCGCCAATAAACATCCCGCTCCTTTACGTGTAGGTTGTGACTTCATCAGCATATGGACATTTCGGGTTATTTGGGCACGGCAAATGCCTACTACGGCTAATACTTCTAACGATAGCAATGATATCAGGCTGCTGACGACATCGGCAGCCTCTTCCGCTAACCAGCAGGATATTTTGGGGCTACCTCGAATATACAGTGAATGTGAATTTGTATGATATTAGCGAGGGAACAAACCGATGGGAGTTAATTCAAAGGGCAAACGGAAGCTGATGTATAGCGGCAGGACTTACTATTGGAATGTCCAACAAGATGCTGAAGATTACGGACGAATCAATCTAAGTATCGTTTCAGAAGATAAAAAATTTATAGTTTCATATCAGGTGGCACAAACTAACCAGGAAAGAATACCACATATTGTGGTAAAGGGCATCGAGTTTGGAGGATTAGAAAATTATTCTCGTCTAGGTTGGGTGAGAGTACAAACTCCAATTTGGGATGATCGCATTGTTACACCAGGTCTTGTGAGGACAGTTATCGAATGGTGTTTGCTTCAAAAGGATCAATTAACTTTTGTGGATTGGGACGGCAATAGGATCCCTATTTAAGCATCGAAAACCTCCCATAAGAAGTAAACTAGATTTAATAGCTTCTAGATGGGAGGTTTTGTTATGAATCTAAGTGAACATTAGCAATCCATGAGAAACCGGACATGTTGTTAGATGATAAAATGTAGAACGTGTAATCCTGATGATGAATGTGCTAGAAAACCAGAGAGGAGAGTTAGTCGCATGGCAAAGATCGTTTTCGCATTGAACCAGTCTCTGGACGGGTTCGTCGACCACATGGCATTTCAGCCCGACCCCGTGCTATTCCGTCATTTCATCGACGACGTGCGCGGCCTAGCGGGTAGCCTGTATGGGCGTCGCATGTACGAGACCATGCGGTATTGGGACGAAGAGCATGATGAATGGGATGCGCCGGAACGGGAATACGCAGCGGCGTGGCAAAGCAAACCGAAGTGGGTGGTGTCGAGGACGTTAAAGTCCGTCGGTCCGAACGCTTCTCTGATCGAGGGGGAGCTCGAAGCGGCCATAAGTCGGCTGAAGGCTCAGTATGAAGGGGAGATTGAAGTTGCCGGGCCGGAGTTGGCGCACAGTCTAACGGAGTTGGGTCTCGTTGATGAGTATCGGCTCTATCTCCATCCAGTCGTGCTGGGTCACGGCAAGCCGTTCTTCGCCGGTCCTCGGCCGCCGCTGCGCCTCGTGGCAAGCGATCGAATTGGCGAGCAGGTGATCAGGTTGACCTACGTTCCAGCTTAGTTGTTCGGTCGGCCTATAGGGCACGTTACTATATAAGGGATTCTCCGGCTGTAGCGGCAGTCAGAGGATCCCTTATTTATGGGACAATGTTCTTGTCAACCGACAGGAACATTGTCGGAAAACAAGAACGTACATCGATAAGTAGTCGCTAATATCGCGGCTTTTTGGCGATTTCAAGTTGATTTTTTGTAGGAAAATGAATGTGTCCGATTCCCGATAAATATCAACCAGAACAGAAAGCCGGCAGTTGCGAAGTAATAACCCAATTTATATTTGAACCAGGGGCGAGACCTTTCGATGACGCTAATCCAATTGTAAAAGCTCGTTTTGCAAATGCTGGGGAGAAGTACAAAGGCGCCAGGTAGAGTTGACCTGGCGCCTTTGTTTTTAACGAGACAGCGTTTAAACGGGCTTGATTGTTACCGTAAAATTTTTATGTTGAGTTATGAGGGGGGCCACATTGCAAATATAGAAAGTATTAGAAGAAACATAGGATAACCGAGAGCCATTTCTGACACTAGAAAATTTCAATTCATCGTTGCCATTATTAATGTCGATTGCCATGCCGAACGTAATATCATTATTTAATACGCCGTCAACCGTTACCTCAATGTCCATTGAATGGCAGGAGCCAAACCATATTGTTGAGAAATTACCGCTTGCACGGCTCCTTTGATCTGCTAAGTCCGTAAAACTAGAAACTACGACTGCTATAGGCCTGCTCATCTTTATTCCTCCTAATTATCATCGATCTTTAATAGACAATGCTATTCATTCATTGAATCGCTATCTATTTACTCACATAAGGATTAATCGTAACCTTAAAATTTTTGTTCGGCGGACACTGTTTTACAATAATATATAGCGAATTGCTCTCTATATACGGTAATTCTGTGTTGTTCCGTACATTATCAGCTCTTACAGGGTCGCTGCCGCTCTTATCTTCCGCGATTTTGAAGACGATCGTATCATCAATCCGACCGTCGACCGTAACTTCCACGAGCATTTGGTGCGCACCTCCAAACCAAACAGTCGAGAAGTTGCCGCTCGAACGACTGCTTTGGCCTGCTAAAGGGCGTGGCTCCGATACAATAATTCCAATAGGTCTTTCTGCCATAAATAATCCTCCTAGTACTTGTGGTAATTACACTTCGAATGTATTCATTCAAGGTTTCGGATATTACAGAGCAGGTCGTAGGTGCTGCACGACCGATGTTTTGGTGAGCCGTAAGAGCAATCATAGAGAGATGGAAAGTTGATCCCATTTAATGAATGAATTGCATTGGAGATTAGAATCATGGAATAAAGGCGTTAATTTACACTCTGCTGGAGCATCACTTAAAAAGTTGTGTCTTATCACGCATCCAGGAAAACAATAATTTACATATTCCGTGAACCATCATATACTTATGTTGATCAACAATTTGCACTAGGTAAACATTTTGTCTCTTATCCATAATAATTTTCGGGAGAAATTATTTTGCGCAAGGAGAATATATTTTCCTCAAGAAAATAATGGAGGTCAAAGAATATGGCATTTGATCCGAAACGCCCTATATCGAGAAGAGAAGTTCTTAAGTGGGGAGCTATTGGAACATTGGGGGTAATTGGAGGCTCAATACTAAATCCTTCTACATGGTTTGGAAAGACTGCTAAAGCTATGGATAAGCATGAACTTCATTCCGTATTGAATAACCAGAAGCATAGCACGATGACTCACGGATACGACCCTGGAACAGAGAAGACTAAAGGCCTTGAGGCGGCTATAAATGCTCTAACCGATTTCGACTATGGCAAATTGAGTACCCGTGCGGATGGACGCACCGTTAGAGAGTATGAGCTTGTAGCAATGGATACGGAAGTGGAAATCGCCAAAGGGATTAAATTTTCAGGATGGGCATATAACGATACGATACCGGGACCAACGATTAGATGTACAGAAGGGGACATAGTCCGGATCAAATTCTGGAATGGTTCAAAGCATCCGCACTCGATTCACTTTCATGGTATACACCCTACGAATATGGACGGCATAGAACCCGTTCAATCCGGTACCGAGTTTGTTTACGAATTTGAAGCAAAACCTGCTGGGATGCACGTCTATCATTGCCATATTCCGCCGCTTGCTAAACATATACACAAAGGGCTGTACGGGAATTTTATTATCGATCCCAAGAAACCAAGGAGACCGGCACGGGAATTCAACATGGTCATGAATGGGTTCGATTTAGATCTTGATGGCGCCAATGAAGTGTACACCGTAAATGGTTATGCATTTGCATATCAAGCCTGGCCAATCGAAGTAAAAGTCGGCGAACTTGTACGTATTTATTTGAGTAATCTAACGGAATTTGATTTAATCAACTCGTTTCATCTCCATGCGAACATTTTTAATTATTACGAAGTCGGAGCGGACCCCGAAGCACGACCAACGGTTACGGATACCATCATGCAATGCCAAGGTCAACGCGGCATCTTAGAAGTCGTGTTTCCCGAGCCAGGAAAATATATGTTCCATGCTCATCAGAGCGAATTTGCGGAGCTTGGCTGGATGGGTTTCTTCGAAGCGAAGGTATAGAGGGGAGGACAAGACATGCAAGAAGAATTAAATAGGCGACCAATAAAACTGACTTCTCGTGCGTGGATTTGGGGAATCGCACCGCTAATCATTCTTGTATTGATCATTTATGTTTTGTCTAATGTAGGAACTGGAATAAAGGGAGACTCCGTTGCGCCGATTGAACAATTAAACATCGAGAAAATAATTCTAACCGATGAAGGATTTACAGTGAAGGTGCTTAACTCAGGGCCTGATACTGCTACGATCGCCCAGGTTATTGTTAATGATGCATTCTGGAACGCTACTTTTCATCCAAGTGCAACCCTAAGTCGTCTCGATCAGATCGAGATCAAGATCCCATATGGATGGGTTGAAGGAGATCCCTATACCCTGACTGTCATAACAACAAATGGTCTGATATTTTCCGGTGAGGTCCCTATTGCAGCCCTTACTCCTGTTCCCGATGCAAAACGATTTTCTCAATATGCATTAATCGGATTTTATGTAGGAGTAGTGCCTGTGGGATTAGGATTATTATGGTTCCCGTTCCTACGCAGATTTTCGCCCACAGGAATTCAAGGCGTACTAGCTCTTACAGTGGGACTGCTGTTTTTTCTCTTTATAGACACTTTTCAAGAGGGGCTTGAACTTGGAGCGGCGTCTCCTGGAATATTCCAAGGTGAAGGACTGGTATGGTTTGGCGCTCTATTGAGCTTCTTGTTCTTAGTAGCGTTAGATCAAGCGAGCGAACGCAAAAATAAAAGCAGTGGCAAGCAAGTGGCTTATAAAATCGCAGGAGGTATCGGTCTCCATAACCTTGGGGAGGGACTTGCAATCGGAGCAGCTTTTGCAACCGGAGAGGCAGCGCTTGGAACGTTTTTAATTATCGGATTTACGCTCCATAATATCACCGAGGGCGTTGGCATCGCATCGCCGCTTCTGAAGGAACGGCCTACTTGGAGAACGTTTTTGTCATTGGCGATCGTGGCCGGTTCTCCTGCAATTATCGGAACCTGGATTGGAGGATTCGTATTTAATGGTACGTTGGCAGCACTATTCTTCGGAATTGGTGCTGGCGCCATTGTTCAAGTGATTTATGTCATCAGTAAAATGATTATTAGTGAAGCCCAAAAAAGCGCTAGACCTGCAGTATCTTGGGTTAACCTGGCTAGTCTGACGCTAGGCATTGTGCTGATGTATGTTACTGCGTTGTTCGTAAGTATCTGAATTTAAAATAATCTAACACGAAGGGATCTTCATGCCATTAAACATAGGGTGGACCGGATTGTTGCTTTTGATTATAATCGCAATGCTAATATTTGGACCATCAAAGCTGCCTCAGCTAGGGAGGGCCATTGGTACGACTCTTAGGGAATTTAGATCGGGAACAAAAGACTTAATGGAAGACGATTCAAAAAATAAAAGTAATTAACTCGAACAAACAAAAATAAACCATCTGCATGCTTTATTGCCATGCAAATGGTTTATTTTTGTTTGTTGATGACATTGAAGGATTGTCAGTTTTTATTTCATAAGCAGCAGGAAATAGTATCAAATTCACGAATTATACTACGAACTGTAATATAATTAAGCGAGTTGTCGGGTGAGGACTTTATGTACCTAGACATCATCATTAAATAGGTGGATTCTAACTTTTTTAATATTTAGGATAAAGTTGAGGGGGATTTAGTGTGCTAAAGCGCATACTTCTATTGTTTATTTTTTTAATGACGGTCATTCCAGCACTATCGGTAAGCGCACATTCGCCAATTGAAAATCGAAGCCCGAATGTAAATGAGGTTCTGGAGTTCGTGCCGGCGACGATAGAATTATATTTTAAAGACCCTGTACAGATTCATCGCAGCTCAGTTATTGTGCGCAATGAAAAACAAGATGAAGTACAAGTTGGAAACCCGCAAATAGACCCAAATGACAATCGACATCTATCTGTCTCACTCCAAGATAATTTACAGTCAGGAACGTATTCAGTGGATATCGATGTGGTTTCTCTAGACGGTCATGCTCTTAGAGAAAAATACCAATTTGAAATTAAGCTTACGCTTACCACTCCGGAAGAGAGATTTAAGCGATTATTATTGGAACGCACTTTCCCTGAAGATGGAAGTATTACTGAGAGTTCTCCTGAAACAATAAAGTTATGGTATAACGAAACGGTTGAACTTGATCTGGCTTTACTAAATGATAAAGATCGAATAGTAGAAACCGACTTGCCTATTTCGGATCAGAAAACCCCTGGTCATTATGTGCTTAAACTAAAGGAAAAATTATCTCCGGGTACTTATACACTCTTGGCCTACCCGCGAATTGGCAATAACGTTAAAGTGGATACTATTTATTTTGCCGTTGAAGAAATGACAGAAGTAACCTCAATAAATACATACTCGCGAGATACCTTATGGAATCAAATAGGCAATTTGCAAATCACGCATTGGATTGTTTATGTAGGACTCCTCTCGCTTCTTGGAGGGAATTGGTTCCACAGAGTAATTGCCAAGAAAAGCGGTGATATTAAATCTTGGAACATCTTGTCGTGCATTCTATATGCCTTCAGCATAATTGGCCTATTATTAGAATTACGGCTATCTCGACTTGAGTATGCTGATGTTGTTTTTCGTGATTTTCTTCGATTCAATTTTGTAGAGGTAACATTACTTCAAGTTTCCTTTGTGATCATCGGTTTGATCGTGAAGCCCATCCGTTTGTATGCACTGTTATTAGCGGTTCTAGGTCTGGCTTTCAATGGTCATTCAGTTGATCCAAGTTACGGTGGGGCTTGGTCAACTGTTCTAGATAGTATCCACCTTCTTGGCGCTGCGATTTGGATTGGCGGATTAATCGGCTTAATGCTAATGATACCGAAAGAAGAACCCACTTCCTGGCTCAGAAAGGCAGGAGAATCATTCTCAAAATGGGCATTCATCAGTTTCTTTGTCCTTGCGCTCTCTGGTGTGGTTTTGACTCTAGTTTATGTTCCTACTTTTAGTATATCCAGCTTAATAACCAGCTTCTGGGGACAAATGTTATCCGTAAAAATCATATTATCATTTATGATATTGATCATTGCGATTTGGCAACGAGCGATACTAAAGCGAAAGCTAGAGAAGTTAGCATTAAGTTTTCAAAGAAACTTAAAAATTGAATTATGGATAGCAATAGTTGTTTTGTTAGCAGCAGGCATTCTCGTTGATTTTGCTCCAAGAGAAGCTGTTCGCGGTTTTTCCCCAAAGATACAAACTATAAATGGATTGACTGCAAATATAGAAGTAAAACCAATCGTAGCCGGCGGTAATGTCATCACGATTCGATTGAACGAAGATAATGACATACAAAAGGTGAAAGCTCGCATATTTACTTCTTTGGGTGGGGGAGAGGCTAATACTGCTTTTAAGATCGAAAAGGGAGTCTACAAACTAACTGGAAACCTGTTCCATACCGCAGGCGAGTATAAACTGGAAGTTCAGGCCATAAAGAAGAATGGAAGCGCCATAACCTTTGCTCCTTTTACGATTAAAGTTCCTGGAATCATGCCAAATGAAATAGAGTTTGAAAATGAAGGATAAAGTCTGTCCCATAGAAGACACCAAACAGAACAAAAAAGAACAATGAACGTTTGTCATAAGAATGCCTTATAATACTATCGTTCGTAGTATAAAATCGGTGTAGAATAATAAATGAGTCGAGTTAATCGGTACATTCGAATCTTATCGCATAAATAAGGAGTTCAAGAGGAGGTTCTCTCATGAACGAGCAAATTCACCGAATATTAATTGTTGATGATGATGAACATATCCGTCGGTTATTACGTTTATATTTGACGAATGCGGGCTACTATATCGATGAAGCAGAAGATGGGGAAATCGCGCTTCAAAAGATTGTTCAGAATTATTATGACCTAATTATTTTAGACCTCATGCTACCAGGAGTAGATGGTATTGAAGTATGTACGCGCTTGCGCAGGATAAAAACAACACCCGTAATCATCCTTTCAGCCAAAGCAGATGAATCCTTCCGATTACAAGGATTTGATGTTGGCGCAGATGACTACGTCTCTAAACCCTTCAGTCCACGCGAAGTGATTGTTCGGGTCAGAGCTATTCTACAGCGTATTTCTACGTTCTCGATTAATGTGTCTCAACAAAGAAAACATACCAATAAAATAGTGCTTCCGGAAATCATACTCGACTACGATGCACGAACAGTCACTGTGCGCGGAGCAGAGATTTTCCTTACGCAGAAAGAATATGATCTATTGTATTTTTTGGCGAAATTTTCGGATAAAGTTTTTTCCAGAGAGTCGCTGCTAAAGGAAGTCTGGAACTTTGAGTTTTTAGGGGATTTAAGAACCGTCGACACGCATATAAAACGACTAAGACAGAAGCTGCATCCCGTATCGACGAAAGCGGCTGCCATGATTACTACGGTATGGGGAGTTGGATATAAACTTACAGTGAAAGAATAATGGAAATAATTAGCGAACAGAGTGCGACAAGTCATTCATGCTTTCTCATAAGAATAGGTCATGTGAATATTCGTCTTGTTGTTTTACTTGTAATTAAAATCCCTTGGCTTTATCTTAACGGATAAGGCCAAGGGATTTTAATTAAGGCTAGGATATGGTTTTTCGTTCAATAAGAATAGTCAAACTCACCAATGTAACGAAAATGGTTGCTCCCATATCGGAAAGAATCGCCACCCATAAAGTCAACCATTCAGGTATCGTTAAAAGCAGCGCAAGAAGCTTTAATCCCATCGAGATAGCGATATTGAAACGGATGATACGATTCACGCGTTTCCCGATCTTTATCGCTGACGGCAGCTTCCCAAGGTGATCCTGCATCAATACAACATCTGCAGTTTCGATCGCGCTATCCGTTCCCTTGCCCATAGCTATTCCGATCTGCGCGGATGCAAGGGCGGGGGCATCATTAATTCCATCACCGATCATGCCTACAGTGCCATGATCGGCCAGGTATTTTACTTTGGCAACCTTGTCCTCTGGGAGCAGGTTGCCGTAATACTCCGTTACACCAACTGCCTTGGCCACTTTTTCAGCCGTTTTCTGATGATCTCCAGTAAGCATAACGGTTCGATGTATTCCGCTTCGATGCAATGCCGCGATAACCGATCTGCTTTCCTCACGGATTTCATCGGAAATTCCGAACATCCCCAATATTTTTTTCTTATCGGCCACAAGGACCAAGGTAAGTCCGATTTCCTTCAGATTCTCAATGGTGTTCTGAATATCCGTGGGTATCGAGAGATGAGCCATGCTTTTCTCATTTCCTAACCAGTACCTCGCGCCTTCGTAAGAAGCGGTAATGCCTTGCCCGGAAACGGCTTGAATATCTTCGGCATCCTGGATTGGAAGCCCCGTTTTGGACACTTCCTTCATGATTGCTTTAGCGAGCGGATGCGAGGATGATTTTTCGATTGCTCCAGCGATCGTTAAGAAATTGGCTTCGTCATAAACAACGGTCTTCTCAACGAAAGGCTCACCTTTTGTTAATGTCCCCGTCTTATCGAAGGCGATTGTGTCAAGTTTACCTAGTTGTTCTAGAAATACACCGCCTTTGACCAAGATGCCATTACGGGCATTTCTCGTAATTCCGGATACTATGGCAATCGGCGAGGAGAGGATGAGTGCACATGGACAACCGACAATAAGTACGGCAAGCCCTTGGTACAACCATTCTGTCCAGTCTCCTCCCAGGAATAGGGGAGGGATGACGATGACAAGCAAAGCCACGATCATGATAAGCGGCGTATAGTATTTTGCGAATTTATTAATAAAGAGTTCGGTTGGTGTTTTCGTTTCTTGAGCTTCCTGAACCAAGTGAAGTATCTTTGCTAGCGAGGAGTCCTCGTATGCCTTCTCAATTCGAATTTGCAGAACGCCTTCATTGTTGATACTCCCTCCAAATACGGGTTCTCCTTCCGCTTTTTCTACTGGGAGGGATTCCCCCGTAATTGCGGCTTCATTAACGGAACTCCTACCCGAAAGCACGGAACCGTCAGATGGAATTTTCTCACCCGGTTTAACGACAACAGTATCTCCAACTTGAAGAGAAGCGATTGGAACGATGCTCTCTTTGCCATTATCGATTTTAGTTGCTTCTTTAGGGGCAACTTGAAGGAGTGTCTCCATAGAACGTCGAGCTTTTTCCATTCCGAGTCCTTCAAGTAACTCGTTGAGGCCAAATAAGATGGCTACAAGGGTGGCTTCTTTCCATTCACCGATGGCAATCGCGCCAATTAGTGCGATGGTCATTAGCGTGTCGATATTGAATTTGAGTTTAGATAAATTTTTAAGCCCTTTCCAAAAAGTGACGTATCCACTTAAAGCCGTGGCAATTAAGTACATCGAGATGACTACAATATTTGGAGATTGGCCATCCATGAATATCGCACCTAAGTAAATGACGGTAGATGCAACGAGTAAACCGATCATCTTTTTATTGCCTTGACTATGAGCATGATCGTGGTCATCGTGGTCGTGAGCATGACCATGTTCGCCAGCGGACGAATCCGTATTCGGTATCTCAATAAATGCGCGATCGGATTTCAAGATCGCCTTAACTATGTCCAGGGGTACGCGTTCATCCAGAGTAAGCTTTCCACTGTTAAAGCTCAGCGTAGCCGTTTCCCCATGCTCTAATTGACGAATTTCATGTTCAAGAGACTGCGCACAGTTCCCGCAGGACAAGCCTTTGACTCGGTATTCAACCATATGCATGACCTCCATGCTCGAAAACAAATGAGTATTTGCTCATATATTATTCTTAACAACCGATAATGTCAACAATTATTGAGCATTCATTCATATGTTTTCTTGAAATATGTGTTATTATTCACCATGCTTTTACGAAAGGACACTCTTTCAAGAGTGTCTTTTTATTGACAAGACCAATGAATAGTTGAAGATATGAATACATTAAGATTGACCCGACTATTCGCCCATATTAAACTATAGTTTGTAGTATATATGCCGGATGGGGAGGGGATTTTATGTTTGAAATGGTCGTTTTTTTTGTGGCGATCGCTATTGTCGCATTGATATTTGTCCTTGTTATTCCGAAGATCTCAAATCAAACACTGACTAAGAACTCAGATGAGGAATAATGCGAGAGATTACCCGATCATATCCATGGCCTCCTACATTCAAACTACAATTCTCATTGACGGCCTTATTTCATTGACTTCCCATCGTAATAATATTCAATGCGGCTGACATTTTTATTGTTTGCAGAACCATTCTTCTCTTCATAAGCTTATGGAGCAGGATAAAGGGAGAAAGACCTCGGAATGAATAAACAAAAGACAAAAAGAAAAGTGCAGTATGTAATTCTCTTTTGCGTCCTCATTATTGGAGGATTGGCTATCGGCAATACTTTTAAGTCTTCCAGTGTGGTATTAAAGAAAGAAGATGTGCCGCCCGAGTTTTCACTGTTAGGTATAGATGATCAAGTGTATAAGCTGTCGGATTACAAGGGGAAAGCAGTGGTTATCAATTTTTGGGGGACCTTTTGTCCTCCATGCGTAAAAGAAATGCCGGAATTTCAAAGGCAATCCGAAAAATGGAAAGATGAACCTTTTAAGATTATAGCCATTAATTTAAGTGAAGATAAAATAGCAGTTAGCAATTTTGTGAATCGTTTTAACCTTGATTTTACGATTCTCCGGGATCAGAATCGTAAAGTAGAACGACTGTATAAGCTCAAATCCTATCCCACAACATTTTTCGTAAAGCCGAACGGGAAGATTATGGATATTTTTGTTGGCGGTATGACTGAAGAAGACATAGATATACGCATCCGAAAATTATTAGGTAAATAAATGTCAGTTACTAAGGGGAATGTGAAATGTCCAACAAAAAAAAGAATCCCAAGTCGACTCTAAAGAAAAAAAATCCCGGAAAGGCATTGGTTCTATATACTGCAGTAATCCTTATTTTATTAATCGCTTTATTTATTCTCAATAGAGCAGGCACGGAGAATAAGCAGGATCTGACTCGAGTGGCTGAACAACCCTCCATCGTTAATCAACCCGTTATTGGTAAAGAAGACGCTAAAGTTACGCTAATAGAGTTTGGAGATTATAAATGCCCTTCTTGTAAGAAGTGGAGTCAGGAATATTATCCTCTACTAAAAACGCAGTATATCGATACCGGAAAAGTGAAACTTGTATTCATCAATACGCTTTTCCATGGCAATGAATCCGAACTTGGCGCATTAGCAGGAGAGGCTATTTATTCTCAAAACAAGGACTCCTTCTGGGCATTTAATGAAGCTATGTTCAATGCACAGCCTGCAGTAAACCATGATAATCTATGGATTACGGAGGAAAAAATTCTAGAACTTGCTGAAGCCATTACTCCACGAATTGATGTGCAGAAACTGAAGGAAGACTTGAGTAATCGAGAGACGTTACCACAAGTTGAAATTGATAATTCGCTGGTGACTAATTATAGTATTACGCAAACGCCTACGATTATGATAAATGGCATAAAGATTGCTAATCCATTCGACATGGAATCAATCAAATCTGTTATTGACAAGGAGCTGGGAGCATAAAGATGAACTTGAGAACTATTGCTCCTCATTACCTACTATATTTCGCATGGATAGTATCTATCGTGGCGACGTTAGGCAGTTTGTATTTCAGCGAAGTTCGTGCGTATATTCCCTGCGAGCTCTGCTGGTTTCAACGAATTTTTATGTATCCGTTAAGCATTCTACTTGGAATAGCTGCGTATCACAGCGAGGCTTCGATGAAAAAGTATATTCTGCCTTTATCCATTGTCGGAGGATCTATTTCCTTATACCATTATATGCTTCAAAAAGTGCCTGGATTTGAAGGTATAAAGCCTTGTACAAACGGGGTTCCATGCAATTTGGATTATATTAATTGGTTAGGTTTTATTACGATTCCATTTTTGGCGTTGATTGCATTCTTACTTATTACTATAATGATGTTTTTAGTTAGGCAGACAAAAAAGTAGCTTAAGAATGATGAATGAAGCGCTGCTCGCTTCCGCTGGCGGAAGATGTGCAGCGCTTTTCACTGGATGAACACGATGAGAGCGCCTGATCCGCTGACTGCCGCTGAAAGACCCGTATTGGCCAGAAAACCTCTAAAATGAAATGCAACTCCCACATATTCTTTCCTACCAACCAGATCTGATAATGCCAGGATCTTTGGAGTCAAGTATCCGATAAACAACCTATTCACTAGTAAGAAATCAATTAGATTATAAATCGCATAAATGACTAATAAATGAAATGCTGCATCCCAATAGTTCATTTTTCCATCACCAATATAACGCAGCACAAAAAGAGATAGAAATGGAAGCAGCAATAAAATCGAATAGTAGGGGATGGAAAGGAGAATATCATATTTACGTTCCGATTTTGTTTTTTTAGGTGTTCGTTTTTGGATTGATGGAGGAAATCGATGCAACATTAACCTTGGATTTAGGCAGAGAACACCTACAACAATAAGGGCAAGCGTGAGGGATAAACCAAAACCTAAAATAATTGTAAAGTACATATTCATCATAGTCCCGATCTCCTTAGAAGTTTAAATTGCTTATTGAATTCCACGGATATAATTGTACGTTCTATGTAAAAAGTGTGTTCTACCATTGAATAAATGGTGAATGAAATATGACACTTGATTATTATACTACAATTAATAGTTTAATGTGTGTATGATGCTAATGAATCGTTCAATGGTCTATAGATTTTCTTATGGGAGTGTGGGCAAATGCTTAAGCGGTTGAAGCCAATTGCATTATTGGGGCTTCTCATGTCGATCTTTGTGTTATCTGGATGCGAGTATGTCGTACTAGATTCCAAAGGACCTGTCGCTCAGATTCAAAAGGATCTTATTTTATTCTCAATCTTCTTTATGTTGTTGATCGTGGTTGTAGTCTATCTGCTATTCCTTTTTATTGTCGTGAGGTACAGGGAAAGAAAAGAAACGCAGGATTATGAACCGCCAGAGCAGGAAGGAAGCAAACGTCTCGAAACCTTATGGACAGTTATACCGATCCTTATCGTTATTGCTTTGGCTATACCTACTGTAAAGGCCATTTATGCGCTAGAGAGGCCGCCTAAGGGTTCCGAACAAGTGCCGCCTCTCGTTATTCATGCGACGTCTGTCGATTGGAAGTGGATATTTAGTTATCCGGAACAAAACATAGAAACGATAAACCATCTCGTGATTCCAGAAGATCGTGCTATTTTATTCAAATTGACATCGGCGGATTCTATGGCATCGTTCTGGATCCCCGCACTTGGCGGTCAAAAATACGCCATGGCAGGCATGCAAACGGAACTGTATTTACAGGCCGATGCTGCAGGAACCTATGAAGGGCGGAACGCAAATTTTACTGGAGAAGGCTTTACGGAACAACAATTCAAGGTCACGTCTATGATAACAGAAGAATTTGATAACTGGGTGCTTCAAACGCAATCGACCGCTAGCAAGCTTACTAGAGAGAAGTACGATCAGTTAATGCTTCAAGGGCATTCCCCGGAATTGACCTTCTCCTCGACCCATCTAGAATGGGTTAACCATGTCAACGACCCTGAATATGCATTACGAGTCCGAGAGAAAGAAGGGCTATTACCCCAAGGTACAGTGGATTCAACTGCACCTGAAGGAAAGCAAACACCAAATTATCATTCAGGTTCACACAAATAAGGGGGAGACATACATGAAATGGGATGAGTTTTTTGTAACGGGCGATCCTTTAATCTATGGCGCAGACGTATCGATCGTTCTTACTTTTGCGACACTTGTATTCGCACTGACCTACTTTAAGAAATGGGGTTGGCTGTGGCGGGAGTGGATAACGACCGTAGATCATAAAAAAATCGGGATCATGTACTTGATTTCAGCCATTATGATGTTATTTCGAGGCGGCGTAGACGCCTTGCTGATGCGTACGCAATTGGCAGCTCCGAATGCCGAATTCCTAAATGCGGATCATTATAATCAAATCTTTACGACACATGGCACGATCATGATTATCTTTATGGCCATGCCGTTCTTAATCGGAATTATTAACATTGTCGTACCGCTGCAAATCGGAGCGCGTGACGTTGCTTATCCGTACTTAAATGCCGTAAGCTTCTGGACGTTTTTTATGGGGGCAATGCTCTTTAATATTTCGTTTGTAATCGGAGGTTCGCCGGAAGCTGGATGGACAAGCTACATGCCTCTTGCGAGCAACGAATTAAGTCCAGGACCGGGACAAAATTATTACATTCTTGGCTTGCAGATTTCGGGGATAGGCACACTATTAACCGGAATCAACTTTATTGTGACGATATTCAAATTGCGCGCGCCGGGTATGAGTCTGCTACGCATGCCGATGTTCACTTGGTCTTCTCTTGTCACAAGCGTCATTATCGTTTTCGCGTTTCCAATTCTTACAGTAGCCTTAGCCTTGATGATGTTCGACAGATTATTCGGAAGCCATTTTTTCACGTTAGCCGGCGAAGGGATGGATATGCTTTGGGTTAATCTATTCTGGCTATGGGGTCATCCCGAAGTGTATATTGTTATACTTCCCGCCTTTGGAATCTTTTCGGAAATTATTAGTACATTTTCGCGAAAAAACCTGTTCGGCTATAAAGCGATGGTATTCTCCATGGTTATCATTGCTGGATTAAGTTTTATCGTTTGGGTCCACCACTTCTTTACGATGGGATCCGGCGCGTTTGTCAATTCAGTCTTTTCCATTACCACGATGGCGATAGGGATTCCGACTGGAGTAAAAATCTTTAATTGGCTGCTTACAATGTATAAGGGAAGAATCAAGTTTACAACTCCGATGCTTTGGACACTTGGTTTCATCGTGAATTTCGTTATCGGAGGCGTCACCGGAGTCATGTTATCGATGGCAGCTGCGGATTATCAATATCACAATACCTACTTCTTGGTCGCTCATTTCCATTATGTATTGATAGCAGGGACAGTATTCGCTTGTTTCGCAGGCCTCCACTACTGGTATCCCAAAATGTTCGGTCACAGGCTTAATGAAAAGATCGGAAAATGGTGTTTCTGGCTGTTTACGATCGGTTTTAATATTTGTTTTATGCCGATGTACTTCCTTGGCCTTGCCGGCATGCCGCGCAGAGTGTATACCTACACAGCCGGGAGCGGATGGTTCAGTTTGAATTTTATCGCGACAATCGGTGCTTTCTTGATGGGGTTTGCATTTATTCTACTTATTTATAACATTTACTACAGCTTGCGTTATGAAAAACGAGAATTGTCCGGAGATCCATGGGATGGAAGAACCTTGGAATGGGCAACCAAAGATGCGATACCGCCTCACTATAACTTTGCCGTTCTTCCCAACGTAACGGGATTAGATGCATTTTGGAAAATGAAGAAAGATGGACACCCGGGTACAACCGAACCTGCTGAAGCGATTGTTCCCATTCATATGCCGAGCAATTCCGGGAAACCCTTTATCATGTCGTTATTCTTTTTTATTAGCGGATTTGGATTTGTGTTTGAATGGTATGGAATGGCCATTGCAGGCCTTGTAGGTGTGTTTGTCATCCTCATTCTCCGTTCATTAGATCAAGATAAAGGGTACTATGTCAGCGTGGATGAGATCGAATGCGATCTCGGAAAAAAGTAAATGGAGGGTTTAGGGTATGGGGAATGCGCATCAGCAATTGGATGAGCGGTTACCGTTAGAATATAGATCCGAAACGGGAAGGCTCAATATTCTTGGATTTTGGATTTTCCTGGGCGCAGAGATCGCATTGTTTGCAACCTTATTTGCAACCTATGCGGTTCTGACCGGGAGAACAGCCGGGGGGCCAACGCCGCAAGAGCTATTTGAATTAAAAGGCGTTGTGATTCAAACTTTGCTTTTGTTAACGAGCAGCTTTACTTGCGGTTTAGCCATACACCAGATGCGCAGGGGACAGCTTCGAAAGCTGTATTTTTGGCTTGGCGTTACGGTACTCCTAGGCGTTGGCTTCCTCGGACTGGAAATCTATGAATTTGTTCAATACATTCATGAGGGCGCAAACATCGGAACGAGTGCCTTTTGGTCTGCTTTTTTTGTACTTGCGGGGACTCATGGGGCCCATGTGACGTTTGGAATTGGCTGGATCTTGCTTATCCTTTTTCAACTTGCCAAATGGGGGTTGACGCCTGAGACCTCGGCCAAGGTATTCATTGCGAGTTTGTATTGGCACTTCCTTGATGTCGTTTGGATTTTTATCTTTACAAGCGTTTATTTATCCAGGATGGTGATGAATCATGGTTAAGCCGGAAACAAGCCCAATCCCGCATAGGCAGTTTCCCTGGAAGCATCTATTAGGATATCTGTTCTCCATTGTTCTAACGTTTATATCGATTTGGGTAGCTTTTGATTCTGGTCTGCCATTGAATATCATCATGATTGTGATTTACATCTTCGCGTTCCTTCAAGCTGTTTTACAGCTTCTGATGTTCATGCATATGACAGAAATGCAGGCCAAAATACAAACCGGGACAATGTTGTTTGCATTATTCATTGCTATAACCGTAGTTGCCGGATCGGTATGGGTTATGTCATCTGGACATTCGTGATAAAATAAAGAAACGAGGGCAAAGGAGGACAGCGGTCGTGAAAGTAAAAAAAATCAACTTAAACGAAGAAGGGCTTCATCGATTTTTCGGTTCTCTTGAAGTGAGAATCATGGAAGCCTTGTGGGAAAAAAATAAACTGACAATCAAGCAAATGCACGAGATTCTGAATAAGGAAGATCCCATTTCGCTCAATGCGGTCATGACAGTGATGATACGTTTGGCCGAAAAGGGACATTTGCATAAAGAATCCACCGGAAACAGCAGAAATAGAATCACCTTCTTCTCTCCGATTCAGAATAAAGAACAGTTTATACGTGAACAGACTAAGGCTGTAACCGATGTGCTTGTTGAAGACTTCGGTTCGCTTATGGTCAGTCATCTTATTGATAACCTGGATAAAGCCGATGCCCAACTGATTGAACGGATAGAGGAAAAACTGAACGAAATAAAAAGCAAATCATGAGAACTGCAGGATTTCATATGCCGCGTCAACCTAAAATCGCATTAATCTGGATACTATCCATTGGGGCATGGGTAGCTATCCAAATGAGCTATATCCTAGTTCATCAACTGAGCGACGTACCATTGGAATTGAATTTATTACATGTTTTTTTATCCGTAATCGACGATACGTTTACAAATCATATTCTGTGGGAACTTTCATTAAATGCAATACTGCTTTTTTCTTGTCTAGTTTTGTGTAAACATTTAATTCAACAAGCCAAATTATATAGGCAATGGAATAGTTATCTCTTATCCAAGAAGAACAATGAGATGACTAAAAAACTGACAGAGATCCTTAATCACGAATCTCTTAGAATTGAAGTCGTTTCCGAACCCAAACTGATGGCTATGACAATCGGCTTTTGGAAACCTAGAATCATCCTATCAAGCGGTATGATGAATCGATTTAGTAAAGATGAATTAGGTGCAATCGTTTATCACGAATTATATCATTATAAGCATCGACATCCACTACAACACTTTGTTTTAACTATCATAGCGGAATGTTTGGCTTTTCTTCCGATCGTAAAAGGATTAGTTCAGTATTATAAAGTTTGGATGGAATTGCTTGCTGATCGATACGCAATATATCGTGCTGGAAGCGAATATCACTTGGCGCAAGTTTTAATCACGATTCTAAGAAGCGAAAAAAGTTATAAATACGCTCATGGGGTGCATCTAGCCAAAGAATCGGTAAATTATCGGTTACAGCAATTATTAGACCCCCACTCCTCCGTTCACATGCCTATATTTGAATGGAAATCTTTATTA
Organism: Cohnella boryungensis; assembly: GCF_042651945.1. Taxonomy (NCBI): domain Bacteria; kingdom Bacillati; phylum Bacillota; class Bacilli; order Caryophanales; family Paenibacillaceae; genus Cohnella; species Cohnella boryungensis. The sequence goes on along the minus strand of NZ_JBHSED010000065.1, from coordinate 188,807 downwards.
CCTTCTACGATTGTCTTGATTTTCATGTTGGTTATCATTATTCTGGGCTGCATTTAATTGACTGAGGATGGATTATAAGCAGATCCATCCTCAATCCTATGTCGAGTTTTCAGCTGACAATTAATACTATAATCTGTAGTTTTATTATGCGTATACGTTAAATTGGAGGGTAGGGATTGTAATGAGGAAAATGATTGCAGGCAAAAATTCATTCAAACTTATGTTAGGTGCATTCATACTAATGATTGTAATATTAATCGTATTTAACATGATTAACAAAAATAAAGCGTTAAATTTTGAGTCCATTAGTTGGCACCAAATGGGTGAGAGGGCTCATATGTCCTTTCGCATTCATCCTGGTTCTCCCGATCAAAACTTCAAATTAGATGTATGGCTACCTACTGGAGAAGGGAAACCTAGCCAAGTTTCCGTTCGATTAAAAGAGTTGAAGGAAACAGCGTCCGAAATGGTTCTGCCCATGACTTATTTAAATGGAGGAGCGGATCCGTACGGGTTTGAAGGGTTTGATAAGTACACCTATTCTGCAAAGGAAACCTTGTTTAAGATGTATGGAGAATGGCGCGTCAATATCCAGATAACGGATGCCGATGATCAGGTTTTTAACTATGAGAAAGAAATCTTAATATCCAAAAGATAAAAGGATGAAAAGATTCTAATCTTCGAAGAGCAGGATTTATGAAACGAGAATGGAATTATACTACGCAATGTAATTTAATTGTTTATTTTAGCGATGTTGGTCTAAAGGAGCGAAGAATGTAATATGAAAAAATTTGTTGTCTTATTATCTGGTTTGGTTTTGTTGTTTTCAGGTATTGGAACTGCTTATGCAAACGACACAAAACTGAATGTTGCGATTGACGAAGTCATGGGAACCCCGTATAAATATGGGGGTACGACCTCCGAAGGATTCGACTGCTCGGGATTTATCCTGCATATTTTTAATCAATTTAATTTGAAACTTCCACGCACTTCCAAAGATCAGTCTGAAACCGGAGTAAAAGTCAATAAATCTGATCTTATTCCCGGCGATCTTGTCTTTTTCAATACAAGCGGAAAGGGTATCTCGCACGCTGGTATCTATATTGGTGATGGAAAATTTGCGCATTCCGCCAGCAGCAAGGGAGTCAGTATTAGCAAACTATCCGATTCCTATTACGAAAAGAGATATGTAACGGCCAGAAGAGTTACAGCTGTAGAGAATTACGAAGAATTGATGGAAGAAGCTCATAAAAAAGGGAATGCCCAAAGTACAATTTGAATTAAAGCAGAATTAGAAACATAGTTAAATGCGATTAAACTATTTAATGTAGTATTAAAAGTGATTCCATCTTTCATTAGGAGGTACAGATGCGTAAGCCAGTCTTGATTAGGTCCTTTCGACTGATCTATATTTATTGGTTAGTTGTATTACTCATTATTGTGTTCATTACTATTGGACTTGGACTCTGGGCAAAAAATCAAACAAAAGAAATCTTTAATATCTGGATAAATGGCGAATTAATTGGATCTACAAGTTCGCCTGATGTTGTTGAGGATTGGATTGTCGCAAAGAAGCTTGAATTTGAAATGCAATTCCCAGATGTTGAATATACTTCTAGCAAGATTAAAATCAACTCACAGCGAAAATTTATGGGTAAAACCAAAGACGATAAAATAATCAAACAGGTAGAAGAGCGATTTTCCATTGAAGCCTCTGGATATAAACTACTCGTAGAAGGAAAAATGGTGGGTTATATTAAAAACAAGCAAGTCGCTCAAAAAGTGCTTAAAACAATTGAGTCTATGTACGATCCAAAGGTTATCAAGCAAGAAGTAAAGGCATTATCTTATCAAAGTGGGTTAAAAAGCAAAACAGAACTCAAATCCATAAAGATTATGGAGCCGGTTACTTTCGTAAAAGTTACTGTCGATCCATCGGAATTGCTAACAGAGAATCAACTCACAAGAGTATTAAGAGGCGACAATGAAAAGACTATTATGTATCGAGTAAAGGAAGGGGATTGTATCTCCTGCGTGGCTCAGAAATTTAATATCTCCCAGAAAGATATTTTGACTAATAACCCTTGGATAAAAAATGATTTTATTGGCATTGGCGATGAGCTTGATTTAACTGTAAAGCGTCCGCTGCTTTCCGTGAGAACCGAGGAAATATCTAGTCAAACTGTCTCTATTCCAAGCGGAGTTCAGGTAACCTACGATGAGACTATGCGTAGAGGAACAAGTAAAGTGATTAATCCTGGAAAGCCAGGAATTAAGAAGTTAACCTTTAACACCATTAAGTTAAACGGAGAACTTGTTGACGAAATCTTGGTGGATGCAGAGGTTACCTCTAAACCAATAGCGAAACAAGTCTTACAAGGTTCCAAAGTGATTCCGGGCATAGGTACCGGATCGTTCAAGTGGCCCATTGTTAAACCACAAATTACAAGCGATTATGGCAGGAGATGGGGCAGACAACACAAGGGGATTGACACGGTTTCAACTAATCGAAATATATTTGCGGCTGATAGTGGTAAGGTCGTATATGCTGCTAGGAATTCAGGTTATGGTAATCATATCATTATCGATCATCAGAATGGTTACCAAACCCTATATGCACATTTAAGCAAAATCAATGTGAAGAGAGACGATCTAGTAGAGAAAGGAGATATTATCGGTATTATGGGAAGTACAGGAAGATCAACTGGTATACACTTGCATTTTGAAATCGAGAAAAACAATAATCAGCAAAATCCCATGAATTTTTTGGACTAATGACCTCTTAAGGAGTTGCGAGTAAGGATGGGTAATTCGATTCCTCTTCGAATGAGCAGCGGCGGTGAAGCCCCGGCTATCTTTTATCTCATAATTGGTATAGTACTTTTGTTTATTATTATGGTGATCGGTAAATTGCTCGTTCGTGAAAAAAAGTAATTGAAACTCTCGACAAGCTAGCTTGCGAACCCATTTATCAAGCAGGTTAGCACTGCGGTTCGTATTTGTGTCATAGGTCAACTGTCCGTGTCGGATGTCAAGAATATGTACTGATTCTCCCCCGCGTAAATCGCGGGTTTTTCATGTTATCTGTACCGATTACTGATTCTCGACCGGTTAGTTGTACAATATTAACGACTTGATTTAAAACCGTCTGGACGGTACAATAAATGAGGGTGATAGATAACATGAGTACGATAAAACGAGATCTGAAGAGAGAACTGATTCTTAAAACGGTTTCGCAAATTGTAAATGAAGAAGGTGTTGAAAAGTTAACGTTAGAGGCCGTTGCCAAAAAGGCGGGCATCAGTAAGGGGGGCTTGCTCTATCATTTCCCAAATAAAGATGCTTTGATCCTTGGCGTGATTGAACAACTATCCAATCACTTTGTCGAGGGGTTTAACAAAAGGGCAAATGACGATCCACACTCTAAAGGAAAGTGGACGAGGTCTTATATCGAAACTTCATTTTTTGGAGAGAGCGACGTGAATGATCTTTATACGGCGATTTCTGCTGCTCGCTTTACCAATCCAGAAATGCTGCAACGGTTGCAATACGAATATTCTGAGATTCAGAAAAAAATTGAGAATGATGAATTGGACCCCGTTCGTTCTACGCTTGTTCGTCTAGCTATAGATGGTCTTTGGTTTGCTGAAATGTTTGGGCTGGCCCCGCCCAAAGCAGACCTAAGGCAAAAGATAATCGATCAGTTAAAAAACAGTATTCAGGAGGTAAAGTAGTGGCCTATTTATTCTTGGCAATCTCTATCGTTGGCGAGTTGATCGGTACATCGATGCTTAAGGCATCACAAGGATTTACCAAACTATATCCAACTGTTTTCACGATTGTTGCCTTTGTTATCTCATTCTTTTTTATCTCACTTGCGCTTAAAACACTTCCATTAAACATGACTTATGCGATATGGTCTGGAGTAGGAGCAGTAGCAACGGCGATTATTTCCGTATTGATCTGGAAAGAAAAAATAAATACAGGAAGTGTCGTCGGAATTGCATTGATTGTTATTGGGGTAGTCGTATTAAACCTATATGGTGCTGGACACGGGGAGACAAAGGAGACAATAAAATCTGCAAACTCAATTGTACAGGAATAAATGAAGCTACCCATCGTATTGCTTTCTTAACTAACTGTGGAGCGTTGTTGTTTAATTGAAGCAGGAAAGAACGAGGCTGCCGGCATGATCGGCAGCTTCTTTGCATTAACGGACATTTCGTCGATCTATTCGGTACGCTTGCCAAGACTATTTACCGATTTGGCCAGAAAATAATAGGCTAAAAACTTTGCCTTTCACAATATAGGCATAAGAGGTGACAAGCTTCGATTACCGTTCATACGCTGGAATAAAAGCGAGGTGAGAGCTCTTATTTTGAATAAATATCGAAGCAGCTCAATCGTGAGTAAATGGACAAAAACAAGTTGGCTAATGAAACAACGAAATCTGCGTAAGCATATTCCACGTACGCGACTCTTTCAGAGAGACAATTTAACTGCGATGCTTTCTGATTATTCTACTGTCTTCTTCAAACCAACTACCGGTTCTGGCGGGGTAAATATTATTCGTGTTAAGAAAGTTCATTGGGGTTTTCAAACGCAATTGAAAACTGTCAAATCTCATTATTCAACTTTGAATGCCTTATACAATAAGTTAAATCGCTTTGCCAATAAAAGATCCTATCTTTTACAAAAGGGAATTCAACTAGCCAGAACAAACGGAAAACCATTCGATATTCGTGTCATGGTCCAGAAAACGGATAAAGGGGAATGGCGAAGCACTGGGATCTTCACCAAAATCGGTACTCCGGGCATGGTAGCCACTAATTATAACCAAGGAGGGAAGATTGGCTTCTTCACTCAAACAGTGACCAGATCAGGATACAGTCTTACCAAGGCTAAGCGGTTAGAAACCGAACTGAAGCAATTGGGAGTAAAAGTTGCCAAGAACTTTGATCGTCATAAGAGAGGCTTTAGAGAATTAGGTTTGGATGTGGCTTTGGATTCCAAGGGAAAGCTGTGGATTCTGGAGGTGAATACAAGGCCGCAATTTTATCCGTTAAAGAACATGAAGGATAAAACAATGTATAGGCGAATTGTGTCTTACGCTAAAGCATATGGAAGATATAAATAAACTAATAGCAGTCGCGTATATCTTGGCTTTTTTATTTTATGAGACAATGTTCTTGTCATTCGACCGTGACAAGAACATTGTCTCAATCCTGATGGATGATCAAAATAGAATAGTGATATGTTTACCCCCCTAAAGATAGGTTTTAGGGGTTATTGTTTGCTCAGATACGACAATGTTTTCCATATTCGTGGTATGATTGTGGTAATAAAGAAGGATTCGTTAACACATAAAGTGAGGGCTAGTTAGCGAACTTTGAAATAAACGTTATCCGAAAAAATGAGTAGGAAGGAGAATTATTTAATGGACAAAGAACAGATGAGAAATGAGTATAACAATGTTATTGAAAAATACAATAGATTAGCTATCAATCTTCAAGAATCCCTGAGGTACCTAATCAGTAAACAGGATATCCCCTTTTGATGTACAATGTAGGGTTAAAGATTTTGAATCATTTTACGAGAAAAATGACCGAAAAAATTATAAGAAACCGTTCGAAGAAATTGACGATATTTGCGGGCTAAGAGTGATTTGCTATTATCCTTCAGATATAAACCGAGTTGTCTCAATAGTTAAAGAGGAGTTTAAAATTTTAGATTCTGAAGACAAAAGCGAGACGCTTGAGCCGGATAAGTTTGGATACAGATCGTTTCACTTCGTCATATCCCTGAAGGAAGATTGGCTGAAAGCCCCCAATTTTAGAGAGCTCGGTGAATTAAAAGCAGAGATACAAATTAGAACGCTTTTAATGCACGCTTGGGCAGATATATCTCACAAACTTTCCTATAAGAAGAAAGAACACATTCCAGAACTATTCCAAAGAAAGTTATTCCAACTAAGTGCGTTGTTTGAGATAGCAGATGATAGATTTGAAGTGTTAAAAGAAGAACGAGAAGAATATATCAACAGTCTTGTAAATGAACTAAAAGAAGGACAAACACAATCTGAACCCAACCCCCAATTAAACTTGGATAGTCTACAAGCATTTTTAGATTTTCATTTTCCAGATCGAAAAAGAAACGTTAAAGATACTACTACGTTATTAGATGAAATTATTAACCTCAATATTTCTTTAAACGACTTGATTAAATCGTATGAAAGAACAAAAGATATGCTTCCTCAATTCGAACAAGAGATATTCAAAGAAGGATCTAAAAGATGGGCGCAAGTAGGCATAGTCAGATATTTATTGGATATGACAAATAAAGATTACTTTGAAAAAAGGAAAAATATAATTGCGACAGGAGATAGACTGAGGCAAAGAGAAGACCACATAAGAAGAGTTGCAGAAGCAAATTCAAAGTAGCCTCGTTACTCGGATTCATGCATCGGTCATAAGTTAAGTCCTCGAGTCCCCATCTGATGTCCAAGAGGGACTATTTACGATGTCTTAACGATGCAATTCTTTGGCAGATTTAGCGCCCCGGTTGCGTAACCACTGAACCAACTCGCCGGTGGTGCTTCGTTGTGCTGCATCCAAGGGGGTCAGTCCATCCCATACGGAAATCCAGTTCAGTTCAGCCCCTCGTTTGAGTAAATACTCGGCAGAGTGCCGCTGTCCGCCGTGACAAGCGCACCAGAAGGCGACGGTAACTTCATCCGGAGGTGGATTGTGACTTGCTCCCCACGGATATCGCCGTGAAAGTGTGATCCCGGCAAAGTGGGCTTCCAAGTCATCCAACAGTCCAAGCGCGGCCGCGTGCCAGAGCGTGAACTCTGCACCGCGCTCAACCAGCCGGCTTGCAGCCTTCCACTGCCCAAACGCCACTGCATCATCCAGCGGCGTTCCATTGGCGATGACCGCACCAGACGCCTCAATATCAGCGCCGACATCGAGAAGCGTGTCAAGCACCTCGATATCATCGCTACTCGCAGCCCAATGAAGAGGTGTCTCACCATGAGGGAGGCCGGTGATTCGAGCATTCACATCAGCACCAGCGTTGACCAATTCTTTCACCATCGCCGCACCGTTTGGAAAATGGCCAGGCCAGTCGGTAGCCACATGCAGCAGCGTACGCGACACGTTCCCGTTGCACGTATCGCCTCCGATAATTCTCACCGTAGCAAGTCCCGGATTTCCGGTGAGCAGTTTCTGCAATCCCGGGACATCTCCGGTGCGGATTGACTTGATTAAGATGACCGAGAGAGGATCGTTTTCGGAAATGATCACTATGTTCATCTCTCCTAAATTTGTTGATTTTAATTATAGCAGAGTACATATTAATGTTGAGAACCCTGCTGGACGAGACTGAACGTGTTTCCTCGCCGTCGGCCGAAGCCTTGTGCGGTTTTTGCCATGGAAGTCCATGTGCGAAAAAGCTGCGGGCGAAAATTAATTGCCGTTTCGGATAGAGCGGTTAACCTTACGGATTCCCTGAAAGGTGATCCGCCATGTTTCAACTAAAGTGCAGGATTGTTGAAACAATTAATCGAATAATATAATTCAACTTATATAAAGAGGTGTCTAATGGGTAGAGAACAGCTACACCATCATGCCAATTACCGACGATTTTGTAGTTTTTTCGGATTGGGAATCATTAGACGTTGAGCATGGGGATCTCATTCGAAGCATACCGAGTGAAAAACTTCAAATACTGACTGAAAAGGGCTTAATCTAAAGTGAAATATAGTTAGCGATATATATGACAGTTGACATGAACATAGTAACATTGAAAACCGCATAATTTGCGGCTTTTTTGTTTTATATTATCAAGTTTTTGTCAAAATGAAATGACAAGAACTTGATAACATTCCCGACATGATCCAACCGTATCACAAGTAGCGGCAAGTTTTTGAGTCAATAAAAGCAAGTCCGTTCCATTTCAAGATATGCTAAAGGGTTGCTTTTGCATGCGCTGATGATTTTATAATAATGAGTGGTGCAATTATGCGGCTATATTAAACAATACTGGGTGATCTTCCAACGGATCATGAAGAAAAGAGGGAGAATGCTTGCCATGTTTATGGAATCAAGCAAAGAGAGAGAGCATGCGTTCGATATTCGAAGGACTATCATCCTTGGTGCCTTTATCAAAGAATGGTCGATGCCAGAGTACCGGGTCATCCTGAACCAACCCGAAAAAGCGGTCAACGTGGAAATCTATTATTTTCCGGCAGTAAGCGAGAACGATGTGGCGAGATTTTCGACCGTCGGGTTATCCGGTACCCTCCGCTCCAATGGACAACCGATCGGTACGGAATGGATGATGGCTTTGACATATGATTTAGGCGGAGAGTCTGTCGATCGGATATTCTCGTATGTATGCGATCTAATCGCGCATCATATTGAAACATCCCATGATTCCAGGATACCAAGAGTGATGGAGGAAAGCAGTCTTGCTCCGGCAAACTGGTCGACGAAGGCCTTTTTCCTTGACGAGCTGAGGGGAGAAAGCGAAGATCTGGAGGAGATTCAGATAGGCAACGAGATTGTCCGAGTCATATGGGCGGTACCTGTCACTGCGCAAGAAGCCACCCTGATTTTGCAAGAAGGAGTAGAAGTCTTCGACTCCTACATGGAAGGCACCGAACATTCCGTTATTGATCCCCGTCGGCCATAAATTAAAGCATAATCACTAGTCCAGTTATAAGTATAGATTCCCCCATTACCACAATCTAAAGGGAGTAATATTATTGCGTTATGACCTTGATATTGCTTGCACATCTTATCTGACACTCCATGAACAAAAACTGCGGATCAAGTCGTTTTTGATAGAGTATTTTGGCACAGTGCACTTTTCTCTTGTTGAGACAGGTTCATCTATTACAGCCGTAAAAGAGGAAACCGTTTTTTTCGAATGGGTGAATGCAGGCAGACCAGACCGAACAACTAAAGAATTGTTTCTTTTTGAGTGGATGGAGCAAGAGAGATGGAGCGGGCATTTCATATTGAAATGTAGCTTTTTTATTCGTTTGGAAGATAACAGCAGACAGAAGCAATTCGAGAAAATCGTCTTGCAAATAAAAGAGCATATGGAGCAGCCCCCTTTGACACTCTATATCACCCAAAAAGATAATCTCATCGATGTACGGCAATTTCATCGTCACGGCGATGGGAATATCGGCTACGGCTTGTACCCTTATGCTGAAGATGAGAAGGGGCATTGGCGTGATAATTTGGGTGTCGGCTTATGGATTTATCGCGAGGATTTTCAGCTTTTATACGAAGGAATCAAGGAGGTATATCCACTTAAGGCGAAAGGCTTTGAGAATTTTGATCATACCGGCATGAATAGGATTAGTAAATCGGAATGGAATGTGATCCTGAACCATTGGTCTATACTAGCAACCAGTAACCCATCCAGCGCTGAATTTATTGATTATGTAGGCCGATGGGTGGCCGCAACGCTAGGGCATGTGGATGAAATTGCTATCGAAGGAAATTTGTAATTTTCTGATACTAATTATGACACAGAGGTTACTGAAAGTAGGTCTTTCCAATATGTATTAAATGGATCGAATTGTAGTTTGTTAGTCTAAAAGGGGAGACAATCGTGATAAAGGATCGAGCGACTTGGAATAAACAGACAAGTGAATGTAAGGAGCAGTTGTTGCGCGAGCTGAATGCACGTCTGCCTGAGGGCTTCACGTTTCTGAGAATGGAACGCTTCGAGCGGTTCGGCCTTGGTCTGGAAACGGGTATCTATATGTATGAAGGCTGCGAGTTCGTATATGTACCTCGTGACCGGGTCACGCTCGGCTGGGAGCATTGGACAGTCGGACCGGATGAAGAGACGAGAGGAGAGTTCGAGAGCGGGCTGGAGGATATGAACAGAGAGCCTGCGGAGTTGGAGCACTTGCTACGACAGCAAATGTCGCCTGTGCGAGAGGCTGACATCGGCCCGTTGTTGATTGAGCGCCAAACCCGCTCTGTCGCCTGGTACGAGGTGGAACTAGCTGACTTGGATCCGGAAGAAGACGACGATGTACTGGAGGCGATCGAACGCATCAAGGCCTCGAATTACGGCTCTTATGAGCAGCATCAGTCTTTTCGATTGGACAAAGGGGACGGGCGTATCCGCATCTGGTTGTATGCTGACAGTCCCAGCCAGCAGGCGTGGGCGGAAGATGAACTGCCCAATGGCTTCGATGTGTTAACAGAAGATGAATGGGAATATGCGTACGGCGGAGGCTGCCGAACGTTATTTCCTTGGGGCGACAGCTTTGACTATCGCATGAAGGTTAGGCACTTCGGAGAACTGGATCGGGAGCAGGAAGAGCAGGGCGAACCGCTAGAGAGCGATAGACCTTTCGATCTGGAAAAGAGTGGCGGCATGGGGCTGCTATTCCTTGGCGATCCATACAAACAGGAGTTGACCGTATCTCCTGAAGGACTCGTGCGCGGCAAAGGCGGGGACGGCGGTGCGCTGATCTGCGGCGGTATGGGCGTCACATGGGGCTATCTTCCTGTCGCTACCTATTATCGCGACCCCTATGAGGAAGAGTTGGAGTGGGAGGACCGTGCCGAATACTTGTATTATCGTCGCGTAGTTCGTCTGTAATCAACCATGGTAGCTATCTCGACAGGAATATCCAAGAGAACGTCCCTTCAACTTCGGGGGCGTTCTCTTTGCATATATATACTTTGCGACTGAACCTGAACCGGATCGAATTCAGCTAGGCGGTGCGAAGGAACTGAAGCATTTGGTGTTCTGGTGTTTTCCGGAAATTGATGATTAAATGAAGAAATAGGTTCATGAAAAATAAGCTACGACGATCAAGGGGGCATACCCGATGTTGGAAGATGTTTATCTAGCCGATACAATCGAGCAACTGACAGCCCGAATTCAGCAGGAATCGTCGCCGGATTCGCTGCTCCAAGCGCTGTTTGCCGAATACGACCGTTATGTTGACTATGCGAACATTCAGGAGTGGAATAGACTGGTTCGTGTTTGTGAAGCGCTGCATATTGCAGGCTGGAAGGAACGGGAACCTGTCGAGGCGATTGCGGAGAAGTGGATCAACGGCTCCTATTACACCAATCTGCGCACACGAGCCTTTCTTACCATTGAAGGAACTGCTAAAGGATGGAGCAAGCAAGGTAACACTTTTGTGATTGACGACGACCGAGATCGGGCGGACTATGGAATCTCAGAGTTGGCTACTCAGCGCAATCCCCTGCCTAAAAACCCGGTTCGTCTTGTTCGTTCAGGCAATTATCAGCAGTCAGTTCAACCGTTTGTAGAATGTTTGCGGGAGCTGAGGGAACGATTCGACCGGGATATGCAGCAGGAACGATATGGAGGCGGCTTCGATTATTTTGCCGTCCTGTGCTGGTTCAGTCACCATGATGATCCTTCCCCCACTGTACGTTACGAGTATTTTCATTCGGAGGAAGACGTCCCGCCTCATTTTGCGGAAGCCTACTATATTCGTCCGAAGCTGCAGGCAAGCAAGCTCGCCAAGCGCAGCGGACAACTGAAGATGGAATTTACAAGACATTATACCAGACAGGAAGGCGAGCTTCCTCTTGAAGCGTTGAAAGAGCTGCTTAAGCGGGATTTGCTGGAGATCGTCGCCATTCTGGAAGAGAAGCTGAAGAAGAAAAAGCTTCCTTACCGTACAGACCTGCTTAGACAAGATTTGAAGATTATATTGGCGCAGTGGTAAGTCAGAGCCTGGCGGTGACAGATGATGGAGCGCTGCCGTTGAACAGTTGCGACACCGGGCAACTGCCTGCACATTCGATGATCCGCGTAAACGTAAATGGATTTCTATTTTCTTGGATTAAAACCAGGAGGAGAACCAAATGACAAAAGATACGCTACAATTGTCTCAGAAATGGCGGGATGAAGGGCTGCGTTATGCAAGTGAGGTCAATGCCTATGTGCGCCGGGGATTAGAAAGCAACTGGGAGGAGCCGGGAGAGGAGCCGTCTGAAGATTCGCGCAGGGAATTGGCTTCGCAAGTGTATAAGATTATTAAACAGGCGAATAAGACGGGGGAACTAGAGACGCTCCGCGAACAGTTTCCGGCTGCTTCATGGCCGTTTGGCGAAACGCACAGACAACTGATGCGAGCGGTTTGTCCGATTGCGTTTCTACATGATGGTACATTTCTCGTTGCGGCTCAGAATGAAGATTTATCGCGCACTGTCTATGTGATGGACAAGCAGAGGGCCATCCGTATCGAGCATGTACAAGCGGCAAGCTGTTCTGCGGATGGGCGTGACATTGCTTTGATGGATGAGCAAGGGGTTCGTGTCGTGCGCGGACCTGATCGGGAGTTGAACGGTACGCTGCTGGCTACATACACATGGGCGGCAATTATCGACCAATTGCGAGAAAAATACCCCGATATTGAGACATTGCAGCCGCACAGTTACCGAAACGCAGATGTCATTCCGTTCACCGATGGCACGAAGCTGTTGATGGTGTCGCATGATGGCATCTATGTGATCGAAGAAGCAGGCGCTCTCTTGCTGCACCCGGCAGCGGATAATATACGGGAGTGGGCGGAAGAAGAGGATGAATTGACCGCAAGTTTATCGATGCCGCACGGGGCCGTTTCGCGAAGCGGGAGATGGATGGCTTACGGAAGCCAGGACAGCGGACATTTGCTGCTGGATCAAGAGAAGTGGATCGTGTACCCGTTTGAACCGATCTCAAGCTATCCACATTACAGCTTGTTCAGCGCCAATGACGAGAACGTTTGGTTTAACGCGTGTCATTTTTACAATGGCTGTACGATCGGCATTTCGCTCCCTGCAATTGAGCAGGACGACCTTAACAAAGAACCTTCTTCGATTGACGACAGTATGCGAGTATATGCCGGCGTTGCATTGCAGAAGGGCAACATTATGGGCGACGCATACGGCTATTTGCGGATGATCGATCTGGATGGGAATGAACTGTGGCGTTATTACGTATCCGGGACGATCAGCGGCATGGCTCTGCACCCGGACGAGACAACACTGCTTGTCGGCACATACAACGGAATGCTGCATGTACTCGATTTGACCAGTACCGAGCCAAGTCCGTATGAGATCGGTACAAGCTCGATCCGTGAATCGTACCGCTGGATCATATGGGACACCCGGAAACCGCTGTGCTGGTGAGAGCAATACATTATTGAAGGCGAACACTATGGGATCGGAGTGGAAGCACTTGGAATGAGGGTGGTCAAATGTTAAAATGGGAATATACGTTCCTATTTTGGAATGTACTCAAGCCGTCGAAGGGGGAGAATTGCATTTGAAACCATCTATCGGGGCTTTTCTTGACGATATATGGAGCCGGATCAATCCGGTCTATGAGCCGCTGATCCGAGTGGTCACTGGGTATACCCGTACCTGATTTGAAACAGGCTTCGTATGGATTAGGAGAAAAACACTTTATACGCATCAGCAATGACCATGCCTTGCACGATCCGCTTGATGCACGGTTCGCCGACTACACCGATCTTCTTCAAACCTGTCTGACTACGAATGTTCTGCGCGCACTGAACGCTGCGCTTGTACGTGGCGTGACCGTGGCGGGTAAGCGCTTCAAGCTTGATAAAATGAAATAAGGAAGTGACGAAATGTCAAAAGAACTGTTGAACAAGCTGCAAAGCTGGTATAACGATGATCAGCATGACAAAATTGTTGAAGCGATCGAGCAACTGCCTGAATCGGAGCGGGACTACGAATTGGTGGGTCATTATGGCCGAGCGCTTAACAACTTGCGGCGCTACGAGGAAGCGCTGCAACAGCTGCTGTCGGTAGAACAGCATGGAAGACAGGATGCAACGTGGAACTGGCGCATCGGCTATTCTTATTTCTACATGCATCAATGGGAAAAGGCGCTGTCTGCATTCGAGCAGTTCGATCGTCTGGAGCCTGGCGATGCAGATGTGGATAAGTACATAGAGGCTTGCCACGATATTATGGTGAGACAAGCTGCGGCGATCAGGGAGCTTGCTCGTGTGCCTTTTCGCCAGCGCGACTTCAGTCAGTTCTGGGAGATGAGCGATTATGCGGACAAGAGTTATGTAGAGGCGCCGCCTACTGCCGAGATGATTGCTTCTATAGAAGAGGAGCTTGGGTACAAGCTTCCTGCAGATTATATTTGGCTGATGCAGCAGCAGAATGGCGGCGTACCGGTCAACACTTGTTTTCCGACTGCCGTCTCGACCTCCTGGGCGGAGGATCATGTAGCCATTACGGGCATTATGGGGATCGGGCGCGTGAAAGCTTATAGTCTGGGCGGCAGTTTAGGCAGCAATTTTATGCAGGAAGAGTGGGGCTATCCGGACATTGGGGTTGTCCTGTGCGATTGCCCGTCGGCAGGGCATGATGTCATTATGCTGGATTATCGCGCATGCGGCCGGGACGGAGAGCCTGCAGTTGTACATGTGGATCAAGAGGCCGGTTATTGGGTTACCTTCCTTGCGCCTGACTTTGCGACTTTTATCGCAGGACTGGTCAATGAGGAAGTATTCGATACCTCGGAGCAGGACAAGCTCGACGATTTGGACAAGGTGAAGTATGCACAATTCTCATCTTTATTGCAATCTTTATGCGAGAAAGCCGATGGAATAGATCGAATTGAAGCGGTCATTCGCAATATTTGCACCCAGATCGTAGAGGACAAAGGCTATTTTGCTTTTCATGCGGACGAGTTGTCCATGCTGATGTATGATATCCAGTTCTGGTTGTACGCCGGGGCAAACCCGGGAGCGACGCGAGCGCAGTATTTGGCGGAATACGACAAGATGATCGCCTTTGCGCAAGGCTTCGGCACCGGAGGATACGCGCCGGATTTTGTTTCCAGTTGGCTGGATGAACGGATCAAGCAGGGAGATATCGTAGACAAGGATGGCGTATTGAGCTTTACGGCGGCCGCAACGGAGCGGTTAGTGGGTAAGCTGATTGCGATCGAATCCGGCTTGGATGATGAAGGGTGAGCAACTACAGATGACAGAAACCAATAATAATGAAACACTGCATCATGCTTGTTATCACCAAAATGTGGATATGGTGCGGGAGCATGTAATTAACGCGAAAGCGAATAGTCTAAATAAAAAGCTAACCGATTATTCGAATCCGATAAATGGAACACCTTTGCAAATAGCGTGTAGAGTTGGGAATCTGGCTATCGTGAAGCTTTTAATCGAAGCAGGGGCAGATAAAGAAATTAAAGATGTCGGAAGACAATCGCCCTTATCAATTGCTATTAGTCACAATTACTTTGAAATAACTCGATATCTAATTGAAGCAGGGGCAGATGTCCATTCGAAAGGCCCGAACAATCTGCAACCGATACATTATGCATGTGAACGTGGAAGTAAAAAAATGATTGAATTACTCTTATCCCAAGGAATTGATATTAATCGACTTGATAGCCTCAAAAGCTCGTTACTTGACTTCACAACAAATCTGTCTGGAGGAAATCTGGAAGCGACAAAAACGCTTATCGAAAATGGAATCGATGAGAAGTATTTCTCTACAGCGTTTAAATGGGCTTGCTGGAGAAATAATTTGAAAATAGCCGAATATTTGCTCGAGAATGGAGCGGATTATAAGAGTCAAACAACCCCGAAGTCAGAATTGTTGTTTTGGATTTGCGGGTTAGGATACAAAGAAATAGTAGAGCTGTTGCTTGGAGTAGGTGTCGACTTTACTACACAGGTTAAATTTAAGGGCAAAATGCGGTCATATAGCGGTAGCCCATTGGAAAGAGCTATTGAAACAAACCAATATGAAATTGTAGAGATGATTAATTCTTTTAAGAGATAGAGAGCCGTTTCCCCCGATTTCAGCCTTCGAGTAATTGCAGGACTGAAACGAAACATTAAGCAAACTGGCAGTTTAGTGAAACATAATCACTTGTTAAGCGTCAGAGAAGTAAGGAGAGGGGGGATTGAATGCGATTTGAAAAAAGCTTGCGTCTATTCTCGGCTCTATGTATTGCATGTACATTCTTTATTGGGTCAGCCTCCGCGAGCTGGGCATATATGTTTGTAGTCAACGACGGAAAAATATATGTCATTACAGAGGAGCGAGTAGAACCAAATCAAATTGGATCGAGTATTGGCA
The DNA here is from genome assembly GCF_042651945.1 of Cohnella boryungensis. Classification (NCBI taxonomy): domain Bacteria; kingdom Bacillati; phylum Bacillota; class Bacilli; order Caryophanales; family Paenibacillaceae; genus Cohnella; species Cohnella boryungensis. Next base: position 172,656 of record NZ_JBHSED010000065.1, on the reverse strand, counting down.
GGGTTACTAAATATTCGGATTCGGAAGGCACTTACTCTGGAAATTTCTCGAATCGATATCCAAAGGGTACTAAATATTACGAAATCATTGGTGTTGGAATCAATGATGCAATCGCTGTTAAAGAAAATGAAGGGGTATATGTAAAAGCAAGTTATAGCGGTGAATATGCAGGCGGCAAGAAAAATGGATCGGATTATTTGCCTTATGTTTTCATTGTTCTCCTCGTATTACTCGCTGGCTACTACATGAAAAAGAGATTTCATCGATAGTTCGTTGTTAAGTTTACGGGAAAGATAAAAGAAAACTCGAATGAGGTACTGAAATGAGAATGTTTGCTCTTCTTACAGAGCCAATTGGGAAGATAAGAAAGGTAATGATATATGAATCTAAGAATGGTGTTTATGTATTTTTATATGATACCCATGAAAATATAGGTTGCTATGCGGATCATTGGTTTAAAGTAATAGAAGATGCAATGGACTATTGCATTGAGGAGCTCAACATAAACGAGGGTCGGTGGGTTATTATAAACGATCCAAAAAATGGAGAGCAACACGATATTATTTACTAAACCCCAGCTTCAAATTTTTCAACTGGGCAGAATTGTTTTACTTGCTCTTGGATGAATATGCGTGAAAACCAGGGAGGAGAGTCAGTTATATGGCCAAGATCGTTTTCGCATTGAACCAGTCTCTGGACGGGTTCGTCGACCACACAGCATTCCAGCCCGACCCCGTGCTGTTCCGTCATTTCATCGACGACGTGCGCGGCGTGGCGGGTAGCCTGTATGGGCGCCGCATGTACGAGACCATGCGGTATTGGGACGAAGAGCATGATGAATGGGATGCGTCGGAACGGGAATACGCAGCGGCGTGGCAAAGCAAACCGAAGTGGGTGGTGTCGAGGACGTTAAAGTCTGTCGGTCCGAACGCTTTTCTGATCGAGGGCGACCTCGCGGCGGCTATTCGTGGGCTAAAGGCTCAGCATGAAGGGGAGATTGAAGTAGCCGGGCCGGAGTTGGCGCACAGTCTAACGGAGCTCGGTCTCGTTGATGAGTATCGACTCTATCTCCATCCAGTCGTGCTGGGTCACGGCAAGCCGTTCTTCGCCGGTCCGCGGCCGCCGCTGCGCCTCGTGGCAAGCGATCGAATTGGCGAGCAGGTGATCAGGTTAACTTACGTTCCAGCTTAGATGTGTGGTTGACCCAGCGGCCTAGAGGGCACGTTACTTTAATAGGGATTCTCCGGCTGTAGCGGCAGTCAGAGGATCCCTTATTCATTGAGGCAACTGATAAGGCCAGAATCAGCTTGTAACGTACCTTGTTAGGGTGGGTTAGAGGAGAGCTGTATACGGTTCGACAAAATTTTTAATTTACGAGATAGATTTACAGTAATTTACTACGCGAAGTATAATAGAAGAATGACTCATTAATAGGAGGATATTCCTTGGATAACAATCACAAAGAGCCACAATACGGGTTTTCTCCGCTAACCCAATCTTACGTTCCGCCACAGGCGAAGACGAGTGGCAAAGCAATTGCCTCTTTAGTACTAGGTATAATATCCTTAATTACTTTGCCAATAGGAGGAATCCTAGTCCTTGGAATCATTGGCTTCTTCAGCGGTATCGTTGCGATTGTGTTGGCGTCTTTATCGTTTAAAGAAATCAAACGAGTACAGGTGCGAGGTCGCGGTATGGCAATTGCAGGATTGGTATGCGGAATCGTCGCGACGAGTCTTAATGTGCTTGCCTTTATTATCTCGTTTGTGATTGGGTTCACGAGTGCTATTAATAATGTGTAGACACAACAAAACCGCTTTCCCAGTCTCGGGAAAGCGGTCAGACTGTTTAGAAAGCTACTTTTGGGACTTGGCTGGGGCAGCACATAGAAAAACAACAATCGCCTTTTACTTGGCCTTCTTGGCCAGGTGAAGGGCGATCTTCTTTATGTTCCGCATCGTTGCATTCCTTGCTGTTCTCCCCGGAACTAGACATAATGGAGGTGAGTGATAAAATCCGTTCAGGGTACTCACTGGCTGCAATCTGGGCGATCATCCCGCCCATCGAATCATCCGGGTTCCAAGTCCGGCGATTAGGATAATAGCCTCGTCATTTTCGTTACCGAAACTGTTATAGCCCAATCAACGCCGTTGACTTTCAGAATATTCATGAACACGTTCACCTCCAATTAATTCGGTATCGGAAGTTCTGCCATAGGCAGAAGGCGTGAATCTTCGATCGCTGCAGTCCGATGCCCGATACCGGCCAGGTAGTCTTGATGACTTGAAAAAGCAAGAAACGACTGCGCGCTGCTCTGGCGGATCAGCATAACAAAATCCCATCTTTCGTCTTCGGGTCCAATAAGAAACTCTCCGCCATCGCCAAGAAACATGATTTCACCTCCGCTTTCACGGAGAAATGGGAGGGTGTGCTCAATATAGCGGTTGAAAGCTTCGGCACCGCTGATTGGGTACTCCGGTGCTAGTTCAGGATTGGTTGTGTAATCGGCAACATCACGAAAACGCAGCAGGTTCAACATGACGATGCTGCCCTCAATGCCTCGTTGCATGAACCTCATGCCAGCGCGTTGCGATGGTTCGATGTAACGAATAGATTCAAAGTCTGTCATAGCGGCTCCTTTCGTAGTTCCTATTTTTAATTCTTTACGCCCCCAATGCTTTCATTCACAAGTTCTCTTCAGGGAATGCATTAGCGGCTAATCTTTTGACATGGTTTCTGATATCAGGTGCCCAGTCATCGATGAAGTGGTAAAAACGATCCAAATCACCAGCATACAGTGCCCGCAGAGCTTCTTCGTATTGAGGGAAGTTCCCGGCCATAGCTGTCATAAAGTAATAAGTTGCTTCTTGTGACTCGCGGATATTGCTCTGTTTTTCTCCGGCATGGCGAGCCTCATCAATGAGTTTTCGTAATGTTACCGACGCCCCTCCAGGTTGACTCCTGAGCCATTCCCAATGCCGTGGCAACAAAGTAACCTCGCTGGAAACAACCCCCAGCTTGGGTCGACCGACCCGCCGTGTAGGCTGATGATTCGCTTCCGTATCAGGTAAGTCACCAAACTGTTCTCCTAATCGTTTGAGCACATCATCTGTCTTCCCACGAAAATCAACATCTACAGGCTTACCCGTGAAATCGTCAAATATAAGCAACTGTGTGAGGTCTCTGTCATCCAGAGCCTCCTTTACTGTAGTAACAACGTGCTGTAGCGAACCACTGGCGACGACTCCCACACCCAGAAATGCCGTGCAGTGAAAACGCGTTAGGGAGTTGCTCATGCTGACGGCCTCCTCTCTGATTGTCTCCCTAATTATACCCGGATAAAAATAAAAACTCAATATTACCCGGGTAAAATTAAATATGTCATTCGTTATGGAGGGAATAAATGCAAAAGACGCGGCCTAAGGGGAACCGCGCTGTTGAGGGCTAGAGTTTGCTTTATTTTGTACATGCTGTGTTTGTCGCAAAACTGCCCGAAACTAGAGGTTCCCTTGTGTCCTTATAGGTAATGCCTAAAGGACGTAAGGGATTTTTTGGTTTGACACATAGATTGGTCAATGCTAATTTGATATCAAATTAGCATTGACTAATTTGTTTGTGGAGGGTCCTCGCATGTCTAATGTCGATATGGATGTTAAAGCCAAATTTTTACGCGGTTTTAGCGATAAAACAAGACTGCAAATCCTGGAAAGCATCAAAAACCAAGAAAAAACGGTTTCTCAGATCGTCGATGACCTGAAAGGCAATCAGTCCAACATCTCGCAGCATTTAGCTTGTCTGAAGGGGGGCGGCATTATAGTCGGCAGACAACAAATGGAAATATATGCATTACAGCCGTGCTTACATTATGGACCGCCGCCATGAGTGACACGGGGGCTGCCTTGATCGTGATTTTGAACAGTATGAGGCTTATGTCAAAGTAGCGATTGGAGATCTAACTTATGACCCATTATGACGTTATTGTGATCGGCGCAGGACAAGCAGGACTTGCCGTGGGATACTATTTATTGAAAACGGGGAAATCATTCGTTCTGCTAGACAAAGGTTCGGAAGTGGGGCACATATGGAAGAGCCGATATGACAGTTTGGTGCTCTTTACCCCCCGATTCTATAGTTCCTTGCCCGGAAAGCCAATAGATGGAGATCCGAACGGGTATGCTACGAAAGACGAAATCGCGTGTTATTTGGAAGCTTACGCGAACTATTTCGAACTTCCGATTCAATCGGGTGTTGAGGTGACCGCACTTAGGAAATCGGCAAATGAATTTGAGCTTGAAACGAACCAAGGGATGTATAAGGCGAACAACGTAATCGTAGCGACAGGCCCGTTTCAACAACCTTTGATTCCTCGACTTGCGGAGCAAGCGAACCCGAATATTGTTCAGGTTCACACCGCTTTATATCGGAATCCGTCTTCGCTGCAGGATGGCCCGGTTTTAGTCGTCGGTGCCGGGAACTCCGGGGCGCAGATTGCCGTTGAGCTCGCCAAAGATAGAGAAGTCTATCTTTCGGTCGGCCATCGAATGAGGTTTATGCCGCTGCAATTGATGAATAAGAGCATTTTCTGGTGGTTTGCTAAGATCGGAATTCTGAAAGCCGATATCTACTCCGCATTTGGCAAGTTGTTGAGCAGACAACCTGATCCGATATTTGGTTTTGAATTGAAAGAAGCCATACGCAATGGGACAGTTCGATTAAAACCGCGAACGGAGCGAATTGTTCGCGATGTCATTTTCTTTTCAGACCAAACCTCGTTAAAAGTCAATAATATCGTTTGGGCGACTGGTTTTTATCCGGATTACAAGTGGATACAAATCCCTCATAGTCTGAACGAGGAAGGGAAACCCCTTCATCGAAGAGGAGTAAGTACGATTTCCGGACTATATTTTGTCGGAATGCCCTGGCTGCATCGGCGTGGCTCCGCCTTGATCGGCGGAGTCGGTCAAGATGCTGAATATGTTGTACAGCACATGCAATCCATTCAAATCACTTCTTCTTCGCCCGCGTAAATCGCGGGTTTTCTTTATTTTTCCTCTGCTAAAACCGCCTCAATCAACCCCAGCGAAATCAAAATTTCTTATTTACAATTTCTTAAGAACATCATATATTAGGCATGAAGACAATTTGCGCTAGGTAAACATTTTGTCTTGCGACCATAAATATTATATTTAAACATATTTTTTGCGTTTAAGAAATTTAATTTCCTTTGGCAAAGAAAAATCGGAGGGTGATGGGATGGTATTCGATCCGAAAAAACCGGTATCACGAAGAGAAGTACTGAAGTGGGGAGCGATTGGAACGTTAGGCGTGATCGGGGGATCCTTGTTTAACCCGAGTTCATGGTTTGGCAAAACCGTTAAAGCCATGGATAAACATGAGCTTCATTCCGCGCTGCAGAATCAAAAGCATCAGACCATGACCCATGGTTACGATCCTGGAACGGAAATGACCAACGGGCTGCAAGCGGCGATTAAGTCGCTAACCGAATTCGATTACGGCAAAACCAGTACCAGATCCGACGGACGTACGGTCAGGGAATACGAGCTTGTGGCCGTTGACACCGAATTGGAAATCGCTGATGGAATCAAATTTTCAGGATGGGCCTATAACGATTCGATTCCCGGACCCACGATCCGATGCACAGAGGGGGATATTGTCCGAATCAAATTTTGGAACGGATCGACACACCCGCATTCCATTCATTTTCACGGCATTCATCCGACGCGAATGGACGGAATCGAACCCGTGCAATCCGGAACGGAGTTTATTTACGAGTTTGAAGCCAAACCGGCAGGCATGCACGTCTACCATTGCCATATTCCGCCCCTTGCCAAGCACATTCACAAAGGCTTGTACGGAAATTTCATCGTTGACCCGAAGAAAGCAAGAAAACCGGCTAGCGAATTCAATATGGTGATGAACGGATTCGATTTGGACCTTGACGGAGCAAACGAAGTTTACACCGTTAACGGCTATGCATTCGCCTTTCAAGCCTGGCCAATCGAAGTCAAGGTCGGGGAATTGGTTCGAATCTATTTAAGTAACTTGACCGAATTCGATCTCCTCAATTCTTTCCATCTTCATGCGAACTTCTTTCATTATTACGAGGTCGGGGCGGACCCCGATGCGAGGCCCGTGTATACGGATACGATCATGCAATGCCAAGGGCAAAGGGGAATATTGGAAGTGGTGTTCCCCGAACCTGGGAAGTATATGTTCCACGCGCATCAGAGCGAATTCGCGGAGCTCGGGTGGATGGGCTTTTTTGAAGCCAAAGCATAGGGAGGGTAAACAAGATGCAGAGCGAAGTCGAAACTCTTCAATCGAAACCTCGTAAAGCAATCTGGATATGGGGAATCTTGCCGCTAATGTTACTTGCAATAATCATTTACGCCCTATTCCACTTCGGGACTGGGGTCAAGGATGAGCCCGTTGCACCGCTAGAAGTATTGGATATCGAGAAAATTACGCTTACGGACGAAGGCTTTACGGTTAAAGTTCTAAATACAGGGCCGGATTCCGTATCCATAGCGCAAGTCATCGTAAACGACGCCTTCTGGAACGCGACCTTTCGGCCGAGCCAGACGCTTAATCGACTTGATCAAACCGTGATAGACATTCCGTACGGTTGGGTAGAAGGCGATCCGTATACGATCAACCTGATTACGACAAACGGCCTGATCTTTTCGGGAGAGGTACCTATTGCCGCTAAAACGCCCGTCGCCGATGCTAGCCGTTTCGCTCAGTACGCATTGATCGGCTTTTATGTCGGCGTAGTCCCTGTAGGACTGGGATTACTATGGTTTCCCTTTTTGCGGAGGTTTTCGGACAAAGGCGTGCAGGGGATACTGGCTTTGACGATAGGGTTATTGTTTTTTCTCGTTATCGATACCTTTAATGAAGGATTGGAAATCGGCGCAACCGCACCAAGCCTATTTCAAGGAACGGGACTTGTTTGGTTCGGAGCTCTCTTGAGCTTTTTATTCTTATTGGCGCTTGATCAAGGGAATCAACTAAAAGGGAAAACATCCGGGAAACAAATCGCTTATAAAATCGCCGGCGGCATCGGTCTCCACAATCTCGGGGAAGGGCTGGCGATCGGAGCTGCATTCGCTGCCGGCGAAGCCGCACTCGGTACGTTCCTGATTATCGGATTTACGCTTCACAACGTCACGGAGGGAGTGGGCATTGCTTCGCCTCTGTTGAAGGAGCAGCCTTCTTGGAAAACCTTTTTGGCGTTAGCGATCGTGGGCGGAGCCCCTGCGATTATCGGCACTTGGATAGGCGGTTTTATATATAATCCCACGTTCGCTTCTCTGTTCTTCGGAATAGGCGCCGGCGCAATCGCTCAAGTGATCTATTCGATCGGCCGAATGATTCTTAAAGAAGCCGAAAAGAAAAACATAGCTGCCGTCTCATGGACGAATTTAGTCGGATTGACGCTTGGCCTGTTGTTAATGTACGTTACGGCTCTATTCGTAAGTGCGTAAACAGGAAGAGAGGAGGAGGGATTAATGCCATTAAATATAGGATGGACGGGAATAATATTATTAGTCCTTATTGCCTTGCTCATATTCGGACCTTCAAAACTGCCGCAACTCGGCAAAGCGATCGGTACCACGATAAGGGAGTTTAGATCGGGAACTAAAGAACTCATAGACGGGGAAGAGAACACCGAGAAAAAGGGGAACGCCGGTTCCTAAGCTAAGAGCAATCGCATTTGGGGTATCCCAGCGATTGCTCTTGTTTTAGGCGATTGTCAAGATAACGACAATTAATACTATGATAAGCAGTTTAATGTGCGTGTAGAATGAATATCGGACGGAAGAGGAAATAAAGGGACCTCCTCCACAATTATTGAAAACTTAAGTAGCTTTTAACCTTGAGCTGCATCCGTGTTCATGTAGTTGATTGCCCACATATGGCCGTCCAAGTCCTCGAAGGCCCAATGATACATGAATCCATAATCCTCAGGTTCTTCGTACGATTTCCCGCCCAAGGAGACCGCAGCATTCACGATTTCATCCACCTTTTCTCGGCTCTCGAAGGCCAATGCGATCGTCATTTGCGCATACTTTTCCGTATCAACGGTTTCCTTCTGCGTGAGCGACTTTAAAAGTTCTTTGGTGAGCAGCATGACCTGCAGGTTGTCGCCGATCACGATGGCTACCGACTTCTCATTCTCGGGGAATTGCGGGTTGAGCTCGAATCCGAGTCCGGTGAAGAACGCCTTCGATTGTTCTACGTTGTTTACAGGCAGATTGAAGCTCGTGAATGTGGACATTAATGCCATTTACAAACACCTCATCGTCAGATTGGTTTGTTGTCATTGATGCCTTCAAAAGGAATAAGCAGATGCAAACCCAGTATATCAACGAACTTCTCAACATACCAGAGTTACACGTAAGCCAGATTCTGTTTGTCGATCACAATTTATCAAGGAAAGCTGTGCGGGAAAGAGTCCAAGTGACGCAATCGGTTCATGACAATTTCACTGATAAGGAAAAGCAGCAATTGTTTACAACTCTTTGTGAAAAACACGGCTTTACAAGGGAGTGTTCCTGTCATTAGAGCAGGGGGGGACTAATAATGAAGTTATTCTATTTTTGATAATACTAGCTTCTATAAGTTGACACTCCTGTCGAAGGACAAACATATATCGATTAGAAGCCGTTAATATCGCGGCTTTTTTGTTTTGGCAATGTAAGTTCTTGTCCAAAGTTTAGGACAAGAACTTACATCGTTTCTTGACTATGGACAAGAACTTACATTGTTTGTCGCGAACAATCATTGACTAGCCTGCGCTTTCAATTTAATGATGATTGGGAAGCGAAGCCGACAGCTGCGCCAGAAACAGTTCGCGAAGTCAGAGTGGAGCGACGTCGAATGGGATCACCCGAAGCGCTTGGCCGGCGCGGGTATTCTATATTCGCAAGGTTGGTGGTAAAAGCGAAATTTTACAGTCATAGAAAGGAAGGGGGTATGGTATGGTATGGTATGGTTTGCGCTGGCACGGCTCGCCAGAGACGTGGTCCTCCTGCCTGATGGAGAAAGGAGGGGACATTGATTTTTTCCTTCGACGCTGAAGCCGAAGTTGCCAAAACATCGAATTCCGAACAATATCCAAGTAGAAAATCTGCAATAGGGCAGCCATGTTATTTGTGTACCGATCGCGCCGGTCGACTTTGTATTTCTTTTTCACTTATTGAGGAATAATAATGGAAATAAAAAATCTTAATGGTAATGTTAGGAAGCATTTGTTGTTGAACAGAGGAGACGATAATAACATCAAAAGGAAACGGTAAACCGTTCAATCAAAATCAGATCAAGAACCATATATCTGGTGTGGCACTCATGGATATACATAAATAAATAGACGAAAATCTGATGAATTCACCAGAGATAAACTGTAATATAAAGGTTGTAAATGTAAAAAAACAGGGTGGAAATTTGATATTCTTTCACATGTGAATCTAGTACACTTGAATAAAGTTCTTTCTGTTACAGTGTCATGGTGAAGAAGCGAAGATATGCAGCAGCTCATAAAGCAGCTGTATTGGGCAAATTCACGAAATTGATGCTGAATTTTTCTGGAGAGCTTAAAGGTTTTGAGTGTTTGAATTAAATGGCTAGACGTATCAACTATAGCTATTTTGAAGGGAGGAGACTTCTACCCGGACGGTGTCAAGCCAGTATATAGCTACGCAAGGTGGAATTGATGAAAAGCTTCTAGCGATTAATTGAAAGAATTACTCGGGTAAAAATTGAAAGCGCTTTCTGATAAAGGCCAATTACTAGGTATAGGAACGTTACAGAGGGTCAATGAGAGGACAAGCAATGGATTGAATCTTTAAAAAACTAATTTTGAAATGTGAACAGGAGGATATTATGAAAACGGTTAATAAAAGATTGATATCATTGATTACTGGATTTGCACTGTTTTTCGAATTATTGCCGGTTGGGATTAACGAGGCGCCTTCGGTATCCGCTGCAGCGAATGTTATCGCTAATGATAGTCTTTCTGCTACGATCGGGGATTTAGGGCAGATTGAAGTACTAAATATCAAGAATAACCCATTAAACAAAAAAAATGCTGTTGTCAATTTTGTTTTGCCAAACTCTACGTCACCACAGAACGACGTCCAGCACCAATGGATGGGCGAAATGCTTTTTTCTTACCGTACCGGTGACACGGCAGTATTCCCTAACGACAGGGTTGGCTTTGTAGAAGTTGATACAAATAAAACACTGGCGGCTGGTGGATCGACTAAATATACAACCATCAATGCTAGTAACCAATATTTTACGAAGGTGGCTGCTTCAGACGGCAAGAAAGTAGAAGTCAATTTTATCGGACAGGCCCTTACTTCTACAACTGCTCGCGTGATGAAAGGTTTTGACGTGAAATCTGTATTTAATATGGATACTAGTGACGGTTCATTGCAGTGGGAAATCACCTTGAAAAACAAAAGCACCAAATATATTGAATTCGGTGATATCGGTTTGCCGATGCCATGGAATAACAAATATTTAAGTACATCAGATACCTATGACAACCGAGTTACTGTGCATAATTTTGCCGGTGCTGATAGTGGTTATTCCTATGCCATCCGCACGAGCGGCGAAGGGAATTTCATGATGTTCTCCCCAGTGCCGGAAAGCGGCGCACGCATCGAATATGTTGATTATTGGTTGGGTGACGCGGGTGAAGTTCGTGCTGGATCTCTGTACTCAAACTGGGTCGGTGACAGTGGCGGCTGGTTCCCGGGACTGAGTGTTCTATATATTCACTCCAAGGATATATCGAAAACAGGTCGTGGATATTTTACTGATGCCACTAGCTTGGTTTTGGCGCCTCAAGCGGAAAAAACATATAAGTTTAAGTTTTCAGCGGTACGCGCAGGCGACAACACACCGCAAGCAAATGCCGCAAGTTCAAATAATGCTTCTACTTCTATGGAAGACCGTGAGAAAAACCTTCGTTCCATTCTATACAAATCAGGGATGATTGACGCAGTGGCGTTGCCTGGCTTCCAGGCTGCAATCAATATGCCTGTCAAGCTGGATCTGCATTTCGACAACACTAAAATAGATTTTCAGTCGATAGAGATTCAGAATATCCTCCAGAATGATCCATATGATGCAGCACATATCCCGGTTATTAAAGGTACGAACAGAGCCGCTATGGTCAACAATACTCGTACCGGACGTGGTTTACCTTCCGGGAACCCGGGATATACAAAATCCGCAACGTTTGTGGAAACTAAGATAATAAACGGGGAACAGCATCATATCTATGCTCTTACTTTTGACAATATCGGCAATAACAGCGTTCGTGTGAATTATAAGCTAAAATCTGATCCTGTAGGGGTGAATAAATTTACCCAATTTGAATTCAATATTCTAGCTGAGCTTGACCAAACATCGCAAGCCCACAGCCAATTTATGGTAGATAATACTCAGGATAAGGTCACGACTAGTCCTACCTTCGGTATCTACCGTGACTGGTACCTTACAACCGGTCTTGATACGACGACCAGCCATTGGGGAGATGACTGGAGCCACGATAACATCAACTTCATGACTATGAAGAATTATCTCGATCCTAAAGCTAGTGAAATTCGATCTATTGAAAACTACCTGATCGACTTCATGTGGAAAAATTATATGAAATATACGCAATCAACTTTTAGGGTTGCGAACTATCTCAATGCTTCAGGTATTTACTCAACTTCAAATGCGCCCTATGTACGGACATTTTCTGAAGCGATGGAAGTGAGTGGCTTCTTCAACATGTATCGGATCCAAAAGGCATATCCCAATATGATAGAGTATCGCGAATCTCCACAATTCTATCTGGAAAAGGCCTATGGCATTTACTATAACCGTGTCGGCACCGGAGCAACCGGATTCTACGGTGAACAACAAATTCCAGATTTAATTGAAGCACTTAAAGAAGAAGGAATGCTAACTGAGTATAATAATCTAAAAACGAAGTTTGCTCAAAATAAAGCAACGAGCGTGTTAAACGCTCCTTATCCTTACGGGTCAGAATTTGAATATGACAATACTGGTGAAGAAGGAGCCTATGCAGCAGCAAAGGCATTGCGCACTTACTACCCACAAGACTCGAAGGTAGCCAAAGCCTTGGAAAGCATGAAAGCAGATGACTTGAAGACTCGTGCAATGCGTGGTATCCAGCCTGCTTGGTACTTCTATTCCGTACCGGCATTCCGCGCCGGCGAAAGCTGGTGGAATTTCCAATATACCACGTCTTTGGCAGGATCCATTATGGATGATATGCTTCGCTATCAGGCTGATGGCAGGACTGCAGATCAGACGGCTGTCGCACAGCAGCGCAACTATGCTGCGAAGATTTCAAACTTCAACGCTATTAATATGGGGCAGATATCAGCTCAGTCTGTAGGAAGTACCGCTTGGAGATTTAATGCTCATAAGGGCGGAACAGGAACCAAAGACGTATACGATGGTGGTACACGCGTTATGAACAACGGCTGGCAGGACTTTTCTGGAGAATCAGAGGAAGGACTCTATGGCTCACTATTGCGTATCAGTTCTGATATTGTCACCGATCCGGTATTTGGGCTTTTCGGGTATGGAGCTACAGTCACTGACGTAAGCAACAAATACAATATCACACCAAAAGACGGTTTTGGCAAACGTATCAACCTAATCAAAGAGAAAATTTACCTAGTTTCGGAAAGCGATAAAATTCAAAGTGCGTTGATTCAAAAAGACGGTAAGGCAATTACTCTGCAAATCTCGAATCTTGCTCAAAAAACGCACGCATCAAGGATTACTCTCGATGGGTCAGGATTAGAGAATGGCTATTATACAATCAAGCTGAATGGTGCAAATGTCGGACAGTTCTATGTGCAAAACAATAAAGGTGTTGCTATGTTTCAAATGAGCAGTGCGCTAACTACTGCTGAAGTGCTCATTGAAAAGTCACTTACTGGAGCAAATCAAGCTCCACAGGTTACTACAGAGGCGGTGACACTAAGCCCGCCGGTAAATCTTCCGATTTTGTTGAACGGAATTGTGACCGACGACGGCGCACCGAATGGCGCTATGACCTACCTATGGGAAGTTGTCAGCACTCCGTCAGGTGGCCAACTAAGCTTTACCAATTCTAAATCAGCAATCACAAAAGCTGTAGGTACCCAAGCAGGCTCCTATACGGCAAGGCTCACCGCTAATGATGGTGCATTGAGCACCTCTAGCTTACTGACCTTTGTGTTGGGTGGTGGCACATCGGTAAACAGCGCGCCGATCGTAGATGCCGGCTCCAACGCGACGATCGCGCTTCCTTCGACGATCGCGCTATCGGGAACGGTAAGCGATGACGGCCTGCCTACGGGCGCGACCGTCACGACGACATGGAGTCTGCAAAGCGGTCCTGGAAGCGCGACGATCGCAAGTCCGAACTCGCTGAATACGACGGCGACGGTAACCGTTCCGGGCACTTATGTGTTCTTGCTTACCGCGAACGATACCGCGTTGCAATCGACGGATACGGTAACGAAGACGGTTCAAGCTTCGCTACCGGACCAGCTCGTTCGCTATCAGTTCAGCGAGACGAGCGGAACATCGGCAGCGGACTCGTCAGGCAATAATAAGACGGGCACGCTAAACGGCGGCGCGACGTTCTCTGCCGGGCAGACTGGAAACGCGGTTACCTTGAATGGTTCCAACGGCTACGTTAGCATGCCGAGCGGTATCGCCAGCGGCGCGACTAGCGTGACGATCGCCGCGTGGGTAAATGCGAATAGCTTAAGCAACTGGGCGCGCATTTTCGATATCGGCTCCAGCACGACGAACTATATGTTCTTGACGCCTCAACCAGGCGGCGCGGGTCTCCGCTTCGCCATCACGAACAGCGGCAACGGTTCCGAGCAGCAAATCAGCTCGACGACCGCGTTCCCGACGGGCGTATGGAAACACGTCGCGGTCACGATTTCCGGTTCGACGGGCAGATTGTACGTGGACGGCGTGCAGGTAGCGACGAACACGAGCATGACGCTGAATCCGTCCAGCCTCGGCACGACGACGAACAACTGGATCGGCAGATCGCAATTCTCCGGCGATGCTTACTTCAACGGTTCGGTAGACGACTTCCGCATTTACAGCAGAGCGCTTAGCGCTTCGGAAATCAGCGCGCTCATGGGCGGAGGCACGGCTCCTACGGACATCGCGCCGCAAGCGACGGCGTCGACTTCCTTCGTCTCCTCGTGGGAAAGCTTGGCGGGCTTGAACGACGGCTATACGCCGACGAGCTCGAACGATCGCGGCCATTCGGTGTACGGCAACTGGGATAATCCAGGTTCGACGCAATGGGTACAGTATACGTTTAGCGCGAACAAAACGATTTCCTCCGTCGACGTTTATTGGTTCGACGACGATGGGGGCATCGACCTGCCGGCTTCGTATACGATTCAATACTGGAACGGCAGCGCCTGGACGAACGTGGCTAGCCCGTCGGGTCTCGGCTTGCTGGCGAACCAGTACAACACGACGACGTTCACACCGGTTACGACGAATCAAATCCGGCTTAGCATAACGGCTAAATCTACCACATCTACAGGCATCGAATCCTGGAAAGTTTACGGAAATTAAAGCAGTCGGTTGCGCTCGCCGGGCCGGTCCTTTGGACCGTCCTGGCGAGCGCAATTTTTTTCAAGACGTTTGAGAACCATGCGAAGTTTGTCGGTTACACGATCGAGAAATACTGGTAAAATCGTAAGCAAAGCCGGCAAAAAAGACTTTGCGATTCTCAGAAAGCGAGGGAATCGAGTTGCGTATTTATACGATGCATGACGGAAGAATGGATGCGATTCTGGAACGTTTCAGCAAGCATACTCTTGGTATTTTCGAGCGGCTGGAAATGAAGGTAACTGATCTCTGGATCGATCAGACCGGGATCCCGAAGTTGTATTACGTGATGGAATACAAGGATATGGAGGAAGGGCAGCAGCAGTGGGATACCTTTAGGAATGATCCGGAATGGAACGAAGTAAAACGCAAATCCGAGGAGAGCGGGCCGATTCTGGAGAAGATGGATGTCATCTATATGAATCGCGCCGATTTTTTTAAAGGATAAGAGGAACGTTTCATACTTAAGAGAAGGACGATGAAACCTGCTTGAACGGCAGAATGCAAATTAAGGACAAGAACATAAATTGATTAGACTCCGCGCGTTGCGCGGAGTTTTTTGTTTTATAGATGCACGTTCTTGTCCATTGCCGGAGACAAGAACTTGAATAGAGATGGGACCGTAAATCAGGTGTTGACCTGGAGTCGCGACTGCACTGGAAAACGCGAGTTAAACTCACCAGAGGCGTGGTCGGATGGAAAAGGGGAGCATTAATTTACCCTTCGACGCCCCGAAGTTGCCAAAACATCGAATTCTAAAACAATATCCAGTACGAAAATCTGCAATTAGCGGTAGCCGTGTTGTCCATGGACCGATCGCGCCGGTCTGGTCGACAGCATTGAACGGAGAACGATAGTTCATTAAGGTCAGTCGTAGCTAGCTGGAAGAACTCACGTCTTAATGTCCTAGAGTTCAGTAAAGCAATGAATAACGTTACTATGATAAGCTCGATAAAATCAATGGCCCGATTGGGCCTTTTTTGCGTTTTTCACCGAGTTGTCGGAAAGAATTGATCTCGTCTTGAACTTTTAGGGGCGAAGATGTGACCTTGATTTTTTTACATTAGAGTAAAAGATATAATCATTTCGAATTACCACACCGCTTTGTAACGGAGGGAGTACGGAATGGGGATTGATACGGTTCTGTGGAGTAAGCTGGTGACAGGAATGACGCTGGGGTTCCACGCTATATTCGCGACGCTTGGCGTCGGTATCCCGCTTATGATCGCGATAGCCGAGTTCATCGGCATCCGCAAGCAAGATCCGCATTACACGCAGATGGCAAAGAGGTGGGCGCGGGGATTTGTCATTTCCGTTGCGGTCGGCGTCGTGACAGGCACGGCGATCTCTCTACAACTGGCCTTGGTGTGGCCGAATTTTATGAAGCTGGCGGGGAACGTTATTGCGCTTCCGTTGTTCATGGAAGTATTCGCATTCTTCTTCGAAGCCATCTTCCTGGGCATATACCTGTATACGTGGGAGCGGTTCAAGAATCCATACATTCATTGGTTGCTCACGATTCCTATTGTAATCGGGGCAGGGATGTCTGCTGTTTTTATCACGACAGTTAACGGATTCATGAATCAGCCAGGTGGATTTACGATGGAGGGAGGCCAATTCACAGCCGTCGACCCGGTTCAAGCAATGCTGAATACGGCGACGTTCTCCAAGGTGTTCCATGTACTAAGCTCGGCCTATTTAACAGGTGCTGCTTTATTAGCAGGAATAGCCGCCTTTACGATGCTTAGAAAGGGCGTTACCGGTTATCACCGAAAAGCCCTGAAGCTTATGATGGCCGTTGCTCTTTTATTCGGGTTGCTAAACACGTTAGCCGGAGACGTATCTGCCAAATTTTTGGCCGAGCACCAGCCGGAGAAGTTAGCCGCTGCAGAATGGCATTTCGAGACCGAAAGCGGCGCGGATTTGATTCTATTGGGGTGGCTTAATGCCGAGCATAAAATAATAGGTGCGATTCACCTGCCGAAATTACTGAGCTTCCTTGCTTTCGGAGATTTCAAGGCGGAAGTGACGGGTTTAAACGAATTTCCGCCCGAAGACCAGCCGCCGCTTCTCGTGCACTATTTGTTCGATTTGATGGCAGGGGTCGGATTCCTGTTGTTGGGCATATCCGTTCTGTATTTCGTATTCGTATTCTGGCGTAAGCGCAATGAACTCAACAAGTGGCTGCTTCGCGTTATTGCTTTAGGCGCGCCGCTCGCTTTGATAGGGGTTGAGCTTGGCTGGTTTTACGCCGAGTTGGGCCGGCAACCGTGGATTATTCGAGGATATATGCGTGTCGAAGAAGCGGCTACGACATCGCCTAGCGTGATCATTCTATTCTTCCTCTTTTTGCTTCTGTACATCGTACTCGGTGCTGTTAGCATTTTCGTTCTTCGGCGCATGTTCAAGACGACAGGGGAAGGAGAGCACGTATGATGAATTACGAGTTGATTGGAATTTCAGTGCTCTGGCTGTTTTTGTACGGATATTTAATTATAGCCTCCATTGATTTCGGAGCCGGTTTCTTTGCCTTCTATGCCCGCTTGACGAAGCAGGATCATCTGATCAATCGCCTGATTTCCCGTTATTTATCGCCCGTGTGGGAGATCACCAATGTGTTTTTTGTCTTTTTCTACATTGGTATTGTCGGTTTCTTTCCGGATACCGCCTATTACTATGGCTCGGCGCTACTTGTCCCAGGAAGCCTAGCTATTATTCTGCTCGCCGTTCGCGGTTCATTCTATGCATTCGAGAATTATGGTTCCAAGAATCACATCGTGTATCTGTTCTTGTACGGAGCTTCGGGGTTACTTATTCCGGCTTCGTTGTCCGTAGCGCTGACCCTGTCCGAAGGTGGTTTTATCTTGAAGCAGGAGGAGACGGTTTCTCTGGATTACTGGGCGTTGCTCACCGATCCGTTATCTTGGAGCATCGTTGGATTGGCAATCGTATCCGTCTTGTTCATTAGCGCTTCCTTCCTGGCCTTTTACGCTTCTCGGGCAGAGGATAACTCCGCGCTCAAGCTGATGCGGACCTATTCGCTGTTTTGGAGTACGCCGACGATAATTATCGCGCTAACTGCCTTTATCTATTTGGGCCAACACAATGAGCGGCATTATCAAAATATGATGGATTTATGGTGGCTGCTTGCTCTTTCCATTGCTTTCTTCGCGATCGCCATGTGGCTGTTGTACCGCGGACGTCGATACGGATTAGCTTTCATATGCATCATGCTGCAATTTTTCTGTGCCTTCTTCGCTTACGGGATTGGACAATATCCTTACCTTCTTGATCCCTACATCACGATTCAGAGCAGCGTGACTTCCCCCTCTATGGGCTTTGCACTGGTTGTCGTGTTTGTCGGCGGTATGTGCTTGTTGATCCCATCCCTTATCCTGGTCTTCAAGCTCTTCCTGTTTGACGCAGATTATGTGAAAGGAAAGAAAACATGAAGAAGAAAACAAGCCTGACTGCTCAGCAACTGTCTGCTCAACGCAATCGTCTCGTTTACTTAGCGTTCATTTCCCTTGCGCTTGGCATTGCCATTGCGGGTCAGGCCGCCTTGTTGGCGGAAGCCGTCCAGCGGATATTCGTGGAGAGTGCTTCCTTCCCATCGGTTGCCGGTTTACTCGGAATTCTGCTGGCCGTTATGGCCACACGCACTCTGTTGTCATACGGGAACGGCGTAATTGGATTGCGTATGGCTACTACCGCCAAAACGAATATGCGTACAGCCGTTTTGAAGAACTTTTTCCAATCGTCCATGCCTGTAACTCTTCGCGGCCATACAGGAGGGAAGGTTAGTATTGCTCTGGATGCTGTGGATGAGTCTGACGGTTATTTTAGCCAGTACATGCCTCGAATGGTGGAAGCAGCGGTTATCCCGATTCTGCTATTGATCGTTACCTTTACCCTGCATGCCAACTCAGGCTTCATTATGCTGTTTACGGCTCCATTTATCCTGATATTCATGATTCTGGTGGGATTGAAGACGAAAAAGAAATCCGAAGAAAAATATTCGCAATTGGCCGAGTTTGCCGGAACGTTTCTCGATTCTCTTCAAGGACTCGTTACCTTGAAAATATTCGGACGAGCCAACCGACAAGAGCAAGAAATCGAACGCAGCAGCCTGGGTTACCGTGATGCCACGATGACTATTTTGAGAATCGCGTTTACGAATACCTTCATGCTGGAATCGATTGTGATGTTAAGCATAGGTATCGTGGCTCTCGAATTGGCCATTCAATTGCTTGTCTTAAAGTCGATGTCGTTCCACACCGCTTTTCTCGTTCTCCTGCTCGTTCCCGAGTTTTACAGCCTGTTAAAGAATACGGGGACAGCATTTCACAGCGGTCGAACAAGTATGGGGGCGATTCGCAAGGTTGAAATCATTCTTGAAGAAACAAACGATAGGAACGATCAAATGGAGCTAACGGAAGAGGGGCGTGCATCCGCTAAGGAACTACTTACATTGCCGCCTTCCATTGAACTGGACAATGTGAGGTTTCAGTATGCTCCTGGTTCATTTGAGCTTAAAGTAGGACCGATCAAAGTTGGAACCGGACAGAATATTGCCATAGTCGGTAGAAGCGGATCCGGTAAAACGACCTTACTCCATCTCATTTCTGGGCTGCTGAAACCGAAATCGGGGGCGATCCTGGTAAACGGAACCCCCCTCTCGCAAAAGGATGAGACGATATGGTTCGAACATATTAGTTACATTACGCAGCATCCTTATATTTTTGCAGGTACTTTCGCCGATAACATCGCGATCGGCGCCGGTCGGAACGTCACGAGAGAGGAAATCGAAAAGGCGGCGGAAGAGGCCGGACTTTCTGGGGTTGCAGCCAAATTGGAGCAGGGATTGGATACCTTCGTTGGTGAAGGCGGCAGAGGATTATCCGGTGGGGAAAAGCAACGACTTTCCTTAGCGCGGGCTTTTCTGAAGCGTCCTACTCTTATCTTGTTTGACGAGCCTACGGTGGGACTCGATCTGCGCACCGAGCGCGTTCTTCAACGCTCCATTGCCGCTTTAGCATCAACGGCGACGATGATTACGGTGGCTCATCGTTTATATACAATTCGACATGCGGACAACATTTTGTTTATGGACCATGGAACTTTAGTGAGTTCGGGAAATCATGATGAGCTTATGAAACGCTTGCCTTCTTATGCGGAGATGGTCGATGTCCAACTTAAAGGAGGGTTAGCATGAACGAATGGGCTATTTTGTCCAAAGCTATGATTCGAGAGCGCAAGGATATTATCCTTTCGATATTAGGAGGATTTATTGCAGGACTAGCAGGCGTCGCCCTCTTTGCCGCGAGCGGGTACCTGATATCGCAATCGGTTTTTGCGCCACCGCTGTACACTTTGATCGTTCTTACGTCGCTGGTCAAGCTGCTTGGTATCCTTCGGGCAGCGAGTCGTTACGGAGAGCGTTTGTATTCCCACAGGGCCACATTCTCTATGCTAAGCCGTTTGCGCACCTCTTTTTTTGCGAAGCTTATCCCTTTATCGCCTGGGATATGGAACAAGAATCGTAGCGGAGATTTGCTTGCGCGGATCGTTGGCGATGTGGAAAGTTTGCAGCATTATTTTCTGCGCGTCGCTTATCCGCCTGTCATTGTCGTCACCGTTTTTTTAGCTACCATGTTGTTTACCGCTTCATTCTCGCTGTGGATTGCCTGCTTGCTTGTACTAGGAATGCTAGCAACAACATGGATTGTGCCGGGAATTGCATTACTAGTACGGCGGAAGATGCAGGGTCGTGTCCGCCAACAGCGGGCGCTTCTGTCCACGGAGTTAACAGAGGTATTGTATGGGTTCAGAGATCTGAAAGTATATGGGCAATTGTCCCGGCGAGAGCAACAGCTCCAGCAGGCTTCCGTTGCATTGGCAGCCGATCAGCAACGGGCAGCCGGACAACTGTTGCTTGGACAGTCCATGCACGCATTCATTACCTTTCTTGTTTCCTGGGGGGTACTGGCGCTTGGCGCTTATTTGATTATGGATGGAGCGCTTGCCGGAGTCTTCCTAGCCATGTTAGTCATGGCCACGCTGACGGTATTCGAAGAAGCAACGGCAATGGCTACATTACCCGCGTACAAGCAAGATAGCGAATATGCCGCCCAGCGGCTGACGGAAACGGTACTGGATTCGGCTATACCGTCATTGAACCCCAGCTGCTTGTTGTCTGCCGATCTTGCCGTTTCAATCGATTTATCCGGCGTGTCCTTTCAACATGAAGGGGAGAGGAGGCTGGCGATAAAGGACTTCACGTTGCAGATTCCTTCAGGCTCCAAAACGGCGATTGTCGGGCCGAGCGGATCAGGAAAGTCCACGTTGATAGAATTGCTGCTAAAGCTGCGTACGCCAACGGCTGGCGAAATGCGATTAAACGGCGTACCGGTGAGAGAGATAGAAGAGACAAGCATTTGGGCAGCGACTAACGTGGTGTTCCAGCAAAGCCATTTTTTCCGGGGAACGATCCGGGATAACCTGCTGCTTAATGAAAAAGAAAATTCTGACGAGCAATTATTGGATATTCTCGCCAAGGTGCAGCTGCCGAATACGTCGCTAACCGATGCCGTGTACGAGAAAGGGGAGAATTTATCGGATGGTGAGAAGCAGCGCTTGGCCATGGCTCGAGCCATGCTCCGTAGAGGACGGCTTTGGCTGCTGGATGAACCGACGTCCTCCTTGGATTACGTGACGGAGCAACGCGTTCTGAAGCATCTCTATGAACAGGCGGCCGAAGATACGCTTCTTCTCATTTGTCATAGGCTTACCGGCTTGGAAGTAATGGATCGGATTGTGGTTATGGAGCAAGGCAAAGTGGTGGAAACGGGCTCGTATTCGGAGTTAATGGAGCAAAAAGGCTATTTTTATCATATGAAACAAATCGAGCTGCAATTGATTGGAGAGGGTGGGGAGCAGTGGCACAGTCAGTAACCTAAAAATCGAAGCTACCATTTTATAACGGCAGCGGTTAATTCGGACAGTTCGGATCTTGCTTCGGCCCTTGACATCTGCGAAATTGAGCTCTAAAATGTTGATAATTACAAATTCGGATCATGCCTATGAAGAGCATCCAACTCGGAGGCGTTCTCGTCAAGTGCAACCCCTTCGGGTTGTATCCTAAGCTTACCGGCACCGCCCGTTACCGCGGAACCAAGAGGATTGAACTGCGATAAATCAAGGTTTGATCAAGTTGGGTGGCACCGCGAGCAGACGCTCCTCGTCCCAATTCGGACGAAGGGCGTCTTTTTGTTACCAAAAAAGGAGACAGAGGTGATCAAGATGCTGGAAATTGCGTTTATTCGGAAAAATCGCGAAGTACTGCAGCAAACTGCAGATCAAAAAGGAATCCCGCTTTCGATTGCGGACTTGCTCGCGCAAGACGAACAAAGAAGGCGGCTGTTGGTCGAAGTTGAACGTTTGCGGTACGAACGAAATCGCTTGTCCGAGATTATCGGCGAGCTCATGAAACAAGGTAAACCTATCGAAGCCGAGGAAGCCAAAAAGCAGGTCAAGGAAATAAACGGATCGCTTGGAAGTTTGGAAATTAGCCTGACGACTGTAGATAATACTTATAGGGAGTGGATGCTGCTTGTACCAAACATCGTATCGTTGGACACGCCAAATGGAGCATCGGATGAAGACAACGTGGAGATTAGAAGAGTAGGCGAGGTTCCTCGATTTGATTTTTCTCCAATGAACCATGTCGAACTCGGAGAGCGCCTGGGTATTCTCGATATTCCTCGCGGGGTGAAAATCGCAGGTAGCCGTCATTATGTGCTCAAGGGATTAGGGTATCGTCTCCATCGAGCCGTTCAGCAACTCGCTATGGATGTGCTGGAGCACAAGGGCTTTACGCCATTAGAAGTTCCAACGATCGTACGCGGCGAAACGCTGTTAAATACCGGCTTTTTTCCGACGGGCGAAGACCAGATCTTCGCGCTTGCAGAGGAGGACAAATACCTGGTCGGTACTTCCGAAGCGAGCCTAGTGTCGTATTTCGGAAATGAAGTCGTTGAAATGAATGGCCCTATCCGTCTTGCGGCGGCGACTTCTTGTTTTCGAAAAGAAATCGGGTCGTCCGGCCGAGATGTCCAGGGGCTTTACCGGGTCCATCAATTCGCCAAGGTGGAACAGGTGGTTTTATGTGAGAACGATCCTGTTTTATCGGAGCAGTTGCTACAGGAGATGACTCAGCATGCCGAGGAAATTCTACGGATGCTTGAATTACCATATCGGGTGGTCGCGGTATGTATCGGCGATATGTCCCAAAAAACGCATAAGCAATTTGATATCGAGACGTGGATGCCAAGCCGTCAATCTTACGGAGAAACGCATTCTGCTTCCAACTTGCTTGATTTTCAAGCACGTCGGGCCAATATCCGATATCGGGATTCGAATGGAAAACTGCGATACTGCCACACTCTCAATAACACGGCGGTTGCATCGCCGAGGATTCTGATTCCGTTGTTGGAGAACCATCAAAAGGAAGACGGCTCAGTGTACGTGCCGAAGGCGCTACGCCCGTATTTGAACGGGATAGAGGAGATTCTGCCAATCTAACAATCGACAGTTATCACAGTGAATTTCATCTTTTTAGCCGAGCCCAGTGCCATTTGATGACGTTCGGATTGGAGATGACGGGGCAATGCTCATCGGCATGTCCGCAAAGTGTGATGACGTAAGTTGCTCGATTCAAAGTCTCCGGATCAATGACATTGGAGGTATTAGAAGAGATGTCGATGCCGACGTCTGCCATTACTTCAACTGCGCGTGGGTTCAGTCCATGTGCTTCAAGTCCCGGGCTTTTCACTTCGTTGAGATGGCCGCCGATCGAATCCAAGAATCATCAGTCATTAAAGCGTTTAAGCCATAAACATGAAGATCTCAAAGACAGAATCTCAATTCTAACTAGAACGGTCTTTTTAATATTTTAAGCAAAAATCCACACTAAGAAATAAAAGAAGTGGAGTGTGGGAATTGCAATTTATCACAAGTTATTTTTATATAGCCAAGACGAAGTAGTATAGAGCTAAATCGAATAGACTGTAAGGACGAACGACTCCCTCACTGCGCTAATGGGGAACAGCAGCAGTCTATGACTTTATTTTCTCGTTCATGTGGGTCAGCCTTTAACCTATTTCTTAAAAACTGACGATTTTCAAATTCAGAAACCGGGTTAAATTGCACAACAATATAAAGGTGGGACGTCCATTATCAGCGTTCCACCTTTATTGTTAATCGTCTTATTCAAACCTGAGCGGAGCATGAGGGGATGTTGCATCTACTTAACGAATTGCCAATCTACTACATAGATTGTGCACCTTGAACTGCAACAGGCATCTCCGAATAAGTCTTTTGGCACATCATATTGGAGATACGAGGAATATAGACGGATTCCCCTGGCTTCAATTGCTGAGAGTTACTCAAGTGAGAATTCGCTTCCTCCACGATTGCGTAAGGGATGTTATAGACATGACAAATACTCATTAATGTATCACCGGGTTGTACTTGATGCTGCGCGAATACCATGTCGTCTCCGTTGCCGTTCCTAAAGAAAGGGAAGAAAGGGGAAAAGAAAAAAGACGGAAACAAGAACCGATTAGGGAAGAATGGATGAGGGAACGGACGGAAAAATTGTCTGCCGAATCCTCCGGTAATACCTCCTGGAAAAAATCCGCGATCCATTTTTTTTACCTCCGTATAATTAGTCATTCGTCTATAGAATATTGTCACGTGTAGACTTTGGTTACTGTGGATATTAATTCAGAACGGCGGTAATGACGACTTACAAGCTAAAGGTAAGTACCAACCGCCTTAACTCATGTATTAAGAAATGTAATTACAATGATTATGATCCGAGCCTACGGCTTCTTCATGTTAACGATATAAGTTCTTGTCCATTCTTAGGGATAAGAACTTGTATCGTTTTTCGAATTATGATTTGAACAGTTACAACTACCGGCAGCACTAATTACCGGAACTCTTATGTAGGTCGGTACAAACTCCGGTACTGGTACGACATAGCGTCGTCCTTATGTCTGTAAGGGATGAAGAGATAGGGGAAATGGCGATATTATGTTATACATCATACAAAAAGCTTGATGTAAAGGGATCCATTAATCATTACAGACATATGTAGTTTTTCACTCCGCGACCACATGTTCTATTATTAGACGAAACCAGAGTTGTGCCTTCACCCAAATGCAGTCAGGGAAGCATACCGGGTATTATAGAACCTACCTGAATCAGGAAACTGGCAAGGAAGCAGGACATGGAAAGGGGGGATATAAATAAAAAGAATTCCCCGTCGGGCCAACTAGCTAAGCGGGGAGTTCATGGGTAGTGAGGTGTTGGAGCCAATCAAACTTAGTAGGAACCGATTCCGGCTCGCAAGACAATAACTAACGGAACAAAAAGAACAAGGGCGAATGCGGCTGCAGCTATTCCGCCGCCATGACCAATGCTTGTACTCATATTGATCATTACTTGTTTTCTTTTATAATGCCCAACAAGTTTTTAGCCGAGCAATCTCGAGAGCAGAATTATTTCAGCCAATCGCATGATGAGTCGTCTCCTACGCCCTCTAATAATGGCACTCAGAACAAGAAAGTCTGTACCAACCGATAAGAGAGTTCCAGTAAAAATTCTTCCAGTTGTTGTAACCTGCACTGATTTTACCTGTAATAATTTGGCTTGAACGGTGGAAAAAGTAACCAAGCCTCAATCCTTGAGGATAGTACGAAGTCTTTTGGTACTTTGTCGCTAGTGGGACGAAGACCAATGATCCAAAAGGGATTTAAGACGATTGAACTGAAGATTATTCAGCCATAATTGTAGCAAGCCCGGGGGCATAGGTCCTCGGGCTAATTAATATTTGGAGAGGATGAGCGGGGATTACAAGATGCTCCCGGAAAAAACGGCCCCCAAAAGTATGAAGACCATGAGGATAAAAATAACAAGGACTATTAATGCGGCAATGGAAATACCCACGTATTCACCACCCTTGTAGCTGAACCCCTCCAAGAAAACTTGAAGGGGCAATACTCACCATAAAAGAAAAATTGCTTAGTAGCCATGTCCTGCTTTAAGAATGATAACCAACAAGATAAAGAGAACAAGTACAAATGCTGCTGCTTGCATGCCGCCGTATCCACCTACTACTCCGCTCATGGATTTCACCACCTGCTGATTATTGTGATGTTCATCACACGGATAGCATATGTCGGGATAAGTATACGGTCAGTGCATTTGCACAGGATGAAAATAATTCAGCATCTGTCACTGGAATACGAAGGGACTTGGTCTCCGGCTCAATCTGGCCGGATAGTTGGACTCACATAATAATAGAGGTATTAGGTATTTGCCCAAGCAGATACGCAATTAATAAATGAGGCTAATCAAGGTGCTCAAGGAGCAGCCCGCCAAAAATCTCGTTATTTTCGGCAGCCCGGGTGCGGGGAAAACGCTGCTTAAGCTCGGCCTGATCGACGAATTCCTGCTTACAATTTGTCCGATCGTCCTGGGCGGTGGAAAATCGGTATTCGACGGCGGCGCGAGAAAATCAGACTCAAGCTGCTGTCCAGCCGAACGTTCAAGTCGGGCATTATCGCTACCCGCTATGAGTTGGAGAAATAGTCGCGCCGTTCAAGGTTTTCAGCTCTAATGGGAACGTTTGTTCAATCAAAAAGCAGCAGTCTTGGACTTTATTTTCTCGTCCATGGCTGCTGCTTTTTGATTCTTGTGTCAGTCTAATACTTATTCCTCGGAACCTGACGGTTCCAAATGCCGCACGATATGTAGCGTGGATGTCGAGTTAATACAGCGAAACTCGGCTTGGCCCTCCCATATGATCAGCGCAATGATAACGACAGGAATCAAGATTTGAACAATTTCAAGCGATACAAAGAAGAGAGGAGCTCAAGCGCTTTTAGGCGTGGACGCTCCATTTTTATTTCATCCATTCCTGTTCTCCCCGTATGTTTGTCGTTCGTAGAGTATGCCCGTTTTGACCGTGCCGTATTGACCGTTATTTCAAAAGTCAGATTACACTGTGAGATCTCTACGTAAAAACATTTTTTAACTGAAATGAACAATTTTTGCAAAACTGCAGTCTTTTCATTCATTTATGAAAACCCAGAGAAAGAGACAAAACCATGCAGCGTATCGATTTTCAGTTGTTTCAAGCCATTAATGGAATGAATTAAGAATAGTTCATCCTGAATATTATTTAGAGGATTTACGATAACAACCGAGGACGAAGTGATCCAATAATTCATACAGCTCATGTGTAAGTTCTGATCGACGGGTATAACGATGGGATTTTCTCAATCCGCGGAAGAAGCGCTGCGTCCGTTCATAGATGCGTCAGCGGTAGAGGCATGGGCGAAGAACAGTGTTGCGGAGACCGTGCAAGCCTGTATCGTATCCGGCAGATGTGCAACTGCGCTTGCACCAAAAGTATACATGATCCGCGCCGGAGTAGGGTGCTTCAGTGGCTATTGAAGTAATCTGAAGTAATCTAACGAGATTGTGATCGGCCAAGGCGAATATTACCATGGCCGATTTTTGTCGACCACCTTGGATTGCTGGGAGGACATACGAATGATAAATTGCCAGTCATGGACATAGTTTATTATTGTCCAGGCTGGCAATTATGTGCTCACGGAAGGGGAAAGGGTTGCATCTATTGCGCAAGTGGTTAAGGAAACCGTCAGTGTGAAGCAGATATTTTGGTGATAGAGAGTGCTGGCCGGTATGGAAATAAAGTTGAAGGTAACGAACTTGTAATTATGCAGTTTTTAGTTTGAAAAGCTGTATCGTACAGGCGAACGCGTCATCGCATATTAAGCGTGTGGCAAACCGTAAGTACTCGAGTAGGTGTCCATTCGCAAGTCTTTGAAGTAAGGGTGAGGATAACGAGCAATCTCGTCTAGATCGATGACGCACAGTTGCATTTCCTCTTGATGCAAGCCTCCTTCAAGCACGATTTTCCCCGACGGGTCGGCTACTCTGTTATTGCCATAAAGATGTAGCTGGCCGATCGCTCCCGAGCCGTTGACAGCGGCTACGAAACAAGTGTTTTCCAGTGCCCTTGCTTGG
This sequence comes from Cohnella boryungensis, assembly GCF_042651945.1. Classification (NCBI taxonomy): domain Bacteria; kingdom Bacillati; phylum Bacillota; class Bacilli; order Caryophanales; family Paenibacillaceae; genus Cohnella; species Cohnella boryungensis. The sequence continues at coordinate 144,843 of NZ_JBHSED010000065.1, read as the reverse complement.
AAATAAATATCCCATCTATATTGGAGCTCCGTCGAGAAGGCTGCGGGGACGATGATCAACTCAGCCCCTTGCATCGCCACGGCCCGAGCTGCTTCGGGAAAGCCTGCGTCATAGCAGATCAGAAGACCCAGCTTGCCGAAGTCCATTTCCAGCACGATATATCCGTCTCCTGGCGAAAAGTAGTCCTGTTCTCCTTCCCACAAATGCACTTTACTGTAGACGCCAGCCACAAGCCCCTCCCGATCCAAAATAACGACGCTGTTAGTGGGAAGCATGTTGCCGGCCTGTTTAAGCGGAAGGGGAACAGCGATGTTGATGCTGTGTAGACGCGCCGCTTCCGCGAATGCGCTGACCGCGGGACCGTCAATTGATTGCGCGAGCTCGAAGTATTCTTTGCCAATTGAATCAGTATCGCAGCCTGTCAAGAACAATTCCGGAAAAACGATGAGATCAGCTTTTTGCGCTGCGGCGTCCCGAATATAACGCAAACCTTTCTCCACGTTCGCGGCGACGTCTGCGACGGCACTCTCGAATTGAACCAAAGCCAATTTAACTGGACGCATTGTGTAGTCCTCCTCTTATTTACGGTATCATGCCCGTCTGTGTAGAAAGTTCATTGACCTTTTCTAACCTAGCTTCGTCTACGGTGACGCCAAATCCGTGTCCTTCCGGAACGATGATGGAACCGTTCACGAGCTCCAGGCCTGATACGGGATCGTCTTCAGGAAGTACTCGCTGAAATCCCCAAACCTCGAAATTTCCAGCTGTTGAGGCAGCCGCTATCTGAACAAGAGCGGCTGTCGCCAATCTCCCCTCATCCATCTGCCCAAGCATATGGGGGAGGTGGAACGATTCCGCGACGGCCATCATTTTTAGTAGGTTGGCAACGGAGCCGGCCTTGACAAGCTTGAGGTGAACGGCATCGGCCGCGCCTTCGGCAGCGATACGAGCTACATCCGAGATCGTCCGGCAGCTCTCGTCAGCGACGACCGTCGGAGTCGTCATTCCCTTGACGTGCTTAAGGCCGGCGAAGTCGTCGGCCGGAACGGGCTGTTCGGCCCATTCGACGCCGAGAGCTTCGAATTCACGGAGCCGGACGATAGCTTGCTTGGCCGTCCAGCCTTGGTTGGCATCGACCCCGAGCAGAACGCTGCCGGCCAACCCGGCACCGTCAATAACCGCGCGGGCGCGGCGAACCCGCTCACGGTCTCCTTCCCGATCCGGCCCGACGCGCAGTTTGATCGTACGGAAGCCGGCCTCCAGATACCGTCGAGACTCGTCTTCGGCTTGGTCGGCCGTCCCGAAGGCGATCGTCGCGTCGCTGGGGAGCTCCGTGCGAAGCCTGCCGCCGAGCAGTTCCGATACCGGAACGCGCAAGACTTGTCCCGCCAGATCGAGGAGGGCGATGTCCACAGCTGCCCGCGCCGCGCTGTTGCCCGTAATGAGCCGGTCGAGCACGGCATTGACCGCGTTACGGTTAAGCGCTGGCATGCCGAGGAGCACGGGGGCGAACTTGTGGCGCAGGATCGCGACGATGCGCTCGGGCGTATCTCCTGTTACGTATTCGCAATTGCCGCGCACTTCACTCCATCCGCTGATCCCGGTATCGGTCGTCAGCTTGAGGTAAACCTCTTTAAGATGGGTAACCGTTCCGGAGGAAGAATGGGTGAAGGGAGGGGAGAGGGGCAGATCCTTACGATAAATTTCTATTTTCGATAGCAACATGATATAGTCTCCCTTTTTCTACCGCGTCATATAAGCTTACATAATATTGAAATGGAGACTATTTACATACGTGATATTTGATATTTGATCAAATACACTTGTCATTATATAGCTTTCTATCGGAAAATTACAATAGATAATATGACATTAAGTGACGAAATTCAGCATAAAACAAAATTATCGAACAATATATGATAGATATATTGACATTAATATAGGTTTGGCCCTAAAATGTGAAACATCCTCACAATTTGATCGATGATATTTGATCAAATCTTGAGATAGGGAAAGAGAGACGTTTAAGGAGGGGTGAGAAGGAGGTGAGCAAGGTACCCGTCATCGTAACCGCGGCCGAGCACGTTTATGCCGTATTGAAGCAATGGGTATTGAACGGAGAATTGGCTCCGGGAGAGAAGATCGACCAGGATGCGGTCGCCGCGCGGCTCGGGGTGAGCAAGATGCCCGTCCGGAGCGCGCTGGATAAGCTTGCGGCACAAGACCTGGTTACGCTGCGCTCTCATCGCGGAGTGACCGTAAGGCCGTTGTCCGAGGAACATCTGGACGATATCTACCTCGTACGGTGCAATCTGGAGGGGCTCGCGGTCAAGCTGGCGACCGAGCGGTTGACGCCCGACCATCTCGTCGTCCTGCGGGAGATGCTTCGGGAGCAGGATGCTCTCGCGCACCAAGCGAACGCCGACACGGATCGGATCCTGAAGACGAACAAGGAGTTCCACATGTACATCTACCGTCTGGCGGACCGTCCGGTGCTGCAGGGTACGATCGAGCGGCTGTGGGAACAAAGCGAACGCTACCGGCGAACCTTGCTCGTGCAGCCCGGCATGGTCGATGGCTCGCTGAATGAGCATCGCCATCTGGTGGAACTCATGGAACGCGGGGAGTCGGAAGAAGCCAGCCGATTCCTGATCGAGCACAATCGCAAAACGCAAAGGGTCGTTCTTGAAGTCATGAGGAGTCAAACCAACAACTAAGGGGGATTCATCAACATGAAGAAGAACAAGCGAGCACTTATCGGTATGGTAGCGGCAACGGCGATTCTATTGCTTAGCGCCTGCGGTTCCAACAACGAAAATTCCGCCGGAAGCACCTCCTCCGCTTCGCCTTCGGCAAGCACTGCGCCCGCGGCGGCGGTCGCTCCTCCGGCCAACCTCGTCACCTCGGGCGTGTTGACGTATGGGACGGCCGCGACGTTCCCTCCTTACGAATATATGAAAGACGAGAAATACACCGGCTTCGACATCGAGCTCGGAGAAGCGATCGCCGCCCAGATGGGGCTTACCGTCAAGATCGAAGCGATGAACTTCGAAGGCCTCATTCCCGCTCTCCTAGGCAAGCGCATCGATATTATCAACTCAGCGATGTACATCAAGCCGGAGCGGGAGAAGCAAGTCGACTTCGTGCCTTATATGCATATCGGACGCTCGATCGTCGTCAAAAAGGGCAACGAAAAAGAGATTCACAATATGGAGGATCTGTCGGGCAAGACGGTTGCCGTAACACGTGGCGCGATTGAAGAAATCTATATTAACGAACAGAACGAACAGTTCAAAAAAGACAACAAAACGTTGATCAAAATCCTTTCGCTTCCTACGGGTAACGATGCGGTACTCGCTACCCAGCAAGGTCGGGCAGACGCATTCCTTCATTCAACGCCAGGGGCGGCCTACCTGATGGAAGAGATGCCTGGTGAATTCGAAATCGTAAATTCGATGAATTCGGAAACGCAGATCGGCATCGCAATCCAGAAGGGTGATTCCAATGCCGAATTGAAGGTCGCGATCGAAAAGGCGCTGAACAATCTCGTGGCTGACGGCACCTACACGCAATTGATGGAGAAATACAACCTTCCCGTAGAGATGAGCTTGTTCAACTAGAAGTCGGCAACCAAGAATAGCGCGGCCGCCGGTTCGTCCTACTGCACAACGAGAAGGGACGAGTCCGGCGGAATCAGAGAAGGAGGTTTATTATGGCCGGTTTACAGGAATTGATCTCTAACGTCGGAGAATACCTCGTCTCCCATTCCTTCCTAGTCGGAGCTCTCAATACGATCAAGCTGACGCTGGCGGCGCAGGCTGTTGCCGTCGTGCTCGGATTCGTGCTCGCTCTAGCCAAGATGTCGCGCTGGAAGGCGCTTAGCGGGATGGCGAGCTCTTATATCTGGATTTTCCGGGGTATCCCCGTCCTCGTGCAGTTGATCTTCGTGTTTAACGCACTCCCTCAATTCGGAATTAAGCTAACCGGCTTCCAATCGGCTCTGCTCGCTCTGGCCTTGAACGAGGCGGCTTATATGGCGGAGATCGTCCGCTCTGGCTTGTCTTCCGTGGGCAAAGGCCAGCAGCGCGCTGGCCGGGCGCTCGGCATGAACAGCTGGCAGCGGATGCGCCATATCGTGCTGCCGCAGGCATTCCGGATTATTATTCCCCCGACGGCCAATCAATTCATCGGAATGCTTAAGACGTCAGCCATGGCTTCCGTCGTCGGGTACACGGATCTGCTCATGACGGCCCAGCAGACGGCGAGCGCGAACTTCAATTATGTCGACACTTTGGTCGCAGCCGTAATCTACTACTTGGCCTTTACCGCCATATTCACCCTATTGCAAACATATTTGGAGAGAAAGATGGATATCAGCCGCAAGGCGAGACGATCGCCGATCCGACTCTGGAAGCGGCGCAGCCGGGAATCCCACAACGCCGCCTAAGGGCGAAGGAGCTGACAACGAATGCTGCGAGTCGAAGAAGTATCCAAATCTTATCATGGCGAGAAAATCCTGAAGGACGTGTCGCTGGAGATCAAGGAAGGGGAGAGGGTCGTCATCATCGGGCCGTCGGGCTCCGGTAAATCGACTTTGCTGCGCTGCATGGCGGGCCTGGAGACGATTGAAGGGGGCCATATCCTCTTCGAAGACCATGACATCTACCAATCGAAGGAAGCCCGTTCGGAGATCGGGATGGTGTTCCAATCATTCGATCTGTTCCAGCACCTGAGCGCCATCGACAACATCATGCTGGCGCCCAAGGTCGTTCGGCGCTCAAGCGACCAGGAAGCGCGCTCGAAGGCGACCTCCCTGCTGGAGCGGGTTCGGCTGCGGGAGCGCGCCAACCACTATCCCGAGCAGCTGTCTGGCGGACAGCAACAGCGCATCGCGATCGCCAGGGCGCTCGCGATGAACCCGAAGCTGATGCTGTTCGACGAGCCGACCTCGGCGCTCGATCCCGAGATGACGAGCGAGGTGCTCGACGTGATCGTCGATCTGGTGCAGGACGGCATGACCGTCGTTATCGTCACGCACGAGATGGAATTCGCGCGCCGGGTCGGCGACCGCATCATCTTCATGGATCAAGGCAAAGTCGTCGAAGACCTTCCGTCGTCCCAGCTCTCCGAAGCGGCCAAGCATCCTCGGCTTAAGCAGTTTTTGAACCAGATCACCCATTACTGATACGTTGCGAACTTCATTCGATGCGGCTGAACTTGGAAGCTTGGGTCGGGAACGGGGCATTCATTATCGCTCAGGAAAGGTTACCTGTCATCTCGATTGACTTCGTCAAACTGGGCGTTCAGATCTGCTACGACGCCAGCTTCCCGGAATCGTCCCGCACGCTGGCGCTTCAAGGAGCTGAGCTGCTCGTCGTGCCTTCCGCGTTCTCTTTGTCGGACAAGCACCGTTGGGACGTAGCGGCGGTCAACGGCGTCGGCGGACATGGGGCGTTCGAGCTTTGCGGAAATAACAAGTTCGCGGGTCCCCAAGGCAAGTTGCTCCTGGACGGCGCCATGCACTAAGAAGAGATGCAGATCGTTGAGATCAATCTGGAATAGAACGTTAACGCGGTCAAGTTGATCCCTTATTTAAGGGACATTCGAATAGACGCTTATGCCTATCGGGCTTGATAATCCATCCATGAAAGAGGGACTTAGCATGCAGACAACTTTGGTATTCACGCAGGATGAATTTCGGAGCCGCCTCAATCGGCTTCAAGCCGAGCTGGTCAAGCAAGAGCTGGGCGGCATGCTTATCCATACTCCCGAGAATATATTCTACCTGACCGGCTATCAGAGCCCGGGCTACTATATGTACCAATGCCTTGTCGTGCCGATTTCTGGTAACCCGGTGCTCGTGCTTCGGCGCGGCGAGCTGTCCAACGTGCAGACATACAGCTGGCTTCCGGGTGATCTGGTCCGTACGTACGACGACACGAACGACCCTGTCGCGCTGACGGCAGACACGGTAAGCGAGATGGACGTGCCCGGCGGCAACCTGGGCTTGGAGACCGGATCGTGGTTCCTGCCGGTTCGCAACTATAAGAAGCTGGAGGTCCTGCTCGGGGATTATCGCCTGATCGACGCCCAAGGGACTGTGGAGAGCCTGCGGGTCGTCAAGTCCGCGGCGGAGGTCGGCTATATCCGAGAGGCTTGCGCGGTTGCCGACAAGTCGATGCAGGCGGGGCTTGACGCGATCCGGGCGGGGGTAAACGAGGACGAAGCGGCCGCCGCGATGTTCTCGGCGATGATCCTGGCCGGTGGGGAATACCTCGGCATGGAGCCGTTCATCTCGTCCGGCTACCGCTCGGGCAACATGCACTCGGCTTGGGGGCACAAGGTGATCGGCGAAGGGGAGACGCTGCTGCTGGAAGTGGCGGGCTCGCGCAATAGATACCACGGCGCCTTGATGAGAGCCGCCTATACGGGGACTCCGACGGACGAGATCAAGCGGGCGACGGAGGTGTGCATCGCTTCGCTGAACGCGGCGCTGGACGCGATCAAACCCGGCGTTACGGCGGGCGAGGTGGACGAGGCTTGCCGCGGCACGATCGAGCGCGCCGGCATGTACGAGCAATTCCGCAAGCGCACGGGCTATTCGATCGGCGCCGCGTTCGCGCCGGACTGGGGCGAAGGGCATATCATGAGCCTTCAGCGCGACGACGAGCGGGTGCTTCTTCCGGGGATGGTCTTCCACATCCCGCCGGCGCTTCGCATGCCGAACCGATACGGCGTCGGCTTCAGCGAGACGATCCTGGTAACCGAGACGGGCTGCGAAGTGCTGACGACGCTGCCTCGTGAATTGACGATTTCGAAGGGGGTAACGGCATGAGCGGAACGTTCGACTTCAAGGGCAAGACCGCGTTGGTAGCCGCGGCGAGCAAGGGATTGGGAAGGGCGGTCGCGCTGGAGCTCGCGAAGGGCGGGGCGAACGTGGCGCTCTTCAGCCGGGACGCGGCCTCGGCGATGACGGCCGCGGCGGAGATCGCCGACGAGACGGGCGCGAGAACGCTGGGCCTCGCGGCGGATGTTCGTTCCGCCGAGGACTTGAAGCGGTGCGTCGAGCAGACGGTCGCCGCGTTCGGCGGACTGCAGTTCGTGGTGACGAACGCGGGAGGGCCTCCGGCGGGAACGTTCGAGACCCTGAAGGAAGAAGATTGGCAGTTCGCGTTCGAGCTGAACCTGATGAGCATCGTTCGGCTGGCGGGCTATACGCTTCCGCATCTCAAGGAGCAAGGGGGAGTCATTATCAACCTGGCATCCTCTTCGGTGAAGCAGCCGATTCCCGGCCTTACCTTGTCCAACGTCATGCGGGCGGGAGTCGCCGGGCTCAGCAAGACGCTGGCTGAGGAGCTGGCTGGTTATGGCGTCCGGGTCAATACCGTCGCCCCGGGCCGGATCGATACCGACCGCGTCCGTTCCTTGGACCAGATGAGAGCGGGGAAGGCCGGCGTCACGGCTGACGAATACAAAGCGAAGACGGAAGCGGCTATCCCGCTCGGGCGCTACGGCCGTCCCGACGAGCTCGGCCAGGTCGTCGCGTTCCTTTGCTCCGAGGGCGCGAGCTACGTGACGGGCCAGACGCTTCTCGTCGATGGAGGAATGGTGAGGTCGCTATGAACGAAACCGTCCATTCGGCGACTCCTTCATCGTCATCGGCAACGGAGCGCGAGACCGTCCTGCGGCTGCTTCAAGATTCGATCCGTCCCGAGAGGACGCTGGAGATTCTGGGTGATCTCATCCGCTTCAAGAGCGTAAATCCCGGCGGGGTGGAGGGAGAGGCGGCGGCATATATCGCGAGAGTGATGGAAGTCGCCGGCTGTTCGGTCGAGCTGCAAGAGATCGAGCCGGGACGCCCTAACGTCCTGGCGAGGCTCAAGGGGACTGGGGGCGGACGCGCCGTCATTCTGAACACGCACATGGACGTCGTTCCCGCCGGCGTCGGCTGGAGCGAGGACCCGTTCGAGATGGTCGTCAAGGGAGACCGGGCATACGGACGAGGCGTCATGGACGCCAAGGGGTCGTTAGCCGCGATGATGGCGGCGATCGAAGCCGTCGCTTCCACCGGCATCAAGCTGCCGGGCGACATCGTTCTGGCCGCGGTCATCGACGAGGAAGCGGCGAGCATCGGCGCTCGCCGCCTACCGGAGGGGCTGACCGGGGATCTGGCGGTTGTCGGCGAAGCGACGAACGGCCAGATCGCGATTGCCCATCGCGGCAGCGTCCGGCCGGTTCTCGTGGCCGAGGGAGTCTCGGCGCATTCGTCGACGCCGCACCTGGGCGTCAACGCCGTCATGCTGATGGCCCGCGCTCTCGTCGCGCTGGACGACTTCGCGGAGAAGGCGCTGCCGGGCCGCCTTCATCCGCTCACGGGTCAATCGACGCTCTCCGTTACGGTCATGAAGGGCGGGATCAAGGAGTCGATGATTCCGGACCGCTGCGAGGCGCTTATCGACCGCCGTCTCATTCCGGGCGAAGACGAGGCGGCCGCGCTGCGCGAGATCGAACAGCTAATCGCGGGCGTTCCGGAGCTGGATGGCCGGGTTCGGATCGACCGGCTCGTCCCGACGACCGGCGTCGCTTCGGAGACGGCGCCTGACCATCCGATGGTCAGCTTGGCCAGCCGGGCCATCGAGGAAGCGTACGGCAGGCCGCCGGAGCTGGTCGGGCTGACGGCCAATTGCGACATGACCCACTTCGTCGCGCGGGGAATCCCTTCGATCATCTATGGCCCCGGCGACTTCAGCGTGGCGCATACCGCCGACGAATGGGTGCCGCTCTCCGAATTGGAGAAGGCGACGAGAGTTTACGCAACCATCTCGTTGGACGTAGCAAGTTCTTGAACCACCTATGACATACGACATCGAGGGGATGGCCATGACGAATTCCAATACTCAACTTAGAACCCGGCTCGCGGAATGGACGGATCGCGTGCTGCCTTCTCCGACCGCCTTGCTCGAATCCACCGTGGCGAGGTACCAGCGCGAGGGGCGGCCGGTCTTCCGGCTCGGTCTCGGACAACCGGACTTCCCGACGCCGGACCGCGCGAAGCAGTCCGCGATTCAAGCCATACACGACGACTTCACCGGCTATACCGACACGGCGGGCATCCTGCCGCTTCGGCAAGCGATCTCCAAGGCGCTTCGCCGGGACATAGGTCTCGAGTACGGCCCTGACGAGATCGTCGTGACCGTCGGCGGCAAGCATGCCTTGTTCAATACGATCAACACGCTCTGCCATCCGGGGGACGAGGTGCTCATTCCGGTGCCGTACTGGGTCTCCTTCCCCGAGCAGGTCAAATTCGCCGGCGCGAAGCCGGTGTTCGTGCAGACCGACGAGGCGGACGGGTTCAAGGTCACTCCAAGAACGCTCGCTCCGTACGTTAACGGCTCTACGCGCCTCCTTATCCTGAACCAGCCGAACAATCCGTCCGGCGCCGTCTACTCGAAGAAGGAGCTGGCGGAGCTCGCCGACTTCATCCGCGAGCGCGACCTGTGGGTCATCAGCGACGAGGTCTATTCCTCCTTCGTCTTCCAGCCGGAAGGGTTCACGAGCATCGCTTCCTTCCCGGGCATGCGGGAACGCGCTGTCGTCATCAACGCGGTGTCCAAGGCATACGGAATGACGGGCTGGCGGATCGGCTATTCCGCGGCTCCGGCGGAAGTGTCCGAAGCAATGCTTCGCCTGCAATCGCACACGACGAGCAACCCTTCGTCCGTTGCCCAGAAGGCGGCACTAGCGGCCATCGAAGGGCCGCAGGACGACCAGACGGTCATCCGCGAGCAATACATGGCCCGGAGGGATTTGCTCGTCGAAGGCGTCCGCCGCATCCGCGGGCTGGAATGCCTCGTGCCGGAAGGGGCGTTCTACGTTTGGGCGGACGCTTCCGATTGGCTCGGCCGCCCGGTAGCCGGCCGCCCGGTCGCGACGGTCGACGATCTAGCCGCCATTCTGCTGGAGGAAGCGGGAGTGGCCGTCATGCCGGGAACCGGCTTCGGCAGCCCTCGCCATCTGCGACTCTCCTATTCCGTGGCTCTGCCCGAGATGCAGGGAGGGTTGGCGGCGATGGAGGCATTGCTCGGAAGCAAGTAACACCGTTGCCATAACGCGCATCTAATTCGTTCAATAGAAGCGAATAGAAGCGAATTTAATAGTGAAGCCATTAATTCGAACCATCTATTCAAGACATCCATCCAAGTCATCCAAGGAGGCTATCATCATGACCCCATCCGAACTAAAAAGCCGATTAAAGGGCATCTACGTGCTCGCCGTCACCCCCATGAACGAGGACTTGTCGTTTAACCCGGCCGCGCTCAAGAACAACATAGACAGCTTCATCGCCTCCGGAGTCCACGGGATCGTCGTCGGCGGAACGTACGCGGAATACCCGAGCCTTACGATCGAGGAGCGCAAGGAACTGTTCCAAGCGGCCGCGGAAGCGACGGCGGGGCGCGTGCCGCTGCTCTGCTGCACCGCCGCGAGCGGAACCTACGAGGCGATTGAGCTGGCGCGAGCGGCGAAGGAAGCCGGCGCCGACGGCGTGATGGTGACGCCTCCTTACGTGTCGGAAGTTCGGCCGAAGGACATCGCCTACCACTTCCAGAAGCTCGACGAGGCGGCCGAGATTCCGATTCTTATCTACAATAGTGCGAGCATCGGCGTGCACTTGACGCCGGAAGAGCTGGCGGAACTCGGCAAGCTGCCAAATGTAGCGGGAGTTAAGCAGGGTGCGGTCGACCTGCACGCATTGGTACGTACGGTTGCTTACGCGTCCGGGGATATCTCCGTTATGTGTGGCTCCGACGGCCTGGCTCTCGGTGCCTTGGCGAGCGGGCTGGACGGAGTCACCTCGACGAACTCGAACTTCATGGCAGCGGAATTCGTCGCGCTGTACGAGGAGTTCGGACGCGGCCAGAACATGAAGGCGCTGGAGCGGTATTACCGCTGGCAGCCGGTCCGCGAGCTCGCTCGGAAGTATGGCCAGCCGGCGATGGTCAAGGCCGCGATGGAACTTGTCGGCTTGTCCGCCGGGCCGGTACGCGCACCGTTCCAGACGTTGGATATGGAAGCAAAGCGCGATATCGAGCATTCGCTGAGAACGGCAGGTATTCTGGAGTAAGAGTCGGATGATGCCTCCGAGGGATCGTGCTGCTAACACCTAGCGAGATGCTTCAGCAGTTATTCGTCTATTAAAACACTACAACAGGACTTAGAAATCTATGAGAACGAACGGCGACCAACGGTGACAGTAACTGTGGGGCGATAAGATCATCTTTTGGTGCGTAATAAATGCGGACTTTTATTTGTAGGCTCAAGTTCTTATCAAATTGCAATGTCAAGAACTTGAGCCGATTCCCGACAGAATAGTGCGTTGAAGGCCGCGTTACGCTAAGTTACCTTTTGAATGTTTGGGAACAGAAAGAGAGAAACAGCAGAAAGTGATAACAACAAATTAATGAACGGTCAATACAAGGTCATATATAGATTTATTGACATATGTATAAAATACGGGTTTTGTGATTATGTGTAGACGTTTAAGCTACGATCACGCACATCCCAGATTTGTCCTTCAAGATTTTATAATAAAACTGCACCCCCATGCCAGGTGTTATCTAGCAATCGGAGGTGCAGTTTTATTACATAGTTTGCTTTGATCGTTTCATAAGGTTAAAAACTAAGTAGGCAACACTCGTACAGAGCAAAAATATTCTTTCTAGTTTGAGGTTTATCTCGGTATTGCTTTCGCCATTGTTTTCATTATAAAAAATATATTTGTTGTACAACAAATGATATTCAATATTGTAAGAACGTCCGGAAGCTTTCATGACAATTGTTCTGCTAGTAACATCAACCATCCAAGAAGCAAACAAATAAGTAAGTACTAGCACCAATGTTACTACAAATGTTTTAAGCATTTGTCCAAACTAGCACCCCCTTCTTAATGTATTTCATTAACCCACCATTTAACTTGCTTTTGGTTTCAGTGACAAGGGCATCATTTGAATCATCAGCGCTGGACGGATAGGCACTCCAAATATTTCTACATACCAAATTATTCCATAAGTCCATTTCATTTGCAAGCGCAGTGCCCGGACATCGATTCCCACCGGATGTTAAAGAATATGCTTAGTCAGCTGATATAGCTTCAGTGCGTCCTTCTTACTAAGCGTGGGGAGATTGAGGTCAACCGCTTTCGTCCGGTCCCAAGCAATTAGTGGCTGCGGCGGCGGATTGTCCATCAGCTTAATGATCGGTTGAATACTCTTCTCCACCGGCTGTGCGAAGAGCTTGCCCATTACGCGCAGTATTCCCTTGAAAGGCTGGGCCAAATGATTCGTCCCGCTATGAGTGAGTATATCCGGGATGGTTAAGAATGAAACGTATCTTCCCGCTCTTGTGGTTCTCGGCATACGCAACCCCGAGCAGATCATTCGCTCGTCCTGCCTGCAGAGTCGCCTTCAGCAGACCATACTCCTGTTGAAGTGTAAGATCATCGTACTGTACGACTCCCTTCGTCATTCCGGTGCCTCCGATGCTTACAATGACCGGGTCGGCCCCCCTCTCCAACAATTCTGTCAAACCATAACTCAGAATAAATCGGCTGACATAATAGAGCGCAATTTCGAAGACCTCTCGATTCAAGATATTATGGATCGGGCTGAACTGAACCGGGCAACCTTTTATAACCATTATCAAGATAAATATGAATTGCTTGAGTTGACTATGAGCGGCGCTTTTACGGAGATTCTATCTGCAAGAATTCCTCCCAGTACGCGAATGCAGGGCACAGAGCTTTTCCGCAGTCTAATGCTGGCTGTCTGTGAGTGGCAGATTGAAACGACGAAGAAGCTGAATGCTAGGCGGACTCTGTCGCAGGCGATGGAGGACAATGCCAAGCAACAATTATACAATGTCATCATCTCATGCATGGCGCGTGCTAAAGACCTCCCGACGGAAGCGCGCAGGAGAATGGAATGTGTTGCAACGATGATCAGTTGGTCGATTTATGGGGTGGTTGTGAAGTGGTGTCAATCGCAGGAAGAGCCTGTGGAACAATTCATCGAGCATGTGCTGCCCTTCTTAATGTCGAACTTGCGTACGCTTGATCTGCATAATTCAAATGAGGAGTTTTAAGGAGTAATGAAGTCTATGCACGTCAATATCTATGCACGTCAATATGCTGAAAGTATCTCCATGAAATCACTGAGGTTTGGCAAGATTCATTTTCGGCGGGATATACCCTAGCTGCCTGCCTATTTTTACAATTTGTCCTCTATGATGAAATTCGTGCGTGATGGTGTGCGTAAATAACCATAGTTCGGTTAACTCTACGCTGCCGCTCTGCCAGGATGCTTTTATGGTAGGATCCCATTTGTTTTTATAATCATTCAGAAATTCATAAACCAGGGCATCCGTATTCTGAAAAACCTCGCGCATTTTCTGTACCGTGTTAACGGATTCCGGTTTTGCTTTGGGAAATGATTTACCCAGAGCGCGACTCCCCAACCATACCCGATAACAATCGGCTACATGAGCATGCAGATTGCGAATAGAAGCTCCGCCTAAGGATTCAACCTCTTTAACATAATCTGTTGGGGACATCGTTTCGCAATAACGAAATAATGATTCCCTTGTGCGTTGAATCAATTCATACTGGCTTTTGAATACATCCATCTTCTCTTTCTCCGCTCCCCAATTATGAATTTTATATTATAGATTTTAAAGACATTAGATGTCCTTAATTAACTCGAAATAAAGAATGGCTACATAACGATATTCAGTTCCCGCACAAGATCCGACATTTTCTGATTCCTCAGCTGTTCTTCCATCTTCTCTTCTGCCGCTAAAACCACCTTTTGAATCGGGCAATCTGGTCCATGCTCGAAGCTGCAATCGAACAAGGAGGCCGAGCCTTCTATCGCATGGATAATATCTAGGAACGAAATATTCTCCCAATTTAGTTTGAGTCGATAGCCGCCATTCACACCTGTTATCGATTCAATCATGCCCGCCTTTACCAACTTGGTCAGTATTTTGGACAAGTAGGTTGGAGACACATTTTGCCGCTTCGCCAGCTGCTGTACGCCCATTGGTTTTTGCGGGGTGGCTACAGTAAGAAAGAGCATGGTATGGAGAGCATAATCGGTAGCCTTTGAGTACTTCATTCATAATCACCTCGAAAAAAAGACTCTACATATCTACAATAACTATTATGTTACCTTGCGTCAAGGATTAAACCTGCGCTTTTCTTGGAGCAAATCCGCCAAGCCACTATTATCAAAGCAGCTTGGCGGATGGGTTTTCGCCAGCGCACGCGCACTTGTTATTTCTTTAGATGATAAGGAACGGTCGTCACTATGACATCCTTGCGATACAACAGATGCGTGCGAATCATGAAGCTCGTCTGGTTATGAAGAATGTTGTGCCAGCCTTTCTTGGGAATAAATTGCGGAATGATGACGGTAACCTGATAATTTGACTCGCTGGCCTTGCGCTGAATCGAGTCGATAAATCGGGTTAACGGTTGAATGATGCTCCGATACGGCGAATGCAGCGTAACTAACCTAATATCCGGCTTCCAGTCCCGCCACTTCTCTTGAAAGCGCTGCTCCTCCTCCCTCTCGAACGGAACGTACACCGCGATAATCTGGTCCGCAGCGAGGGATTGGGCGTAGTTAAGCGAATGCTCTACAACATGTGTAATTCCCGATACGGGCACTAGGACGATATTCCCCTCGATCGGCAGCGCCGGCTCGCAAGTGGCTAGTCTCAATTGCTCCCCGACGGCTTCGTAGTGCTTTCTTATCCGTATGAACAGGAATATGATTAGTGGCAGGAACAGGAGAACGGACCAGACCTGCGAAAACTTGGTGATGAAGAAGACCAGCGTGACCGTGAAGCTAATGAGCGCTCCGATCAGATTCACGATCAGCTTGGGAACCCATCCATCAGGCTTCTGCCGAATCCACTTCAGGCTCATTCCCGTCTGAGATAACGTAAACGGAATAAATACGCCGACGGCATATAGCGGAATCAATTGCTCCGTATCCCCGCTGAACACGACGATCAGGAGAATCGAAAGCACACCGAGCATAATAATGCCGTTGGAGTAGCCCAATCTGTCCCCTCTTACCTTGAACATTCGAGGGATAAATTTGTCTTTGGCCAGATTGACGGCAAGCAGCGGAAAGGCCGAATATCCCGTATTCGCCGCGAGAATCAGAATCATAGCCGTCGTTCCTTGAATGAAGAAGTACATGAAATGGCGACCGAACGTATGCTCGGCGATTTGCGATACGACCGTGACTTCCGCCTTCGGAACGATCCCGTAGTAATAAGCCAGCAACACGATGCCCGAAAATAAGAGCGCCAGCAGAGCTCCCATAGCCATGAGCGTTTTGGCTGCATTATGCGAAGCAGGAGTCTTAAAGTTCGGAATTGCATTGGATATGGCCTCTACGCCGGTTAAGGCAGAACTCCCCGAAGCGAAAGCGCGAAGGAGAAGAAACAGGCTGATTCCGGCTACCGGCGTGCCGATCGAAGTGTGCAGATCAGGCGAAGCGTGACCGCTGAGGATATTGTACAAGCCCACCCCGATCAGAATAAAAAGCGCCAGCACGAACAAATAAACCGGATAAGCCATCAGCGAAGCAGACTCCGTCACCCCTCGCAGGTTCAATAACGTAATTAGGATGACAAACATCACCGCAATGGCGACCTTGTGCTCATGAAGGCTTGGGAACGCCGAGGTGAGGGCATCTGTTCCTGCAGATACACTAACAGCAACCGTAAGAATGTAATCGACCAACAAGGAGCCGCCCGCAATTAGACCGGCGGATATCCCGAGATTTTCCTTGGAGACGACATATGCACCCCCGCCGTGGGGATAAGCGAAAATGATTTGACGATACGACAAGATCAGCGCCATCAACAGAATAAGAACGCCAATCCCAATCGGGATGGAGTACCAGAAAGCGGCCGCGCCCGCCGTCATCAGCACGAGCAGAATCTGTTCCGGACCATAGGCGACCGAGGACAAGGCATCCGATGAAAGTATCGCTAATGCTTTCGTTTTTCTAAGTCGCTGCTCTCCCAGTTCATTCGACTTGAGCGGCCGGCCCAACAGCCATCTTTTCACTTTTGATCTCAAAGAAATCACCGTTCCTTAATGTGTCATAATTGATAGGCCAATATCCGCGCAAGCCGCGTTTTGTGCATAGAAAAAAAGACCGCAGAGGATCCCCCCGCGGCCGTCAAGCACCGAAGTTTTTCACCCTCTCTAACGACGCTTACGAGGTTAGCTGTCGGATTCGGGCGTTTAGAGTCGCCCTACGGGATGCAAGCAGCCTGCATTTCCCGATTCACCCCTTGCGACGCTCAAGATCGATCGTCGCTTTGGTTCCCCCGCCTTCCTGTTTCGGAAGCTCAGCGTACAGTGAATATCACTTACGGAATGATCATACTGCATCCATGTCGGATTGCCAAACGGCAAAAGCGAAGCCATTAAACGCTTTAATGAACAATTCAGTTCGAAATAACGCTTACATGAACTCGTCTCTTGTTTTCTATTCGAATTTCATTGTCGCTCTGCGTTTCTTCGATACATACGCCCTGCTGCAATACGAAGAAGAGCCCTAACGTTAAGGGCTCTTCTTCGTCAACTGAATAGTTCTTATTAGGTTCGCCGTTCTCCGGAATACATGCTCTGATCTTGCAGGCGCACCAGCACCTTGCCGAAGCGCCCTCCCTGTTGAAAGGTTACCTTATCCGTCGGGTAGGTCCGATCCAGATACGCGGCGATAATATCCCGATGCTGCGAATCTGCGGGAAGCCCGTGCTGCTTAAACCAATTCAACACATTTGCGGTCGCCGCTTCTTTGGTAAGCTCCATCGTTTTCATTTCCTTGGTAATCAGCGACTCGTAAGCATAACCCTTGATGTACAGCAAGTGGAGCAGGTAAGCCATTTCCAGCTGCCCGGTCGTCTGCAGAGGCTGATCGCTGATAAGCGGCAATATCTCGTTCGCCAGGCTGTTCTCCCTGAAGCCTGCCGACAAGCTCATGTAACAATATTGACGAGCGCAGCTCAGCACCTTCTCTACGCTCTCCCAGTCGGCAATAACCGGACACATGGATACGAATACGAGGTCGAAAGCGTTTTTCCAGCCCTTAGCCTCGATCTCAATGTCCTCGAAATCTTCAGGCACAATATCAACACTTCGGTTGTTAAGCTCTTTCGTATTGCTCTCAAGCAGTCGGACCAGAGGAAGGCAAGGCTCTACGGCAGTCACGGCGGCGCCTCTTTCCGCGAACGGGACCGAAAATCCGCCAGAAGCGGCACCGATATCAAGAATAGTCGAATCCTTGAAATCTACGCCTTGTCCTTCTATCCAGTTCATGATTCGTTTCGCTCTCCGCCGTCCCTCTTCGCTGAACGCCTCGGCATTAAAGGCCTCCGCCTTATCGTCGAAAGCATGCGTGCTGTCGATCCCCGCCAATTTCATCTTGTGGATCGTGGTCGATTGATCATTCCTCCAGGCGTCTTCCCAAATCTTCTCATTAAAAAACTCCGAAGTCATTTCTATTCGCTCCTTTTCGTCTAATAAAAAGCTTTTAAGGATATCTCATATCCTTAATTGGATTAAACTGATTCATAGACTTTATTCATCTATAATAACCGTCATTCTATTTTCTGGTCAACCATCGTTTTTCAAAATTAACATAAGTATAATTATGTTAACTATAACGGAAGATTAATATCATTAACTAATTCCCTTCTCAAGCACAAAGGGTGTCCCATCAGCATTTTAACGAAAATATTTATTGATAATGCACGCAAGCTTACTCCGTATTATCTGCAACCATGCGCAAGAGGCCTCACGTCGTGGGAGGCCTCTTGCTGCTCTTATCCCCCGGCTCCCTGGTACTTGTTGACACCTCGCATCCAGACGACATAGCCGAGCCAGTAGACGAGCGGACCGACCGCTGGGACGATCCACATCCCCCAGACCGGCATCAGCAGACTGTCTTTGCCCAGCAGGTAAGCGGCAGGATAATAGTTGACGAAGGCGAACGGAATGATAAACGTGAGCACAATCTGGATGAGGCTGCCAAAGATCGGCAGCGGATACGAGATGAATTCTTTGAGCCGGAAGAACAGCTGGAACAAAAACCCCGTCCGTACCCAGACGAATGCGGCTGCGCCGATGGCCGACATCAGACCCGCCTGGATCATCGCCCCGCCGAGCACAGCCAGTGCCACGTAGAGCACGCTCCACCAGGTCCAGGACAGCTGCAGCACGGACAGCGCCCATACGAGTACGGAACCCGAGATTAGCAGATGGGCAATGTAAGCTAGGTTGAATCCTCTGCAGATGTGATACAGATATGGGTTGAGCGGCTTGACGAGCAGCGAGTCAAGCGTCCCCTCTTGTACCTGCGCTTCCAGCGACTGCATCTGCAAGAACGAGATGGAAGCGCCGAGCGCGTACGTAAACAGCCCGAAGCTATATAACAGTGCAACCTCCGGCCACGACCAGCCGGCGAGCGATTGGAATTTATTGATGAAGATCCAGAGGACGACATACTCCGCCGCGTAGGAGATGAGCTGGGCGATCACGCCGAGCAAGAAATCGCCCCGATAGATCATCCGCTCCTTCACCAGCAACCGCATAAGCGTACCCAACAATTGAATACTCATATAACCTCAGCCTCTCTTGCGTTATCCTCCTTGCACGACCAGCCGTCGAACGGCGCGATGCCATAGCCAGCCCGTTAATACGATCAGCGCAGCCCCCCACCCCACGCCGATCCCCAACACGGCCGGGATCTGAGCGGGAGCGATCTCGCCCAGATACATGGCCGCCGGGATGAAGCCGAGGTATTGGAAGGGCAGCCATTCGGCAAGTGTGCGCCAGTCGTCCGGAAAAAACCAAAGCGGAATAAACGACCCTGCAAAAACAAGTCTGAAGCCTCCCAGAATCCAGCTGAGCGAGAAATGATTCATCAGCCAGAAGGCCAATAGCGAAACCAGATACCCCAGTAAAAATGAAAGCATGACAGCGAGCAGCAAACAGAAAAGAAAAGCAAGAAAATGCGTCGCCGTCGCCGGCGGCAGAAAGCCGAACCAAAGCACTGCGATCAGCAGCGACGGCACAACGGTGAACACGAATTGATAAGCGGCTCTGCCCAAGCCATCGGCCAACAGGTAGTATGGATAAGATAACGGACGTATAAGCTCGGAGGCAATGGCTCCCGACTTGAGGCTTTCGTCTACCTTACCGCTGATGTGGTGCAGCATGAGAGTCAGAAGCAGTGTGTTGAGAATGCTGTAGGTGATCATCTGCTCCAACGAGATGCCGTCCATCCGACCGGCTGAGAGGACCGCGCGCCAGATCTCGGACTGGATCAGGATGGCGACCAGATTGCCGAGCAACCGCAGCCACACTTCGGCTCGATAGCTCAGTTGGTTAGCGAAGGCTTTCATTCCGAACTTGGCATAGACGATCACGATAAGCTCCCCCGTTAACTGATCTGTATCTTGCTCTTGTCTTGTTCGGCCAACTGTTGATACAGGCGGCGGATGACGCTATCGATATCCGCGCCCTCTAGCGATACGTCTTCCACGGGATACCGCTTCGCCATCCGGCTCACCAGCTCGAAGACGACGGTTCCGCCCCGCGCCGCGAGGAACGTCTTGCGCGGGCCATTATCCTCTAGCAGGCTGAGGCCTTCGACATCGACCTCTCCTGGATCGTAACGGAAGTCGATGGTCACCCGCTGCTCGTTGCCTAGTTTCTGGCGCAAGCTGGCCACGGTCCCGTCATAGACTAGATTGCCTTTATTGACGACGAGGATGCGCGGACAGATCGCTTCAATGTCCTTCATATCGTGAGTCGTGAGGATGATCGTCACCTTCTTCTCCCGGTTCACTGTGCGTAGGAACTCGCGGATATGATCCTTGGCGACAATGTCCAGTCCGATCGTCGGTTCGTCGAGGAACAGCACTCGCGGCTCATGCAGCAGCGACATAGCGATCTCCACGCGCATCCGCTGGCCCAGGCTGAGCTGACGCACTGGCTTGTCCAGAAAGTCGGAGAGCGCGAGCAGCTCCGTACACAGCTGCACATTATCGCGAAACCGTCGTTCATCAATCCGGTAGATCGATTGGTGCAGATCGAAAGAGTCCATCACCGGCAAGTCCCACCATAACTGGCTCCGTTGCCCGAAGACGACTCCAAGCTGGCGGGCGTTCGGCTTTCTTGCCTGATGCGGAACATTTCCCAAAACGTGCAATGAGCCGGAGGTAGGGACGAGGATGCCCGTCATCATCTTGATCATCGTCGACTTTCCCGCGCCGTTCGGTCCCAGGTAGCCGACGGCTTCGCCCTCCTTGATGGAAAAGCTGATGTTGCGGACAGCCGTTTCCTCAGTATATTGTCTGGTGAACAAGCTTCGGACAGCTCCCGCAAAGCCGGGAAAGCGCTTGTATTGCCGGTAGATCTTCGTTACCCCTTCCACATCGATAATAGACATGGCGCCCTCCATTTGGTTGTTTTTTTCTATTATATCGTTGCTCCTTCCATTTTCAACCTAAAAAAACGAATCGGTGCGCTATTGAACCCCTGCAACAGCATCGCGAAAAACTCGGCACAAATACAAAAACACGCAGTGCGCAGGCACTCCCGATTCGGGAATGCAGTTGCGCACTGCGTGTGCGAAGTGCAATCAGACCATGACTTGCTTGACATACTTGGCGCGGATGAGCAGGAAGTAGATAAGCTGGATGAGCATGAACGTTCCAAGCACGGTCATCGAGGTCTGGATCAGGCTGTATTCGAACATGTTTTGCAGAGCAATAAGCGCTACGGTGCCATGGATGAAGGCAACCACGATCGGGACAAAAAAGAGAATCATCAACTGCTTCGTCACGATGCCGGACAGCTCGCGGTCGGTTAGGCCCAGCTTTGTGATCGACTTGAATTTCGCCTTATCCTCCGGCATGTCGGCATATAACCGGAAATAAAGGAAGCTGCCGGATGCGACGAAGAACACCGCTCCGATGAACAAGCCAATGAAGAGAACGATGCCGAAGCTCTGGTTGATCAAGGCATATTCGTAGGCGAGAGACATGAAGCTTTTGCCATCGCCGGCAAGCTTCTCTTCCAGCTCCAGGCTGATGTCTTTGGTCGCCCTCCAGCTTTTCAAATCGAAGGCATAGAAGGCTCGCCCTTTCTTGTGATACAGTTTATCGTACGCGGCATCCGACACGATATAATAATCTTGGAATAGAGGCATTGTATTGGAAGGCTGAGCTCCTACCTGATTAAGCTTGAGGTCCTGAAGGGAGATGCTTCCTTGTTGGGATGGAGGCGTCCTCTTGATCTGCAGGTTTTCATTGTAGATCATAACCGCTTCATTGTTATCGATCTCAACGGTCTTCTCGCCCGCCGCCGCCGCAATCGGGTTGAAATCCGAAGCTTTAACGACGTAAACCGTATCCTCCGAACCGGCAAGCCGCTGCTCGGACATGAACGCCTGATAAGCCCGATACGACATGGCGGCATTTGTCAGCGTGCTTTCGATCAGCCGGACATCCGTTGCGGCTTCCTTGGTCATTCCGCGCTCAGAGACGTATTCCATGGCAAAAGGACTTTGTTCGAACAGCAGATTCGTCGCCATTGTTTTAAAGCCGACCAGTGAACCGATCGCCGAGAATGCCAACGTCGACAGAATGGATACCATGAAGAAGGTTCTTGCATTATCCTTCATCCGATAGGACAGATCGGACAGAAACAGCAGATTCGTCTTGCGCCAGAAAAAGCTACGATTGCTTCGGCTCTTGTTAATCAGGTACACGCTGAGCTGCGTAAACAGGAAATACGTGCCCACAATAACCATTAACGTGACGGGAATCATGGCTGCCACGACAGCCATGCCTTTCACTACTAACGCAATCGCGTAACCCGCCCCGATCAGTAAGGCGGCGGTCAAAGACAGCAGGGTCGAGGCTTTGGGCTCCGGCTTCGGCATACTGCTGCCTTTAATCAGATCGATCAGCTTGTTGCCCCGCAGTATAGACACGGTAAACAGACTGATTACGACAAACAGGATCAAGAATGCGAGGAACGTTAGCAACAGCGCCTTCACCGGAATATAGAAGGGCAGCGTCTCCTCCAGCTCCAGCAGGTTGCCCGCCGACAGCAGCATCAGCTTGGAGAAAACAAGCCCCATGCCGATGCCGCTTAGCGTAGCGAACAGGCCGATCAGCACGTTCTCCAGAAACACCATCGCACGAAGCTGGGTATTGGTCATCCCCAGCATCACCATTAAACCGAATTCCTTCTTCCGCGTTTTCAAGAAGGAGCTCATGGAGAAAAGCACGAAGAAGAACGAGAAAACATAGATCAGCCCTTCGGCGAAATGCATACCCGTAGAGACGTTGTTATTTACTTTTCCGTTAGCCAGATCCGGGTGAAAGGCGAACACGGCGTAGACGAAAAATACCATGACCGAGAATGCGCTGCTCAGAAAATAAGCGGCATAGGTTCGCTTGTTGCGCAGGACGTTGTTAAACGCGAATTGTCGAAAGGTCATGCGCGTTCCCTCCCAGCAGCGACAGCACGTCGATGATTTTCTGGAAGAATGCTTGTCTGCTCTCCCCGCAATGGATCTCGTTGAAGAGCTGCCCGTCCTTGATGAAGATGACGCGATGACAGTAGCTAGCTGCGACTGCGTCGTGAGTGACCAGCATCATCGCCGTTCTTTCGGAACGATTAATCGCCGTAAGGATGTCCATCACGTCTTTCGCGGACTTGGAGTCAAGGTTGCCGGTGGGCTCGTCCGCGAATAGAAACTTCGGCGAGTGAATCATCGCCCGCGCGATTGCCGTTCTCTGCGCCTGTCCGCCGGAGATTTCATACGTGCGCTTCTTCAGAATCGACTGGATGCCCAGCTTCGCCGCAATCGCGCCGACCTTCTCTTCCATCACCTTGACCCGTTCGCCCTCCAGCGTCAGCGGCAGAACAATGTTCTCCTCCACCGTAAGCGTAGGCAGCAGATTAAAGTCCTGGAAGACGAAGCCTAGCTCCTTCCGGCGAAAGCGGGCAAGCTCCCGCTTATTCAGCTTGTGCGGATTTTTGCCATTGATCCATACCTCGCCGGTAGTCGGCGAATCGATCGCGGCGACCAGATTCAGCAGCGTCGTTTTGCCGCTTCCCGAAGGCCCCATGATCCCTACGAATTCCCCCTGTTCAATACTCAGGTTAATATCGACCAGGGCTCGCGAAGGCACCTTTCCTCCGTATATTTTGTTCAGTTGACGCACGCTCAGCATCTCCATGCCGCTCTCTCCCCTCTTGCTCTGCGGGACGATTCCCGCTATCTGAGTCCAAGTGTAACAAGCGAGCGAGCCGCATCCCATCGATTTGCCTTTCAGCTTCCTTACATCTTTGTAAGGTAGGACGAAAAAACGAGGCGAACGCAAGTGCCGACGCCGACCTCCGACTCCAGTTCTACCCTATGTCCTAGACGGCTGGCGATCTCCTGCACGAAGTACAGCCCCATGCCCGTCGACTCCCGGTACTTGCGTCCGTTATCCCCGGTGTAGAATCTCTGGAACACCCGCTTGCGATCCGTTTGCGGAATTCCGATGCCTCGGTCTTGAATTTCCAGAACCGCTTCGTCGTTGCGGGCAAAGGCGTTAAAGGTAACCTTCTGGTGGGCATCCGCTGAATATTTAATGGCATTAGTGACCAGCTGGCTGATCAGGAACCCCAGCCATTTCGCATCGCTTTCCACATAGAACGAGGCATCCACCTGCAGCTCCGGATACACCTTGCTTCCGATGAACAGCCGTTTGTTCTCATGGATCGCACTCTCGACAACCGTCCTCAACGAGACGGATTCCACCTGGAAATCCCGTTCGAACGTTTCCAAACGGGCCGCATACAGCACTGTATCCAGCCCTTTCTCCATCCGGTCCGTCTCCTCCAGCACGCTGGAAGAGCGATTGTCGCCCTGGGCTTCCATCGTAAGCCGGATGACTGACAATGGCGTTTTCATCTGATGAACCCATTGGTTGATGAAGGCAAGATGGTCATTGCGGGATTTCTCCGCCGCTTTGAGCTGGCTCTGATAGTGACCGTATTGAGACTGAAGCAGATGGCTGACTGCCGCGGACAACGGAGTCCTCTCTACCTCTTGCAGGGAATCATCCAACGTTTTCAACGGTTCGGATAGCCTTTGATAGAGCGATTGATGAGAGTAGTAGCGATACAGCAAATAACCGCCCAGGCATAGAATGCCCAAGAATACGGAATAGAGGCCGGTAAGCAGATTGCGGTAGCCGTCCAGCCAGTAGACGAGCAGCACCGCGAACAATTGTACGACGCTAAGCAGGAAGAGCGGCAGATGCTCGCGCAGGAAGAGCTTCATATTCCTCTCTCCGCCTCCCACACGGGCACCAGCCGATAGCCAGCTCCCCTTACCGTTTCCAAGCCGCCGTCGATTCCGAATTCCTGGAGCTTCTTGCGCAGACGCGTCATATTTACGTTAAGCGTATTTTCGTCTACGAACGCCTGATCGTCCCATAGCTTCTCCAGGAGCAGCTCCCGGCTGACCACCCGGGGGGAATGCTGCAGGAGCGTTTCCAGAAGAGCGGCCTCCTTCTTCGTTAACGGACTGACAGTCTCGTCCAGCTCCAGCTCCATTCGCTCGGGATACAGCTGCAATCCGCCCAGCTTGACGATCCTTTCCTCTGTCCCGGAGGCGTATTCCCCGAAGGCGCGGCGAAGCTGGCTGCGGATTTTGGCCATGACAACCTCAAGATGAAACGGCTTTGTAATGTAATCGTCTCCCCCGTATTCAAGCGCCATCACCTGATCCATTTCTCCCGAACGTGCGGATATAAACAATATTCGGCATTTGGACACCGCGCGAATCTGCCTGCACCAATAGAAGCCGTCGAACTTCGGCAGATTGACATCCATCAGCACCAGATGAGGGTCGTAAGCCGTAAAAAAATCGAGCACGCGGTCGAAATCCTCGACGACGCCCGTTTCATAGCCGTACTTCTCGATGTTGGCCTGCAAGAGCGACGAAAGCTTCGGATCGTCCTCGCAGATCATGATACGATGCAAAGCGCTCATTCCTTTCCTGCCTGATTGGCGAATACTCACCGACGCAAGTCGGGGGAAATACGGACTAACGTCTTATCGACAAACCCAACCTGCGGGCGTGTCTCCATTCTCCTCCATGCCTTACCATCAAGGTATCCCTATTTTTTGAAGGCAAGGAGCCGTGCTGCAATGAAATCCGATGAAGTGTACGTCGTATTGACCGCAACGGGGACATGGTTCAGCCAGACGATCAAATGGTTTACGAAAGCGCCGCTAAACCACGCTTCTCTTTCCTTCGACAGAGGACTTAGGGAAGTGTATAGCTTCGGGAGAAAAAAGCTGAACAACCCGTTCTCCGCCGGATTCATCCAGGAGAACTTTCGGGACCCCTTCTATCAATCCGCTCCTTGCGCGGTCTACCGCATTCCGGTTGGCGAAATCAGCTATCTTCGGATGCGCCGTCGCTTGAATGACATGAAAACAAGCCCGGAGCGGTATAAGTACCACTTGCTAGGCTTGATCGGTGTGCTTATCCGAAAGAAAATCCCTCGCGAGAACGCCTTCTTCTGCTCTCATTTCGTCGCGTCGGTATTGGAGCAAGAGGGCAATCCGCCGCTAGATAAGCCTTCTCATCTCGTTACGCCGGAGGATTTCGCGCTTTGCTTGAGCGATTGCGAGATTTATCGCGGGACGATGTCCGGTTACATATGCAGCCTGCAAAACGAATTGTCTGCTTAATAGGAAGAACGCCTAACGTTTCGGCTTCGTCGCGATATGCGCAGCATCGATCCCTCCATGCGCCTTCCTAATAGGGACACTCCTGCGCGCGATAGTCGGGGCTGACCTCTCGTTCCTGCAGCTTGCTCTCATGCCAGATCGGCGTAGCCGCAGGAGACATCGGCGGAATCAGCCACGACCAGCGGGCATTGACTTCGCGCCCCTGCTGCTCCTCCCGTTTCATGAACCGCATGAACTGCTCTGCGGCGCTATGATGATCGACGATGCTTACGCCGTTCGCCTTGAAAGAATGAATGACCGAAGCGTTGAGCTCTACCAGCGCCCGATCCTTCCACAGCGTCGTATTCGAGGTTCTATCGATCCCCAGCTTGTCGGCAATGCCGGGCAGCTCGTTGTAGCGATCCGAATCTGCTAAATTCCGCGCGCCGATCTCCGTCCCCATGTACCAGCCGTTAAAGGGCGCAGCCGTATACCGGATGCCTCCGATTTCAAGGGCCAGATCCGACAGAATGGGCACCGCATACCATTTAAGCCCCAGCTCGGAGAACGATTCAATGCTCGGATGGACGAGAGGAACCTCCTTGACCAGAGTCTCCGGAATAGGGAACCACTTAGGGGTGCGTCCGTCGATCTGGACAACCAGAGGCAGCACATCGTATTTCGTGCCTTTTCCTTCCCAACCCAGCCGCAGCGCCTGTTCGGTGAACGCCAGAGAAGCGGGATCGCCGACGATCCCTTCGGATGTGCGATAGCCGGCATAGCGGATAAGCTGATGGTTCCAGATCCGAATCTCTCCGCCGTCCGGACGACGCGATGCGAATGCCGTAAGCGAGGGACGGATTCGTCCGTCGTTCGTCGCGTATCGGATATGGCGAAACAACGCCTCCGCAATATCCTCTTCGGTTCGGAGGCTTCTCTCGTCGAACACTTCGAGAGATTCCCAGAACAGCCTGCCGATACACTTGCTATTGTTGCGCCAGGCGACTTTGGCTCCGAAGCTAAGCTCGTCCGGCGTATGGACATACGTCCCCTCCTCCGCAATCGCGCGCTCGATCTCGGCCAGTCTCTTCTCAAGCTCGGACAAGGAGCGTCCCGTTTCCTCATAGAATTGGCGTACGAATTGCTCGGCTGCTTGTGCGACGTCCTTACTTTGGTTAATGGCATTAATCATTATGCGGCACTCCCATGTAGTTTACATAATTTATTTTACGTTAACTTGTCGAATTCAGTCTCTCGGATGATCCTTGCGTTTGCGGCGTTCGTATAGATGCATGGAAACCCATATAACGGAACCGATTAAGTAGATCGGAACGACAATGACCGCCAATGTCGCAAAATCGGCCAGGTCATCCCATTCTCCCGTGTCTCTCAGCACGGCGTTGAGCAGGATGAGGCAGCCAATCGTATAGATGATGGCCGGCCAGATCCTTCTCTTTCCTATCGCGAAGGCCAGCAGCAGAAGCATCACGACCCAAGTCAGCACATATGCCGGTCCGTGCATGTTCTCTCTCCTCTCTCCAGGCAAATTCTCGCCTTTGCCTGTATTGTATCAGAAACCTCGAACCGTGCGAAATGACACTTCTCGCAACTTTTTTATATCGGTTTGCACTTGTTTTCGCAGGCCTCGCGGATTACAGTAAAGCTATCCCGAACGAGGTGAGCGCATGAACCTGCAAAAACGCAAAGATCGCGAAGAACTCGACAGACGCATCCCGACGATGCCTTGGTATATCGACAAATTCATCCATTATAAATTGCCCGACCTTTCCCCATCCTCCCTGCTCGAATACGTCAGAGACTATGAAACGTTCCTTTCCTGGCTAATGGCGGAAGGATTGACTGAAGCCGCTCGAATGAACGATGTGCCTATTACGGATTTAGAGCGTCTGCACATGGACAGCGTGGATCAATTTCGAATGTTCCTTGCGACCAAGAAGGAGAATGCCAATACGAAGACGACAATCTCCCGGAAGCTTTCATCGCTGAGATCGTTGTTTCACTACTTAAGCCAGATTGCCGAAGACGAGCACTTCTATCCGCTGCTCAAGCGCAACGTGATGGCCAAGGTGTCCGTCAAGCGAACCCACAAGCCCAAGGATACCGCCGCCAAGCTGGAAGGCAAGCTGCTTCAGGAGCAAGAGATTCTCGAATTCATTAACTACATTAAAGAAGATTACGCCCATGATGTGGCCGCCAACAAGCAAGCGATTTACGCGCATGAGCTCAACCGCATCCGGGATTGCTGCATCGTCAGCCTGATCCTCAATTCGGGCCTGCGGGTATCCGAGCTTGTGAATCTGAATCTGGAAGATATCGATTTGAAGAAACGGCTCGTATACGTCTATCGCAAAGGGAAAAACGACGACACGTTTAAGACCCCCGTCTACTTTCGTCAGGACGCCATCCCCGATCTGGAGCAATATTTCGGACAGCGGGATACCCGGTACAAGGCGCCGAGGAAAGAGAAAGCGATGTTCCTGGCGATTGCCAACGGGAAAAAGGAAGGCTCCCGAATGACGAAACGGGCCATTCAGGAGATGGTGATCAAATACGCCAAACGCTTCGGCAAGCCTTATCTCTCGGTGCACAAGCTGCGACACTCGTTTGCAACGGACTACTACTTAAGCAACGATCTGTACAAAACCCAGGAGCAGCTCGGCCATGCGTCTCCGGAGACGACCCAGATTTACGCTCATCTTACGGACAAGACGATGGCGGAAGCGATCGATCGCCGCAAGGAAGACAATTGATCCGAGCCGAAGCTTAGTGCAAAAGCAGCTCCCTCATTCGACACCCGTCGGCAGCTCGGTCTTATCGAGCAGTCGACGGTTTTTTTGATCATTAGTTAACATAATTATAATTATGTCTCTTATTATATTTAATGACATGAAATATAATCCCGACACTGCGATAACGATTATTCAACATCCGCGCATACGTTTAAGTAAACTAGGTAAGCTATATCAGTTGAATTCAGAATGGCAATGGCGATGGCGTCTTCCCTTCCATGCTGCTGCGCATCGCGCATAGGTCTAATCACTTCTTATGAAATCGAGGTGTCGTAATGGAGGATTATCGCATAGAAAAGGATTCTCTGGGCGAGGTTCGCGTAGCTACGGATAAGCTGTGGGGCGCACAAACTCAGCGAAGCATGGACAACTTCCGCATTGGCACGGAGAAAATGCCCATAGAGCTCATCCATTCCTTCGCCCTGCTCAAAAAAAGCGCAGCTCTCGTCAATGCGGAGCTCGGGGGACTGTCCGAGGAAAAAGCTCAGGCCATTGCGAGCGCCGCGGACGACATTGCGCTAGGGTTGAAGGACGAGCACTTCCCTCTTGTCGTCTGGCAGACGGGAAGCGGCACGCAAACCAACATGAACTTGAACGAGGTCATTGCCCATCTGGCTAATGAAAGACTGGCCGATAAGGGCAGCAGCGAGCGAATTCATCCGAACGATGACGTGAACCGTTCGCAAAGCTCCAACGACACGTTTCCTGCCGCGATGCACATTGTGGCGCTTCTCGCCGTAGAAGACAACGTGCTTCCGGCAATCGCCAAGCTTAGGTCCACGTTGCTGCAAAAGAGCGAGCAATTCGCAGACGTCATCAAGATCGGAAGAACCCATCTGCAGGACGCGACTCCGCTCACGTTCGGGCAAGAAATCAGCGGTTGGGTCCGAATGCTGGACAAGACGGAAGCCATGATTCGGGACAGCGCGGAGCATCTTCGGGAGCTGGCCATCGGCGGAACGGCCGTGGGTACGGGAATTAATGCCGACCCGGCGTTCGGCGCCAGGACAGCGAACAAAATCAGCGAGCTTACCGGGAAAACGTTTCGCACGGCGGTCAACAAATTCCACGCGCTAACGAGTCACGACGAGCTGGTCTACGTGCACGGGGCTTTTAAGGCGCTGGCCGCCGATCTGATGAAGATCGCCAACGACGTCCGATGGCTCGCCAGCGGCCCGCGCAGCGGCATCGGCGAAATTACGATTCCGGCGAACGAACCGGGAAGCTCGATCATGCCGGGCAAGGTCAATCCTACGCAGTCCGAGGCCTTGACGATGGTCGTCGCCCAGGTGATGGGCAATGACCTTACCATCGGCTTTGCCGCCAGTCAGGGCAATTTTGAGCTCAATGTGTTCAAGCCGGTGATCATTTATAATTTTCTGCAGTCGGCAAGGCTGCTCTCGGATGCCCTGCATTCCTGGAACGATCGCTGCGCGGTCGGAATCGAGGCCAACGACGCCGTCATTCGCTCGCATCTCGAACGCTCTCTTATGCTCGTCACGGCGCTCAATACGTATATCGGCTACGAGAATGCTGCGACGATCGCTAAAACCGCGCATCGCGAAGGGCTGACGCTGAAGCAAGCGGCCCTCAATAGCGGGCTGCTCACCGAAGCGCAATTCGACGAGATTGTTCGTCCCGAATTGATGATCAGGCCCCGGTCGGCCGAGAAGGCCGAATAATCGAATAGGACGCTACCCATAAGTTGAGTAGCCGACCTCTGACACCCCGTATGTACCATTCGGTATAAAGCGATTCAACTGTTAAAGTTCAATTGACGAAGTTGCTCGTACTGTGCAGGGAAGTCATAATACCCTGGTTGTGCGAGCTTTTCGTTTGTAATGGAGCGTTGCATTACCACGCTCCCGACAGTGCGCCAGTAGCCCTGTCGGGAGTTTCCCCACTGGTAGGTTTGCTACTCCGGTAAGACCAGCTTCCTAGGTTTTGTACCTTCGTTTTCCATTCAGTCTATCGACTTAGCGGGAGAGCCTTTTCTTATTATTCGTTCGAGTTCTGAAGCATCCGAAGCACCACGACCGCGCTTTCGGCACGCGAAGCGGCCGCTTCCGGGGCAAATCGGTTGCTTCCCTTGCCTTGCATCAGACCGCGATTGAGCGCCTCGCGGGCATAGGGTTGTGCCCACGACGGAATCAGACTATCGTCCGAGAAAGACGTCCGAGCCGGCGTCGATGCCGAAGGCCACTTCATCGCCCTCCCGAGCATGACGGCCATCTCGGCCCGCGAGATCGGAGCGCCGGGCCGGAGGTCGCCGCCGGGGTAACCCGTCAAGATCCCGTTCGCCGTAGCATAACGGATCGCGGGTACGGCCCATGCCGGTATGTCCCCGGCGTCGCCGAACGGGACATACCCTGACGGTTCGTCGTCGGAGGAAGCGCCTAACGCCCGCAGAAGCATGACCGCGAATTCCGCCCTCGTGACGGAACGGTCGGGCTCGAACGACGCGGCTGAGGCGCCCTGAACGATGCCGTTCTGCAAGGCTTCGCAGAGCTGAGCCCTCGCCCAATGGCCGTCCAAGTCGGCAAAGGAGCATGCCATCTCCTCCGTTCGATGCGGGATTCGCTCGATCGCGATCGTGATCTTATTCACCGTGCCGTCTTGAGCCTTTAAGGCGAACACCATCGTATTTTTTCCGATCCGGAGAGGGAATTTTTTCGAGCCTTTTAGAGTCTCTTCGCCTTGCGTAACGACGGCTAAGGCATCTTCGGGCGTGATGCGGATTTCGATCTCGTCCGCTTCCGTCGTCGCCGTATACTCCGTAATGCCGTTTGCGAATCGTGGTGTAAGCTGTAGCTTCAAGCCGTTCGCGAGCAGGACCAGTTCCTTCACGTTGGCGTTGCCGGACAAGGGAGAAGCCGGGCCCGACGAAGTCTTCGGAACGGACGGCGGGATCGCGCCCGTCGAGAGAGCGCGGCTTAGTCCGGCGCTCTCGTTGCTCGCGGCGTCCTTGGCGACGACGGTGAAGGCGTACCCCGTTCCCGCCGTTAAACCCTTGACGGAATACGAGTAAACGGACTCGGAGACCGTCGCGATCGGAGCCGGCGCGCTCGCTTCATAGATTTCGTAGGCGTCGACGCCAACGTTATCCGATGCGGCCGGCCAATCGAGCACGAGGCTCGTTTGCGTAATGGCGGTCGCGCCGAGCAAGGCGTCTGCTGGCCATGTCGGAGCGTCGGTATCCGGTATAGGGCCTGGCGGGTCGTCGTCCACGATCGTCACCACGGCTGCAGCAGGCGAAGCGATCGACGCTCCCCCCGACGGATTGGATAACGCGAACGTAAACGTTTCGTCCTCCTCGTCTTCGGAGTCGTCGAGAATCGGAATCGAGATTGTTCGATACGTTTCTCCGGGACCGAAGACCAGCGTGCCGCTTGTAGCCGCGTAGTCGCTTCCCGCCCGCGCCGTCCCGTCCGACGTCGCGTAATCTACCGTCTCCTGGTCGTAGCTGCCTCCGTCGCGATAAACCGCGACGGTTATCGAGCTGTCCCCCTCGGATGCGGAATAAGCGGAAGAAGCGAGCCGGAACGTTCCCGGGTTGCCCGAATTAAAGACGAGAAGATGAGCGGTTGAATTGTTCAAGACCGTCAAGACGGCAATATCGGTTCTGTTATCGCCGTTAAATTTCCCGCCGACCGATGAACCGGACCAGATATAGTGGCCCGGTTCCGCCTCGTATTCTCCTTCGGGCGAATAGGTGCCGTCTTCGTTTTTGAGCAGAATAGAAATCCGATCCGCTCGGATAAGGGCGATATCGGTTCTGCCGTCTCCGTCATAGTCGCCATGGTTCAATCCGGAGGCATCGCGGGAGGTTAGAAAAGAATCGGAATGATTCAAGTGCCTGTCCCGACTGCCGAACACGATATAAATTCCAGGCGCGGCGGAGCCGGAGACGACGATATCGGACAGACCGTCTCCGTTAACGTCGTGGCTATCCAAGGCGACCGGGCTTCCTCCGACCCAGATGTCCGAAGCGACGGAGAAAGTACCGTCCCCCTCGCTGAATAGGGCCGTAAGCATGCCGTTGCCGTTTAAGCAGCCCAAATCCGTCTTGCCGTCTCCGTCCAAGTCCGCCGGCTGACATTTTTTGATCGGCGATCCGACCGGCGTTTCAACGTAGGGCAGAAATGAGCCGGTTCCGTCCCCGAGAGCGACGGCGGCTGCATAGCCGAGCGTGACCGATAGGTCGGGTTTTCCGTCGCCGTTAAAATCGCCGACGATAAAGCCGGGGTTGGAGTACGGACCGAACGTGCTGACGTTCAGCAACATACTCGGGTGCGCAAAAGTCCCGTCGCCATTTCCCGACAGGAACCATGAGAATTGAAGCGGGATGCTCGACTCCATATCAAAGGTAACGAGATCTAGGTTCCCGTCCCCGTTGAAATCGTCCGTTGCGAGATTGGAGGGAAAGGTGGCCACGTACGATTCCCCGACCCGAAAGGTACCGTCTCCGTTGCCTAACCAGATTTGTATCGTATTCATCCCGTAGACGCTGACGGCCAAATCGGAAATGCCGTCTCGGTTGAAGTCTCCGGCGGTCATTTTGTAAGCAACGCTGGACAGTTGATAATCTTCCGCTTCACGCAGCAGTCCCGCCGCGGAGGCGCCTGCCTGAAGGCCGACGATACCCAGCATCAGGCTAACGACTAGCGCAAGCGACCGCCATCGGCGTTTAGGAATCCCATTCGACATGATCTCCGCTCATCTCCTAATATTTTTGATAGGGATAAGTATATCGGACAACATATCGGCGCAATAGTTATATTAGGGGTTATATTCTAGCGGAAAGCCGATCCCGACCGACGATTCGCGCAGTTGCTTCTCTCGCTCGGCCCAACGGATCGCCTGTTCGCGGTTGTCCACGTTCAGCTTCTTGTAAATGCGGTTCAAATGGATTTTGAGCGTGCCGACGCTAATGAACAGGTCGTCGGCGATTCGCTGGTTCGTAGCCCCCGTCAAAACGCGATCGAGAATTTCCCATTGCCGGGCGGACAGCTCTTCCGATTCGGCGAAGGGTTCGGCCGCGGACTTACGAGGGCGAGGTCCTTTGCCGTCGTTCGCCTTCGGCGAGCCGAAGGCGGACAAAAGCATGCGGATATATCTTGCCGATACGTTCCGCAGCTCGCCCGATACGACCCGGTCCAGCGTATGCCGCAGCAGTTCCGCCATCGGTTCGCCTTCGTCGGCATACGAGCGGACATATCCTTCGCGCTCGGCGATGCGAAGTCCGTCGCGCAGGCGAGCCGTCGCCTGTTCCGGTCGCCCTTCGTCGCGATGGATCAGCGCTTGAAGGTTGACGAGCTCGACGAGCGTGAGCTTCCGTCCCTTTTTTTCCGCGGACAGCCACAGCCTTTCGGCTCCATCTATCGCTTCCGACGTTTTGCCCAAAGCCCGCAGTATGCGAATCCGCACCAAATGCTCGTACTCGCGGATAACCAGGGTACTATCGCCCAGATGAGCCCCTGTTCGCTCCAGCCACTCGGCCGCCTCTTCATACTCGCCAATCGACAGCCGCCGCACTATTCGGAACGCTTCGACGACGTCGGCCCATAAGGGAGAAGCGGCCGGTATCGGACTGCGGACCAGCTCGACTAGAAGCTCGTCGGCTTGCCCTCGATGGCCGAGCGAATCCTTAAGTCCGATCAGGGCCTTCATGGCGGGAACCCAAAGCCCGGGATTGCGGGACGTTTCGCCGATTCGCACGCCCTTGAGCAAATTTTCCTCGGCCGCGGGCAGACGATTCCACTCGTACATGATTTCGCCGAATACGGCGTAGCTATAGCCCGTAGCCAGCGTGTCGGCCGGATCGGCCGCGACGTCCGGCTCCATCTGTTTAAGGTAAGAAGCGGCTTTGCGAAGATGGCCGCTCATGCCGAGCGCGCCTCTGCACAGCCGGGTCTCGTGCGCGTTGAAGTCGATTCCGATCCGGATGAAATCGCTGATGACGGTCTTGCGTTCGACGGATTCTTTGGCATAAATCAGGGCGGAGCGAAGGTCGTTGCGGTAAAAGGCTGCCATCATCCGCACGAGAGAAGCTTCCCCGAGCCAATCGCTTTGCGCCTCGGGAGAGCCGGTCCAGGAAGCGGATTTAAGCAAAGCTCGCCCGGATTTGCGCAGCGCGTTCTCGGCTTCGCCGCTTTGACCGGACAGCAAGGCCGACCAAGCATATGTGATGGAAAGGCGTTCCGATTCGTGCGTCATGGAGGACGGCATGGCGTCGAGCCAGCTCTTGAGCAGACTCCAAGAGCCTTCCTTGAGCAGATAAGGGGCAAGTTCGCCGATCAATTCCCCTGCTCGCGCATATTCGGCAGCTTCAAGCCAGTACGGAATCGCTTCGCGGGCGCGAGCGTTTTCTTGCAGCCAGATCGCCGCCTGCCGGATTAATTCCGAGGCGAGCTTCTCGTCCAACCGGCGAAGCTTGTCACGCAGAAATTCGGCGAAAAGGTGATGATACCTATACCAGCTTCCTTGACTATCCAGCGGGACAATGAATAGATTCGCTTTCTCCAACCCCGCCAATATTTCTCCCGAATCGGTCCGGCCGGTTAGTTGGTTGCATAAGGAAGCGCTCATTCTGTCCAAGACCGAAGTGCTCAGCAGAAAATGCTGTACCTGTTCCGGTTGGCGCGACAGCACCTCTTCCGTCAAGTAGTCCATAATGAAACGCTCGCTGCCGTTCACGGAATCGATGAACGCCGAGCGGTCGCCCCGGACGTCCATCGCCATGGCCATCAGCTTGATTCCCGCGATCCAGCCTTCCGTCTTCTCGATCAATCCGGTCATATCGGCGGGAAGGAGTCCTAGCTCAAGGCCATCATTCAAGTAACTGTCCGCTTCATCGTCATCGAAACGCAGATCGGAGATGCCCAGTTCGAGCAACCGACCGCTCGCGCGCAGCCGAGCCAACGGAAACCCGGGTTCGGCGCGGCTGACGATCAGCATGCGAACGAGCGGAGGCAACCGGTCGAGCCACGCCGAAAGCTGAAGATGGATGTCCGGGTTACGGATCAGATGGTAATCGTCCAGTACGACGGACAGTGTGCCTTCCAGTCGATGTAATTGTTCCGCAACCCGATCCAAGCCGACCTCGATCGGTTGATGGGGAAACGCGTTCATCGCCTGCCGGAGCGAGTCGTCCGGGAACGCGTTCGCGGCCTGAATGGATGCGACGATTCCGTTCCAGAATCGAATCGGGTCGTTATCCTCCGAATCGAGAGATAACCAGCTTGCGAGGATCGAGGTTTGGCGGGCCCAATCGGCGACAGCGGTCGTCTTCCCGTATCCGGAAGGAGCCGCGACGATCGTTAACCGGCATGCGGAACCGGCGTCGAGCAGCTTGATCAACCGCGGACGGGCCTGATTTCCCTTATTCGGTTGGGGAATATGGAACTTGCCGGTCGGAATAAACATAACGATAATTGGCCGCTCCCTTAACTCTATCGTTTCGAACCCCGTAAGTTAATTCGAAATACCGCGGTTTCCGCTCCGTATTTATGGCGACTAAAGAGGATTCCGCACGGCATGCGTAGAATACGAGCCGGATTCCTCGATCAGACAGTTAAGCTGAAGGCCGTAAGCGCAGCCGCCGTCTATTCCGATCTTATCCCCCCCGAACCAAATCTCTGAGGAACCGTGCAGCTCCTGCGCCCTTGTGTGGCCGAATACGACTTTCTTGGCTACCCTTGTCGGAGCTTCGTGAAACTCTTTCTTGATGTACATAAAGTCGTGGGCAGGCTGGCTTTTCCAATCGGCAAATCGCGGATTTAATCCCGCATGCACGCAAATCTGACGATCGTCCTCATAATAGTAGGGCAAGCTTGCAAGAAAACGAATATGTGACGGATAGGTCGCATCGATAACGGCGATAGCTTCTCGCAGCATATCCCCGCTCAACTCTTCGTCCGTGCGATTCAAATAGCTGTTCAGCGTCTGCACGCCCCCATGCTCCACAAACTTAGTCCGGACCTCTGCATGAGGCGTCCGAATAAGCTCCACTAGCCTTTGATCATGGTTTCCCTTCAGCGCTACGGCTCCATGGTGCTCGACGAGATTCATGACTCGCTCTACCACTTCCTTGCTTCGGGGCCCTTTATCCACATAATCGCCAAGTAGAATTAGCCGATCCCTTGACGAATCGTAGTCCACTTCAATTAACAGACGCTCCAACGGCTCCAAGCAGCCGTGAACATCGCTGACCATCAACGTTCTGCTCATTTTTTCCACTCCTCACTCCCAGGCTGCTCTTCCATCACTCGGCGAATAACGCCTTCTGTTCCCCCGAGCTTTCGTACGCCTCCAGAATGGAGTCCAGCAGTCCCGGGAATCTGGCCTCAAGATCTTCCGATCTTAAAGAAAGATAGCGCTGGGTTCCCTGCGCCCTCACCTGAATGACGCCGGCTTCGCGAAGCGTCCTCGCATGGTGCGAGAACGTGGATTTGACGACGGGCACCGGAATGTCTCCGCAAGTCTGTTCGCCGTTCCTACGGATTTCCGCAACGATGTATAGGCGAACCGGATCGCTCAAGGCATAGAGCACCGAGGATAAATGAATGTC
This sequence comes from Cohnella boryungensis, assembly GCF_042651945.1. Taxonomy (NCBI): domain Bacteria; kingdom Bacillati; phylum Bacillota; class Bacilli; order Caryophanales; family Paenibacillaceae; genus Cohnella; species Cohnella boryungensis. Next base: position 107,627 of record NZ_JBHSED010000065.1, on the reverse strand, counting down.
GGAGCGGTCCGGATGGTGAAGTCTCTTCATCTCGTCTATTCTCCTCCCTCTTATGCGCATATGATTGCATTTTACCATACGCCATGCTATATTTCTAATGTTCGAAGATAATCGAACTTTAGAAATGCAACAAATCAAGAAAGAAGGAAACCGAGATGACCGTCCATTCCAAAGAAACAGTTCCAGGCAGCCCCGACGGCGCTTCTGTCATGAAAGAAGGTCTCGTCTCCCTCATCCTTAGCGTATCCGTGGTGCTGGTCATCATGAATACGATGATGTTTAATCTGGCATTGCCGGACGTCACAGCCGCCTTCGGATTGACGGCTTCCTCAGCCTCATGGATCGTGACGGGCTACTCCATCGTCTTCGCCATTTCTTCCATCACGTATAGCCGGCTTTCCGACTTTGTACCGCTGCGGCGGCTGTTCCTGATCGGGATTCTTTCCCTGAGCGTTGCGGCCGTAGCCGGCTATTTCAGCAACAGTTTCCTGTCCGTGCTGCTTGTCCGGCTGGTGCAAGCCTCAGGCGCAGGTTCGATTCCCGCCCTGTCCTTGGTGCTCATTGCCAGATACGTGCCGATGGCCCGCCGGGGAAGAGCAATGGCCACGATTATGTCGGCGGCTTCGCTTGGTCTCGGGTTGGGTCCTGTAATCGGAGGCGTAATCGTCGAATATTTGGGCTGGCACTTTTTGTTTTTGGTTACGGCCGTCATGCTGGCTCTTATTCCGTTCTATGCGACGCTCATTCCGAAGGAGAACCCCGCCAAAGGGTCCTTCGATGGCCTCGGCGCCTTGCTGGCCGGGCTCGGCACGACCGGATTGCTGCTCTTCCTGACAAGCCAATCCTGGATCGCGCTCCTCGCCGGAGCAGCGGCGTTGCTGCTGTTCGCCTTGCGCATTCGAACGGCTTCCGAGCCTTTCGTGCTACCGAGCTTGTTCCGCAACCGCACATATCTTCTGCTGGGCGTTGTCGGGATCGCGGCTTACCTTTGCAGCTTTGCAACCTTGTTCCTGCTGCCGCAGATTCTGGTAGGCCATTATGGACTAAGCGCCATCGGGGCAGGCCTTGTGATCTTTCCGGGATCGTTGCTCTCCATGCTTGTCTCCAGGAAGGTGGGGAGCGTCATCGATCTGCGAGGCAATGACGCGATTATCCGCTACGTCCCCTTGCTTATGCTGGCATCCGCCATACTGTTCGCCTTGTTCGTCGGAACGGGGTATCTCGCGCTCTTGTTCATCTACATTCTATTGAGCATCGGATTTACGTTCTTGTCGAGCAGCATCTCCAACGAGATGTCCCGAATATTGAAGCCGACGCAGATCGGCTCCGGCATGGGCTTGTTCCAGCTGCTGCAATTTTTCAGCGGTGCCTTCGGGGTAGCCCTGACCGCAAGCGCCCTCGGCTGGCAGAAGCAGCTCGCCGTAGAACATGCCTACAGCAACATCTATTGGGGAATGGCGCTGGTCGTACTCGTGTCCATCCTTTGTGCTTTTGCCTATCTTAGATCGAACCGACTGAGAGCAGACGCTGCATAGCTTCGTAAAAAGAACCTTCATTTTCGCTTTCTCGGCGAGAATTGAAGGTTCTTTGTCTAGAGCCTGGAGGCCCCGCTTACAAGAGCTGGTTTAATTTGTCCGATTGGAACGGAAGCAATTCCCCGTATCGGCCTTCGCGCATCTTGACGGCCCAGGCAGGATCGGCAATTAGAGCGCGGCCTACGGCGACAAGGTCGAATTCCTGGTTCTCCAGTCGAGATAACAGCTCGCCGACGTCGGCTACCTTGGAATCCTGATCCCGATATGCGCTTGTGAATTCGACTTCCAAACCGACCGAGCCGACCGTAATCGTCGGCTTGCCGGTGATTCGCTTCACCCAGCCTGCCAGATTCAGATCCGATCCCGGAAATTCAGGCTCCCAGAAGCGTCGCGTAGAGCAATGGAAAATGTCCACGCCTGCTTCGGAGAGCGGTGCGAGGAACTGCTCCAGCTGCTCCGGCGTTTCCGCCAGCTTCGCATCATAAAGCCCGGCTTTCCATTGCGAGATGCGCAGAATAATAGGAAAATCCGGACCGACAGCCAAGCGGCAGGCTCTCACAATGTCGGCGGCGAACCGCGTCCTGGAGACGATATCTCCCCCATATTCATCTTCGCGCCGATTCGTCTGTTCCCAGAAAAACTGGTCGATCAAGTAGCCGTGCGCCCCATGCAGCTCGATTCCGTCGAAGCCGATCCGCTTGGCGTCAGCTGCGGCGCTGGCGAAGGCACTCACGATAGAATCGATCTCGGCTTTTGTCAAGGGCTCGGAGAACTTCTTCCCGTTAAGCGCAAGTCCCGATGGTCCGACGGACAACGCTTCGGGGTGAGGCAGCGAGCCGTTGCGTCTAGTCATGCCGACATGCCAAAGCTGCGGCACGATTTTGCCGCCCGCCTCATGCACGGCGTCAGCCACATTCGCCCAGCCCTTCAACGCTTCCTCCCCGTGAAAATTCGGTACGTTCGGATCACCCGTAGCGGCGGGATGGTCAATCACGGTCCCTTCCGTCACGATCAGTCCGACGCCATTCTCCGCCCGCCGCTTGTAATAAGCGGCGACATCGGCTCCCGGAACCCCGTTCGGGGAGAAGCCTCGTGTCATCGGTGCCATCACGATACGATTGGGAAGCTTCAGGCCGCCCAGTTCAAAGGGCTTAAACAGCGTGTTCTCTACATTCGCTTGCAGGTCCTCGGTTTTCTTCGGATTCATGCGAATTCCTCCACTCCTGTATATTCTGTAACCGAATGCCTTCTTCGTTACCCCGATCATACGTCCACAGAGAGCTTACGGCAAGACCGCTTGCTGCATTTTTCTCGAAATCGCCGCATTATTCCAACTACGACCTTCCCGCGTTCCCGCGACATTCATTTAGGACGTTAAATATCTCTGCACGGCTTGCTCCAACGGTTCTCTCAGCTCATCCAGCTTGCGAATTCCCTCGGCCACCGAAAGAGTTTGCTCCCGAATGACCGCCGCTCCGTCGATCCCCTCCAGATAGCGATTCAGGAAATGAAGAAAGACATCGAGGGCGCGAAGACGAATCAGCGCAGGGATCGCTTCCAGCTCGGCGGGACTCATTCGCACCCGCTGTCCCGCGCCTTGAAGGAAGCTCTCGATCTTCTCCATCGCGCTCTCGCCGTTCAGAAAGCCGGACAGCAGCACGGCGACCTCCATCGCCCGCAAGTCCCAGGTGCAGAACTCAAAGTCCAGAATCGCGGCGATTCTTCCCCCGGTTTCGCGGGTGGACAGAGCGTTCGAAGCATTAATATCTCCATGGACCAGCTGATGCGGCAACGAGCGAAAACGCGGCAGCAGCGTGCGGAAGCTGCGGATTTCCGCTTCGATCAGCTTTAATTCAGGTTTCTCCCCTTGCAATTCGGCAGGGGGATCGCCGCAGAACGCGGCCAGGCTGTCCGGGGTGCACAGCGGGTAAGCGGAATCCATCTCATAATAGGGCGGATACACCGGAGACTCCGGCAGGCTCAGCCCGGCTAGCGCCTGCATCAGCTCGCCTGCGGCCGTTCCCAATTGCACGACGTTGAAGACATCCTCTTCCGGTCGCACCCCTTCGATGTAAGCGAACAGACAAGCCAGCCGCTCCGAGCCGTCGGTCAGCCGGATGAAGGTATCGCCAGCGGGAAGTCTTGCAGGACAGGGCACGCGAAAAGACAGGGGCATCTCGTTCAATGCCGTAAGCAGCAGATGCTCGTAGCGGACTTTCCGCTCGTCCTTGTGCGTCTCGTAAATCCGCAGCACCCACCTCCTGCCCTCCGCATTTATGTATCGGGTAGTATTGTTCCAGCCCGTATGTCCCTGCTCGATCTCCCATTGTCCATCCGGGAAGTAGCACTCTAGAATCGTATCGAATGGCAAACCCGGCTCCCTCTCTTCTTGCCTGATGGCGTTCTTGATCGTTATTTTAGCTGGAAGGCTCGTTCAGAAGCGGCGAATACATCATAAGCGCATGATTTTCTGTAATCTCTTCTTCCTTCAGCCATTCTCCGTCCTCAGCATAGACGTCGCGGCAAAGCAAATTGTGACGAACGTAACCGCCCCACGGCTCAAGCGTTATGCGGTGCTCTTTCTCCCTAACCTCGTAGTGGTAGCAAATACTCCCCGTCCATGCGAAGCTTGAGCTGATAAGCGACGGGGGTACGATTCAGGATGCGCAAATCCCGATAATTGTAAGCGCAGGTAGCCCCGCTGCCGAAGGGCTGGCTGCGATTCGCGTCGGGAAACACGTCGTAGCTGTGCCGATGCCGTTCGGTCACGGTAAGCTCCGTATGGAGCGTCATCCAATAGATGAGATTCGACAGCTGGCAGAGGCCGCCTCCGATGCCGGTCCGTACCTCGCCGCAGAACAGCACCATCCCGTCCACATAGCCCTTGCGCCGGGTCGGCTTGCCGAGCGTTCGCCAATACGACAGCGTTTCGCCGGGGCGCACCACGATGCCGTTCAAGCGGGGCAGCGCGGCTTGCAAATTCAGGATTTTGTTGTGCTGCAGCCACATCTCCGAGTTGGCGAGCTTGCGCAGAAGCGGTGTGCGATGCTCCATTATCGTATGAGGAAGCGTATCGGAGCTTCGGCTCCGGGCGAACCTGGCGTCGCCGAACATCCATTCCGCATAGCGACGGGAGGTATATGCCCATTTGCCGGCTTGAATGCGCAAGGAGGAACGCGGAATCGGGCGCAGCTCCGGATTCATGGCGTATCGTCCTTCCATTCCGACTTCAGAAGTCCCATCTGCAGCACGTCCCAGTATTGGCCCTTCTTGTACTGCCTTTCGCGAAGCCGGCCCTCCTGGACGAAGCCGCAGCTGGCGTAGCAGCGAATCGCCCGATCGTTGAAATCGAACACCTCAAGCTCCAGCCGATTCAGATTCATCTCGCGGAATGCAAATCCGATAAGCAGCTTCATCGCTTCCGTTCCGTAGCCTCTGCCCATATGCTCCGCCGAGCCGATAACGATGCCGATGCGTCCGACGCGATTTTTCCAATCGATGGTGTCCAGACTGATCTGACCGATATAAGCGCCGTCGTTCCGGTCGGCTATGACGAACCCCTTGCAGTCCGGGCTCCCGTCAATCATCATATGGAGAAAAGCCTCTGTCGACTCCAGCGTATGCGGGTACAGGAAAATATCCGACAGGTGAACGACCACCTCCGGATCGTTCGCCCACTGACGCATCCAGGGCAGATCGTCTTGGCGGTATTCCCGAAGCATCACTTGCGTTCCCAATATTCTCGGCATCTTCAGCCCTCCTTGGTCACAAAGTCATCCCTCAATAATCCCTCTTCTACTGCCTGCTGCAAAATATTCTGCGCGAACGCCCAAAGCGTATCCGAGACGTCCTTCACTGGTTCGAGCCTCTTAAGCACCTGCGAACGGGTAATGCCGTTCTGCTTCCAGCTCAAGCCTCCGGTGCGGCGATTATGAATGACCGGCTGAAGACGGTCGAGCGCGGCCGCATACTTCGCTTCTGCCGTGTGCCCGTCCTCGAATTCCCGCCAGAGGCTCATCCATTCGTCCCGCTGATCCCGAGGCAGCATGCCGAACAACCGTTCTGCCGCAGCCAGCTCGCGTGCTTCCTTATCCGAATACCCCTGCGTATCGTATGCGAACGTATCGCCGGCATCGATCTCTACGAGATCATGGATCAGCAGCAGCCGCACGATGCGATTCAAGTCCAAAGCCGTTTCATTCGCATGCTCCAGCAGCAGAATCGCCATCAACGAGACGTGCCAGCTATGTTCTGCGGAATTTTCAAGTCGGCTTCCATCGATCAAATACGTTTTGCGCAGCACCGACTTCAACTGATCGATCTCCATCAAGAATGACAGCTGTCCCGTCAGCCGCTCGCTGCCCATTGCCGAATTGCTCATCTTGCATTCCCTCCGTTCCTGTATCCGACTATTGTAACATGGCAGACACCCGATGGACATGTCCATCGTTCATATGCAGTTCATATATTCGAGCTAGAATAGCCTCACTGAACAGCGCGAAGCGAACCGCTCCTCATCGTCTGTCTCTGGCCGATGGAAGTGGCATTCGCCCGCTGTTACAAGCATAATGTAGCTACGCGCATTCACGGTCAGCCCCGGCAAGCTCCGGGGCATTACTTTAAGGAAATGAGGATCGCTTTCCCTATGAATATGAGCAATCGTCCCAACTCCGGCAGCACTCAGCCCGCGAAGGACAGGCCTGCTAACAACTGGAAGACGTTCTTCTCGTTGGTCAACAGCGCCAAACCGTCCAAGCCGATGCTGATCGCTGCGCTTTCTTTCAGCCTGGTCGCTACCGTCGTCGGCTTGTTCGTCCCTTTGTTTACGAAAAATCTGGTCGACGGATTTTCCTTCGATTCGTTAAGCGGAGTCCAAATTCTGCTGCTTGCAGGCGTCTTCGTGGCGCAGATGCTCGCCAGCGGGTTATCCATCTTCCTGCTGAACAAGTTCGGACAGCAGATTCTGTCCGGACTGCGCGACATTTTGTGGCGCAAGCTGCTGTATCTGCCTCTCGGTCATTACGACCGGGAAGAAACCGGCGGACTAATCAGCCGGGTCACCAATGATACGAATGTCGTCAAGCAGGTCGTCTCCGAGCATATGTCCGGATTCGTCAACGGCATTATTTCTATCGTCGGTTCCATCGTAATTTTGCTGATGATGGATTGGCAGATGACGATGGTTCTCTTGCTGGCCGTTCCGCTGACGCTTGCCATCATGATGCCGCTTGGCCGCAAGATGCACCGAATCTCCCGCAATATGCAGAACGAGACGGCAAGCTTGACCTCCGTGCTGACCCAGGTGCTGTCCGAGGTCCGATTGGTCAAATCCTCGAATGCGGAGCCGATCGAATATAAACGCGGCAAATCCGGCATTGCAAAGCTGTTCGAGCTTGGGGTCCGCGAGGGCAAAATTCAGGCCTTCATCGCCCCGTTAATGGGAATCGTCATCATGATGCTGATGGTGGCCATTATCGGCTACGGCGGCTTGCGCGTATCGAACGGTTCGATCACCGCAGGCGAGCTGGTCGCTTTCATTCTTTATTTAATTCAGATCGTAATGCCTCTCGGCCAGATCACCGCCTTCTTCACGCAGCTGCAGAAGGCCATCGGAGCGACGGAGCGGATGGTCGGCATTCTGGCTGAGGTCGAAGAGGATCACGCCAGCGGCGAACGCGTGCCGGCTGTGGATCATGCGATTGAACTGCGCAATCTCTCCTTTCATTACGACCAAGGAGAAGTAATCCTTAACGACATTAATTTTACAATACCGCACAGCCGCGTTACCGCTCTCGTCGGCCCGAGCGGCAGCGGCAAAACAACTCTGTTCTCCCTGCTCGAACGCTATTACGACCCGCAATCCGGCCATATCGCGTACGGGGAGCGGGACATCGGACAATTCTCCCTATCCTCCTGGCGCAGTCAGATCGGTTACGTCTCGCAGGAAAGTCCGCTCATGTCCGGCACGATTCGCGAGAATATCGTATACGGGCTGGATCGGGAAGTGTCCGAGGAGGAACTGCGGTCCGTCTCCCGAATGGCTTACGCGGACGGCTTTATCGATGAATTGCCCGACGGCTTCGAGACGGAGGTCGGGGAACGCGGCATGAAGCTGTCCGGGGGCCAGCGGCAGCGAATTGCCATCGCCAGAGCCCTGCTGCGCAACCCGCGCATTCTGATGCTGGACGAAGCCACGTCGGCTCTCGACAGCACCTCGGAGCGCGTCGTTCAGGAGGCGCTTAACAATCTGATGAGGGGTCGCACGACCTTGGTGATCGCCCACCGGCTATCCACCGTCGTCGATGCGGATCAGATCGTCTTTCTGGAGAAGGGCAAGGTAACCGGAATCGGAACCCACGAGCAATTGGTCGCCAGCCATGATCTGTATCGGGAATTCGCAGAGCAGCAGCTGCGCTATCCGCAGCTAGCGAACTGAAAGGAGTCGAACGCCATGTCCGGAATACTTGTTGTCGATGACGATCCGCATATCCGCGAGCTGATCGCTTTGTTTCTTGCGCAGGAGGGCTTTCAAGTGGTGACGGCCGAGCATGGGCTGGAGGCCCTTAAGCTTCTCGAATCGACTCGGGTCGATCTCGTCGTGCTGGATATTATGATGCCCTATATGGACGGCTGGGAGCTGTGTCGGGAGCTGCGCGAGCATTACGACATGCCCTTGCTCATGCTGACGGCCAAGGGCGATACCTCCCAGAAGCTAAAAGGCTTCCAATTGGGCACGGACGATTATATGGTCAAGCCCTTTGAACCGGTCGAGCTCGTCGCGCGCGTGAAGGCGCTGCTGAAGCGCTACCGCATTTCCGTATCGCAGAATGTCACCGTAGGCAGCGTCACGCTCAATCGGCACACCTATACCCTGGAGGCCGCGGGACAGACGCTGACTATTCCGCTTAAGGAGTTCGAGCTTCTGTTCAAGCTGGCCAGCTATCCCGGCAAGACCTTCTCCCGCGAGCAGCTGATCGAGCAACTCTGGGGCTACGATTACGAGGGAGACGAAAGAACCGTGGACGTTCACATCAAGAGGCTGCGCGAGAAATTTCCGGACGGACAGTACGGCTTCTCGATTGCGACCGTCCGGGGCTTGGGCTACCGTCTGGAGGTCGCCCGATGAAACGCGAGGGGCACCCTCGCCAGCACCGGCGGCGACACGGCAATTCGACGTCCGGAATGCGACGATGCTGGGGCAATTTCTATCGGGAGAACAAGGAGCATCGGCGCCGGATGCGGGAGCTCAGCCAGCCGTTCAAGCCCCGGAGGAAGGTGCTGGCGCTCCTGATCCTCTCCTTCCATATCGGCATCGCTGCCAGCTGGGCGGTTGCCTATTCCGTTATGGATCTGGTGTTCCGCTATTGGCTCCCCCAGTATGGCCATACTCCGCTTAGGCAGTATTTGGTCGTCGTGCTCACCTTCAGCTTGCTTTTTTACGCAATGAAGCTTATCCGTCTCTTTTTCGCGCCGGTGAGGCGCCAGATGGATTGGTTTCTGGAAATGATTAATGCCATGAAGCAATTGTCCCGGGGCAATTTTAACGTAAATCTGCAGACCAATCCCCGGTTTATGGGACAGTTCTCCCCGCTCGTCGACAGCTTTAACGAGATGGCCTCCGAGTTAAGCCGGATGGAGGAGATGCGGCAAGAGTTCATCTCGAACGTCTCGCACGAGATTCAATCCCCGCTCACTTCCATTGGCGGCTTTGCTCGCGCTCTGCAGCAGGACGATCTGGCCCCGGAGACGCGCAAGCGGTATGTGCAAATCATCGAAACCGAGAGCAAACGGCTGTCCCGCATGAGCGACAATCTGCTCAAGCTGACCTCGCTGGAATCCAATCATCATCCTTTCGACAAGAAAGCCTATCGGCTGGATCGGCAGCTTCGTCATCTCATTCTGTCCTGCGAGCCTCTCTGGCAAGCCAAGGAGCTCGAAATGGATGTGGACTTATCCGAGGTGACGATTGCAGCCGACGAGGATCTGATGAGCCAGGTTTGGTTGAATCTGCTCCATAACAGCATCAAGTTCACGCCGGCCGGAGGGACGATCGGAATCGCTCTGGCGGGAGAGGCGGGAAGGGTCAGACTCGTTGTGACGGACTCCGGTCCAGGCTTGTCGCAGCAAGCACTCCCCCATGTCTTCGAACGCTTCTTCAAGGCGGATCCCGCACGGGACAGATCGAGCGGCGGCAGCGGGCTGGGTTTGTCGATCGTCAAAAAAATTGTCGAAATGCACGGAGGAGAAGTCTTCGCGGATAACGCCTCTCACGGCGGAGCCCGGTTCACGGTTCTGCTCCCCCTCTCCTGATCGCTTTCGGGTGCACGCGTTGCGCTTCTCCGCCCCTTCGTAAGCTTCCGGCCCTGTCGTCGGAAGCTTATTTTATTGTGAGCCGGGCTTAAATTCTGAAACGGCGATAAACTTCCCTAACAAAATTGTCGATATTAGCGTAAGTTAGCTCTGTCGAATTATGCGGTGATTCGATATGATAGAGAAAGAAAATTTAGAAGATTTATACAGCGCGTCAATGCTTTGGATATCACGGCAAATCTGCAACGTTTGTTCTATCCGGTTAAGGGGTGATCGTCGGCATGTTTCGTTCCCTGCGCTTCAAGATTGCCTTGGCGCTCATAGTGATCAATACGCTCTCCTTCGTGGCAATGAGCCTCATTAATTACGAAACCTCGAACAGGCAGATGAACAAGGAGCTTCTGCGGTACAGTCTGTCGAGCCTGAAAAGCTTGACCACGAATTTAAGCACGATGCTGTCCCTGCGAATTAAAGAAGCGGAGCTGATAGGCCATTCGATCCCGGTTCGACTTCGCACGACCGAGGAAAGGCTGGATTTCCTAAAGACGGCCGTTCCCCTGACGAATCTGCCTGCTCGTCACGTCGGCATTGCCAATCGCGCGGGCAACATGCTGTTGACGAACGGGCGCACGATATCCGTAGCCGAGATGCCCGCCTTCAAGATGGCGTTGACCGGCAACTACAATTATTCGAATATGATGCTGGACGAGGAAGGTTATCCCGTAATGTGGATGATGATCCCCTTCTACGATATAGATTACACGCTGCTCGGCGTGATCGGCATCGCGCTCGACTCGAATCGCCTCCTGGACAAGCAGCTCGATTCTATTGGCGGCGATTACGAGGACAGTCTCATGATTCTCATCGATCAGGACACGAATCTGCTCTACCATGCGGACAAATCGCTTGTGCTTAAACGGAATTATTTCCGGGACGAGCCGGGCTCCCATAACATCTTCGAACAGATGAAAAGCAGCATCGAAGGGCACGGCGAAGCCCATATCTTCGGACGCATGGTGAAAATCTTTTACGTAAAAATGCCGGAGAGAAACTGGTATGCGGTCTATTCGATCGCCAAGAGCGAGTTCGAGGCGCCGCTGCGGAAGTCGCTATGGATGAACATGACCCTGATCGCGATCACGGAAGTTTGCTTGGGCACTCTGCTGTATCTCATAACCCAACGTTCGATCATTAGCCGATTGATGCAAGTCGTTAACGTTACCCGAAACGTGGCTACCGGCAATTTCTATCCCAAGCCTCTGGAGATCAGAAGCCAGGACGAGATGGGCATCTTGGCGACCTCGGTCAACGGGATGATCGACAATCTGCAGGAGCTGTTCGAGCCGTTCCAGGCGTTTATCCGCCACAATCACTACGCCATGATCGTTACGGATGCCCAGTTCGTGATCACCTCTTTCAACAAGCGCGCCGAAGAAATGCTGGGCTACGACGAGCGCGAAGTTCTTGGCCGCAAGACGCTGCTGCTCTGGCACGATCAGGATCAGCTTCGCGAGCGCGCGAAGTTTTATTCGGACAAGCTGCAAAGCCCCATTCAACCGGATGAATCCGTGCTGTTCCTGGTATCCCGCAAGGGCTTTCTGCCCAATTGGGAATGGACCTGGGTTTCCCGCAGAGGCATGCGGATGCTCGTTTCCTTGAATACGAGCATCATCCGTCATCCTGACGGCACGACCAAAGGCTACGTGTTGATCGCCAGAGATATTAGCGAGATTAAGCAAGCGGTCGCCACCAACACCCGATTGCTGGAAATTATGGAGAGCGCGCACGATATGATCGCTTCCTTCGACATGCGGGGACAGATCTTTTACCTGAACAAAGCCGGACACGCCTTCCTCGGCATCGACACGCTGAACGAGCACACGCAGCGCTTGAACCAGTACATGCCGATCCCGACCACGGTCCGCTTTGCGGAAGGCTTGTCCGAAGCTCGCAAGCATGGCTATTGGCAAAGCGAGATCGAGTTCATCACGGCGGGAGGAGCGGCGCAAATCACTTCGATTACAGTCGTCGCCCACCAGACAAAGGATGACCGGGATATCTTCTATTCGACCATCGTAAGGGACATTTCCGACCAGAAAGAAGTTCAGCGGCAGTTGCTGGAAGCCAAGGAAGAGGCGGACAGGGCTAATGAGGCGAAAAGCTCGTTTTTCGCGCGGATGAGCCACGAAATCCGTACGCCGTTGAACGGTATTATCGGACTGACCCATTTGCTGCAGCGGTCCGAGCTTACGGATATTCAGAGCGACTACCTGCGTCAGGTTTCGGTTTCCTCTTATAATCTGCTGGGAATTCTGAACGATATTCTGGATTTCTCCAAGCTGGAGGCGGACAAGCTGTCGCTGGAATGCGTGCCGTTCCGTCTGGAGGAGCTGCTTGAAAGGCTTAGCGGCCTCTTCTCCGTTCTGCTCGGCCCTAAGCCGGTCGATTTTATCATCCATTCCGATCCGCGTATACCGGATTGGCTTGACGGCGATCCGGTCCGTCTGGAGCAAGTGCTGCTTAACCTGGGCAGCAACGCGATTAAATTCACCAATCATGGGCTTATTGAGCTTTCGATTGAAGCGGTCGAGCTTACGCAGCGGAATGTTCATCTTAAGTTCACCGTCAAGGACAGCGGTATCGGAATGACGGACGAGCAGCGCGAGCGCTTGTTCATGCCTTTCGTGCAAGCCGACGAGAAGACGAGCCGCAAATACGGCGGAACCGGGCTGGGACTTGTCATCTCCCATACGCTCGTGGAAAGAATGGGCGGCTCCATATCCGTTCAAAGCGCTTATCACGTGGGCAGCACCTTTGCTTTCGATCTTACGCTCCCCCTGTCCGACAATCGCACCTTGACCGACAGGGCGCAATTCCCTGGCATGAAGATTATCGTGCTGGAGGATCAGAACCAAGTCGCGGAGCACTGGCGGATCATGCTCTCCTCCTTCGGCTGCGAAGCGGTCGCCTTGTCGTCCTGGCAGGAGGCGGAGCTGCTGCTTCAGCAATCCCGATGGGACGCGATGATCGTAGATATGGAAGCCGGCGACATGCACGGGGAAGAAACGTGGATGGATTGGAAGTCCAAGCTGAATCAAAGCGGCGTCAAGGTTATCTCGTCCACGACGTTGCTGGGTCGGGACGCGTTGCAGCTATTGCCGGCCGATTACAAGCCGGATGCGGTTCTCGTCAAGCCGTCCTCCCTCCTGCTCGTGCAGCAAGCGCTGCACGTCATCAGCCGATCGATGAAGGGGCTTCCGATTCGCGATATCGACAAGGCTCAGACAGCAGCCGTCCTGCCCGTAGCTGACAAGGAAAGGACCGAAAACGTTCGTCTCTGGGTCGTGGACGACCAAATCATCAATCGATTGGTCGTACAGCAGCTGCTAAGCTCCTACGGCTACTCAGCCGACCTGCTGGAAAGCGGCCGGGAAGCGGTCGAGCTGCTCGGGGAAGGCGAAGCGCAAGTGGATTTGATTCTCATGGACTTGCACATGCCGGAGATGGACGGTATCGAAGCAACCGCTCTGATCCGCAGACGGCATAGCTCCGATAAGCTGCCCATCATTGCCCTGACGGCCGATGTGACGATGGAAATGCATATGCGATGCAAGGAAGCCGGAATGAACGACATTATCACGAAGCCGATTGAGCCCGACATTCTCCTGGAAGTGATCGGCAAATGGCTTCCCTCAAGGCCGTCAGTCCCTTCTGTTCGGCCCGTCGAAACGGAGCTGTGGCCCGATCTTCCCGGCCTTCGCCCGGCCGCCGCGCTGCAAAGGCTTAACGGGAAGGGAGAATTGTACCTTAAGCTGCTGTACAAGTTCTCGCAAGAGTATTCCGATGTCCGGCAGCGTCTTGCCGCGCTGCTCAGGCAGGGCGACCGCATGGACGCCGTCCGGCTCGTGCACTCCTTGCGAGGCGCAGCCGGACACCTCGGCGCGGTCGTCATTCAGGAAGCCGCGGCGACGATGGAAAAGATGCTTCAAAGCAATGCTCCGGTGGAGGAATACGAGCAGGAATTTTATCACTATTTAGAGGAAGGCATGGATTCCATTGCGACTCTACTTCGCCGAAAAAGGAGTTAGACGAACACGATTCGACAATATATAATAGATTTACGGTGCTAAATGTTAGCAAAATATGAGCAATCCTAACAAATCGCAAAGGGTGTGACATGAAGTTGACGAGAGTGCTTGTTGTTGAAGATGATCCCATCATCGGAGAAATGCTCACCCTGTACCTCACCGAAGAAAATTTCGACGTGCAGCGCGTGGAGACCGCTCGAGAAGGCAAGCTGGCGCTCGGCATCTACAACCCGGACATTTTGTTGCTCGACTTAATGCTTCCTGATGCTAACGGAACCGAGCTTTGCGCCGAATTTAGACAGCTGACTGCGGTACCGATTATCGTGATCTCCATGAAGCCGTCTGTAACCGTGCGCATACAGGCGATCAGCAACGGAGCCGATGACTTTCTGGTCAAGCCGTTCAGCATGCAGGAGCTGAAGGTCCGCATGGAGGCCGTCTTGCGCCGGGCCACCAGCCTTAGCCCTGCGGCCAAGCCGGCCAAGGCCCTGCACGCGCACGGAGAAGCCATGCCGGACATCGATCAAGGACTGAGTCTGGATCTGGAGCGGCGTACGATCGTGCTGAACGGAGAGCATATCGAAACAACCTTTTCCGAGTACGAGATCATGAAGCTCTTTTTCCATCATCCCAACCGGGTATTCAGCCGGGAAGAACTGATCAATGCCGTCCGGGGAATCGATTCCTTCATTAACGACAGAGCGATTGACGTGCATGTGACCAATCTGAGGCGCAAGCTGGAGAAAAATCCGAAGGAGCCCCAGTACATCAAAACCGTCTGGGGGGTCGGGTATAAATTCATGAATCCTTGATGCATCCCCTCTTCCCTGTACACGGGACGACATACATAACCGAAAAAGCTCCCTGCCTGGGGAGCTTTTTCATTTTCTTCCTAATAGTTTTCCGGTAACTTTCCAAACGTTTTCTTCCCATACTTGAGAATACGATTATCGGGGGGAGGGGTTACAATGCAGGATTGGAAGCTTTCGGCCATTGTCGGTCTGCTTGCCGCATTCGTCGCCGTCAGTCTGGGCATGGGCCGCCGGTACTGGCTTAACCTTAGGCGTTTTGCCGCCCCTAAAACCGAGCCCGGTCAAGACCCGGGGCTGCACTCCCTCAAGCGCTTCAAGAAGCTGCTTCGGCATAAAGTCCGAGAAGGCATCCCGTTCTCTTTAACACTGTTGTATGTAAACGGATACAGGCCGATGAGTTCCTTGAACGAGGATCATTCCGCCCTTGAGATGCGCAAGCAATTCAGTCGAAGGCTGACGAACTGGGCTCCTGAGGACAGCCTCCTCTGCCAATTGGACCATCGACATTTCCTGGTTTGCATCCCGGAATCCGCAGGCCAGCGGACAACCTCTGCCTCGATGTGGGAGGACATGAAGGAACAGCTGTCCGCGCCTTATCGGGTGGAAGGTCAGCGATACCCCGTCACTCTTCGGACGAGCAGAGTCACCGGCCAAGGTAAACGCCACGACATCGATCAATTGATTGCCGACGCCCGCACCGCGCTTCAGCATGGAGGCGAAGACGATGTCCAGAACGATACGGAGCAAGAGAACCAACAAGCGGTCGCGATGCTCCGGCAACAGCGCATTCAAATCGATCTCCGCGCAGCGCTTGCCGACAATCAGCTTGGGCTGCACTATCAGCCTCAATATGAGCTGAATAGCGGCAAGCTCAGAGGCTTCGAAGCCCTGCTGCGATGGAATCACCCCGAATTGGGAAAAGTGATGCCGCTTGAGGTGATCCCGATTGCCGAACAACTGGGCATCGTTGCGCAGCTTGGGGAGTGGGTTCTGCTCCAGTCTTGCCGTACGCTGCTTCAGGTCGCTCCCTCCCCGTCCCGTCTGACGATATCGGTGAATATCTCCGGCATGCAGATGATGGATGAGAGCTTTCCCGAGAGGCTGCAAGCGATCCTGCGCGATACCGGCATCTCCCCCGAGCGGCTGGAGCTTGAGGTAAAGGAAGCCGCTTTAAGCGGCCGGATCGAGACGGCGGAGAAGCAGCTGATGAAGCTGCGCGCATTAGGCGTCCGTCTGGCGCTGGACGACTTCGGCGCTTGCTCCTCCTCCATGCTGTATGTACGCAAGCTGCCGTTTCAGATCATCAAGATCGATCATAAAGCCAAGCCCGCGACCCAATACGAGGAGCAGTCCGAGGTATGGGGACCTATGATCCGCTTCATGAAGAAGCATGAATACGGAATTATCGCCAAGGGGCTGGAAACCTACGAGCAGCTTGCGTACTTGAAGAAGTGCCAGTGCGATTACGGGCAAGGCTTTCTGCTGAGCCACCCGTTATCCTGCGAGGAGCTTCCCCCTCTCATTCATTCGGTATAGCAAGCGATTTCTCCCCGTCTTCCGACAGGAATTTCCCTTCGCTCTCAACGAACAGAGGCGTCCGCTCGATCATGCTTCAGCCAGAATCTGGCCGAGGGCATCCAGCAGGGCGTCCATTTCTTCGTCCGTGCCGATGCTGATGCGAAGATATTGATCGATTCTAGGCTTGTTGAAGTATCGAACGAGTATCCCCCTCTTCTTCAGCTCTGCGAACAGCTCCTGAGCCGACCTTCTCGGGCAGGTCGCAAAGACGAAGTTCGCCTGCGATTCAATCACCTCAAAGCCTATTCCCGCCAACGCCTCGGTCGTTCTCTCCCGCGTCGCTTGAATTTTACGATTCGTTTCTTCGAAGTAGGCCTGATCCTCGAACGAGGCGATCGCCCCAGCCAAGGCAAGACGATCCAGCGTGTAAGAATTGAAGGAATTTTTGATCCGGTTCAGTCCTTCGATTAAGTCGGGATGGCCCATGGCCAATCCGACCCGCAGCCCGGCCAAGGACCGTGACTTCGACAACGTCTGAACGACGAGCAAATTCGGATAGTCGGCGATCAGCGGAATTGCGGATTGCCCGCCGAAGTCGATATAAGCCTCATCGATAATGACCACTTGATCGGAATTGGCGTCAAGAATTTGTTTAATGCCATGAATAGATAGCAATCTGGCCGTAGGCGCATTTGGATTCGGCAGGACGACGCCCCCGTTATGCGCTCCGTACCGCTGTGGATCGATCACGAAGCGTTCATCCGTCGGTACGGTTTCGTAACTCAAGCCGTACAGTTGGGCGTACACGGGATAGAAAGTGTAAGTAACATCCGGGAAAAGGATCGGTTTAGCCGCGGTGAAGAATGCCGGGAAGGCAAACGCCAGAATTTCGTCCGAGCCGTTCCCGACGAAGATTTGCTCCTTGCCCAGACCATAGTAGGAAGCGACTGTTTCCCTGAGGGCATCGCAAGAAGGATCGGGGTATAGCCGGAGATCCGCGTTAGCTGCATGACGCAGCGCTTCGATCACCTTGGGCGAAGGCGGATAAGGATTTTCGTTCGTATTCAGCTTAATATAACGTTGGTCTTTCGGTTGTTCGCCAGGCACATAGGGAACTAGGGATGCAGTTAGCTCGCTCCAAAATCGACTCAAGAGAGGAACCTCCAGGAAGTTTTTCTTTTGATTATACCCCCCTGCCCCTTTCAGGTCTATGCTGCCGGTGCTCATGTTGACGATTATCAAACAATATTGTATATTGTCTATCATAGTAACAAACGAAATAAGGGTGTGTTTGATAATTGGATGTGAATGATGCTTTCTGGGGTTGTTCGTTGGAGGAATTGAAGCAAGGCTACGTGCAAGAGGCCGACCGGTATATCTGCTTGCTCTGCGGCATAAGCACAGAGGAAGGAATCATCTACCCGGAAGACGGACGTTATTATGATGCGAGGAAGTTCATGGGCAAGCACATCGAGAGCAAGCACGGCTCCGTGTTTGACTACCTAATCTCGCTGGACAAGAAGCTGACCGGCTTGACCGATCATCAGAACAGCCTGCTGCGGCTATTCTATGAAGGGACATCCGATGACGGCATTCGCAAGGAGCTTGGCATCGGCAGCGCCTCGACGATACGCAATCATCGCTTCGTGCTTAAGGAGAAGGAACGGCAATCTCGCGTATTTCTCGTCCTGATGGAGCTGCTGAAGGAACGGGATCGGCATGCGCCGGAAATCGTCAACGTCCACAAGACCGCCAGAATGGTCGACGAGCGTTATCATATTACCGCGGAAGAAACGGCGAAGACGCTGAGCAAGTATTTCCCTGAAGGCCCGAAGGGTCCAATGACTACCTTTGACGTGAAGGAAAAGCAGAAGCTGATCCTGCTCCGCGAGCTGGCGAAGCGGTTCGAGCCCCAGCGAATCTATACGGAGAAGGAAGTGAACGAAATTCTCGCTTCGGCGTATGAGGATTATGCCAGCTTGAGAAGGTACTTAATTGAATATGGCTTTATGGGCCGTCAACCGGACGGCAGCCAATATTGGCTGAAAGATTAAAGGTTGGAGTGATTTCCCGATGAAACCGGACAAAGAAAAACGCGCGCAGCTGGTGGAGAAATTCCAGGATATTCCGATCCAGGCTGGCGTATATCAGATTAGGAACAAAGTGAACGGCAAGCTGCTCGTGGACAGCACCCCGAATTTGAAGTCCCTCAACGGGAGAAGCACGAGCCTGCAGCTAGGCAGCGACCGCAATGCCGCGCTGCAGAGAGAATGGAACGAATTCGGCGCCGATTCGTTCGCGATGGAAATATTGGAAGTGTTAAAGCCGAACGACAACCCTTATTTCAGCGTGAAAGACGAGCTCAAGAAGCTGGAAGAGCAATGGATGAACAAGCTTCAGCCTTATGGAGATCGAGGCTATCACGTGCTGAAATAACCTCTTCCCTGCCGAACCTTTGTAAAACTCAACGCGAAAGCGTTGAGTTTTGCGCGTTCAAGCGCTTATAATATACACTAGTGTGTCTATAACCGGAAAAGAAAAAGGTGTCTGCTCATGAGTATTTTGACGGTAACGAATTTATCTCACGGCTTCGGCGATCGAGCCATCTTCAACGATGTATCCTTCCGTTTGCTGAAGGGCGAGCACGTAGGCCTCGTCGGCGCGAACGGCGAAGGCAAATCGACTTTCATGAATATTATTACCGGGCATCTGGAGCCCGATGCCGGCAAGGTGGAATGGGCGAAGAAGGTTCGTGTCGGATATCTGGATCAGCACTCGGTTCTCCAGAAAGGAATGACGATTCGGGACGTTCTTCGTGGAGCGTTCCGCTATCTCGTCGACCTCGAGACCGAGATGAATGCCATGTACGAGAAGATGGGCTCCGTTACGCCCGAAGAGCTGGAGCAACTGCTGGACGAAGTCGGTACGATTCAGGATATTCTGACGAACAACGATTTCTATTTGATCGACGCCAAGGTCGAGGAAATCGCGCGCGGACTGGGTCTAGGCGATATCGGACTTGATCGGGACGTACACGATCTTAGCGGCGGTCAACGCACGAAGGTGCTGCTGGCCAAGCTGCTGCTCGAAAAACCCGACATTCTGATCTTGGACGAACCGACCAACTATCTGGACGAGCAGCATATCGAATGGCTCAAGCGCTACTTGCAGGAATACGAGAATGCGTTTATTCTCGTATCCCACGATATTCCTTTCCTGAACAGCGTCATCAATCTGATCTATCATATGGGCAATCAAGAACTGAACCGCTACGTGGGGGACTACGATAATTTCGTCCAGCTGCATGAAGCAAAGAAGCAACAGCTGGAATCCGCCTACAAGCGCCAGCAGCAAGAAATCGAGGATCTGAAAGACTTCGTCGCCCGCAACAAGGCGCGCGTGTCCACCCGCAATATGGCGATGTCCCGTCAGAAGAAGCTGGATAACATGGACATTATCGAGCTGGCCAGGGAGAAGCCCAAGCCTGAATTCAACTTCAAGGAGGCGCGGACATCCGGCCGCATGATCTTCGAGGCGAAAAGTCTGGTCATCGGATATGAGGAGCCTCTGTGCCGTCCGATCGACTTGCTGATGGAGCGCGGCCAGAAGATCGCGATTGTCGGCGCCAACGGCATCGGCAAGACGACTTTGCTCCGCAGCCTGCTGGGCCAGCTCCCTCCTCTCTCCGGCGAAGCCAAACAAGGAGACAACCTGTTTACCGGTTATTTCGAGCAGGAAGTGAAAGAAACGGCGGATGAGACCTGTATCGACGCTGTATGGAAGAACTTCCCTGCCATGACGCAATTCGAAGTGCGAGCGGCGTTAGCCAAGTGCGGCTTGACGACAAAGCATATCGAGAGCAAGGTCGCCGTGCTCAGCGGAGGCGAGAAAGCGAAGGTCCGCTTATGCAATCTGATCAACAAGCAGACCAATCTTCTCGTGCTTGACGAACCGACGAACCATCTCGACGTCGATGCGAAGGACGAGCTTAAGCGCGCATTGAAGGCTTACAAAGGCAGCATTCTGCTCATCAGCCACGAGCCTGAATTTTACCGCGAGATCGCCACCGAGGTGTGGAATTGCGAATCCTGGACGACCAAAGTATTCTAGTCGTCCGGCGCGTGGACGTGTAAGCATAATAAAGCCCCGCCTGGCGCAAAGGAGAACGACCGCCTTTTCGCGCCAAGCGGGGCTTTATGCTTTATTTGGTCGGCTCGCGCAAAGCGCTGCGGATATCGTCCAGCGTCTTCTGCATTTGGCTCATTCGCTGCAAGCCGGAATATTGATTGCCGATAACGCCCGCAAACCCGATGATCAGGATGACCGCAATGAACAAAGTCACCGAATTCACCCCTTTCGTCAATTCGTTTCGACTTTGCGCCCCATCAGAACAAGATCACGATCGATTCCATCCAGCGTGGCCACGCCCGGTAGCCTTCCCCATTGCTCGAAGCCGAACTTCCTGAGCAATGTCAGGCTTGGAGCGTTGTGACCGAATACGAGCGCTACGATGCTGCGGATGCCCAAACCGGGACACGCTTCTAGCGCCTTCTCCAAAAACAGGCTCCCGATGCCCTTGGAGCGGTATTTCGGCGCGATATAGATGCTGATCTCCGCGGTGGCGTCGTAGGCGGCTCTGCTGTTGAAGGTGGAGAAGCTCAGCCAGGCCACCAGCTCTCCTTCATTCTTCATTACCCATAGAGGTCTGCGATCCTCCGAATGCTCCTCGAACCAACCGATCCGGCTCTCCGGCGTAGCCGGCTCCAGATCGGCCGTCACCATACGGCTGGCGATCGTCGTATTGTAGATGTCCACAATGCCTGCAAGGTCTTCTCTGACGGCATGCACGATGTCGTATTGATGCGCTTCTCTCTTCATGCTGATTGCCTCCGCTCTTACAGCTCTTCGATGCGAATGTCTCTGATCGAATGCACGATCCGATCGGCCGCAGATAAATCCTGGTTGCCCGAATTCACGTTGACATAGCCGTAGCAGCGCATTCCCGCCGCTTTGGCGGCTGCGACTCCGTTTCTGGAATCTTCGATAACGACGCACTGACCGGGATCGGCGCCGAGCATTCTCGCCGCCTCAAGGAAAACATCGGGAGCCGGCTTCCCCCGGGCTACTTCTTCGCCGCTGACCACGACAGAGAAGCAGTCGGCAATCTCGAACTTGTTCAGCACTTCCATGATGAAAGCTCTTGGAGATGAAGAAGCGAGTCCGCAAGGGATGCCTTGAGCCTTCAATTCGCCCAACAGCTCTGCAATGCCTTCGATAGGCGTGTAGGACTGCTCGCGCAGCGTGCGGATTTTGGCCGACAATTGATATTCGATAATTTCCGCTACAGGCGGGGCAAGCGCATGCTCGTCCTTGATCAACGTCCACATATCGGGGTTCGTCATACCGACGTACCTCTCCAGCCGTTCCTTGGTGATCTCGGCGCCGAAGTGCCGCATCGTATGAATGTCGATTTCGAAATGAAGCGGCTCGCTGTCGATGATCACGCCGTCCATATCGAAAATGAAAGCTTGTGCCATGATGTAAGCTCCTCCGCAGCGATTTCTGGATTCGGCGCCCTAAGCGACCGGAGAACAGCCTGCCTCGTCAAGTCGGCGCTTGGCTTCCTCGTACACCTCGGCAGACAATTCCCCCTTGCGGGCGTAACGCAAATTTTCCTCCAGATGAACGGGATTTTTCGTCCCTACAATCGTCGTGGACATCTGCGGATGAGAAAGCGTGAACCTTAACAGAAATCCGGTACGGGTTTCGCCTTCCTCCAGCAGCTCGTCAAGATTGGCCTTGTCCCAGTACGCCCAGCGATCGGCCAGACCTCGTCCGGCTCCAGGCTCTCCCTGTCCGACGCCTCCGCGGATGATGACGCCCGCGCCTTGCTCTCCGGCAGCCTGCACAAGCGTTTCATGCTCCCTTTCCAGTGCGGAATACGGAATCTGGAACGTGTCGTAATCCCCGTTCTCGATGTAGGAAGGAATATGGGGCAGGTAGCTCGATATGCCGATCCAGCGGACCTTGCCGGTCGCCTGAATCTCCTTAAGCACTTCTACAAGACCGCCTTCCTCCGTCTGTTGAACGGTCGGTCCGTGAAGCTGCAGCAGATCGATGTAATCCGTCTTCATCCGGCTTAGGCTGGTCTCGATGTTATGAAGCAGATTGTCCCGCGTCCAGACGTGCGGCGTCTCGTC
The DNA here is from genome assembly GCF_042651945.1 of Cohnella boryungensis. NCBI lineage: Bacteria > Bacillati > Bacillota > Bacilli > Caryophanales > Paenibacillaceae > Cohnella > Cohnella boryungensis. The sequence goes on along the minus strand of NZ_JBHSED010000065.1, from coordinate 85,164 downwards.
ATGATCCCCGCAATCCACCAGCGTACAGCCGCATTTGGTGGCGAGAACGTATTCGGCTCTGCGATGGCTGATGTACCGCCCGATCAATTCCTCGCTCCGGCCGTAGTCGTATGAAGTATCGATGAAATTAATGCCGGAGTCCAAGACGGCGTTCAGAATCCGTTCCGACTCGGCATCGGTCACCGGTCGACCGTTCCATACCCGAGGGCCGCGGATTTCCATTGCTCCGTAACCTAGCTTGGTGACCTTCAAGCCCGTTCTTCCCAAAGTTGTCTGTTTCAACATCCGTTCTCTCCCTCTCCCTACCTGAATGTACCGCCTATCCCATTGTACTTGAAAACGATTTCGATTGGCATACCCGGAAAACAAATGATGTGGCCATCGTGCGCGTCGGCAGAACAAAAGGCCAGAAGCCGCAGGCTTCATGCCGGATGAATGAACTCGTAGATCGTTCGATATAAGCGATCCTTCTCCGTGTTGCGGATATCGTGGCCGGAATGCTCGAAGGCCGCAAAAGAAGCCTCGACGCACAACCGTTCGTAACGTCTGCAGTCCTCGTCGGATAGCAGGCTTCCCTCCAGCTTCCCGCGCAGAACGAGCAGCCGCTTGTGGATTCCTCTGGAGAAGCGCTTGGCGATCGACTCCTCGGCGATGCCGCGCACCGCCTCCTGCCGAATATTCCGCTGCCGCGAGAAGGGCACCAGATAATGGTGGATGTATTCGTCCGCCCAGCCTTCCGGCATCGCCTTATGCTCCGCCGGATAATCTTGCAGGATGAGGGATTGAATGATATTGGACGGATGCTTGTCGCAGTATCCAAGCGCGTATGACACGCCGCGGGAATTGGCGAACAGATGAAAGCGGCTCGGCTTGGCGTCGGCGATTACGGCTTCGATATCCGCTACGTGCTCGTCCAGACCATAGCCCCGATCCGGCGTATCGCTGAGTCCCCGCCCTCTGAAGGACAACGCGATGCATTTCCTCGGAGCCAGGTATTCCATCAGTTCAATATACTCCTCGGCTGTTTCGGATAAGCCTGGGCAGATGAGGAGGGGAACCGATGTCGAGTCCTCGTTCGAGGTCAAATAATGTATCGTAACTCCGTCATGACTGATGAAATGCGAGCGGATCATCCGTTCTCCTCCCGACGTTCCTTTGTCCGATTATCGCTAGATGGCCGGCATCACATTGCCGCCGCTGACCGGAATATAAGCGCCCGTAATAAAGCTCGCCAGATCCGAAGCGAGGAACGCGACCGCATTGGCGATCTCTTGATCCGTTCCCCTCCGCTTCAGCGGCACGGATTGCTCGTACGACTCGCTGCGCTCCGTCTTGTTCAAGCGGTCCCGTTCGCTGATCGTCCAACCCGGCGCTACCTGGTTCACCGTAATTTGGTGCTCTCCGATTTCCTTGGCGAGAACGCGATAAACGCCGTCCATGCCCCGTTTGCCGGAGACGTAGGCCGATTGGTTGACGAAATTCTGCATCGCGCACTCCGTATTAATCCCGATGAACCTTCCCCATCTCCGGTCGATCATAGCCGGGGCGAACGCTTTCGCCAGATAAACGCTCTGCATTACGCAGGAATCGAACTGACTGGCGTAATCCTCAATCGGCTGCTCCAGAATGCTTTTCCATTCGTATTGAACAACCGCGTTCGCCACAACGATATCGACGGCGCCAAGCTGCTCCTCGATGACTGTCTTCATGTCGAGGATCGACTCCAGGCGGGTGACATCCGCCTTCATGATAGCCGTCCGGGAGCCGAAGCTCTGGAGCTCTTGCTGCAGCGCGACGGCCTGCGCCTCGTTGCTTCGGTAATGGATGGCGATATTCGCCCCGCACTTCGCCAGCGTTCTCGCCATGACGCGCCCAAGCTCGCCTGTCGCCCCGGTGACCAACGCGGTTCTATTCTTCAGATCGATAAGCATGCGAATAAACTCCTTTCCTCTGTTCTCTTCATGATAGGCAACTTTTTACCTAAAAACAACAAAAAGCCGCATCAGCGCGGCTTTTCGATTCCGATATATTTCTCGAGCAAACTTGAATATACCGCCTTCGGACGCAGTCCGACCAGCTTCTCGACCGGTTCTCCATGCCGGAACACCAGCACGGTCGGCATGGACATGACTCCGAATTCGGAAGCAGTCTCCGGCGAGGCGTCGCAATCCACCTCCAGCATCGTCACCCTCTCCCCATAGCTTTCCTCAAGCTCGTCAAGCAGAGGCTTCAGTACTTTGCAGGGCGGACACCACGACGCTCCGAATTCGACCAGCGTGACCCCTTGCGGGCGCAGGCTCATTCTGAAATTAACGTCATTAACTAAAGTCAGACTCATTCTTTTCTCCTCCGATACCCGGTTGTTTGTCCTCCTGTATCGATCGGATCCGGTCCAGCAAGTTCGTACGGATCTGGTTAAGCTCGCGAAGCTGTTCGTCGATCTCCCGCAGCTTGCTCTCATAGATCGGCAGCACCTCTTCACAGAAGGCTTCCTTGTTCATCAGCACGCATTGCATGAAGCTGGCAATCTGCACGGTCGACAACCCGAGCGCCAAATACAGCCGGATTGTCCCCACTTGCTCCACAGCCAAGGGGGAATACTCCCGATAACCGTTGCCGCCTCGATGCGAGCTTAGCAGCTTCTGCTTCTCGTAATAACGCAGCGAACGGATGCTGACGCCGGTCTTCGCGGATAACTCGCCGATTTTCAAGCCTGCTCCTCCTTTCCGATCGATGGAGCCAGTATAAACCCTGACATCACTGTCAGGGTCAAGGAGAAATGTTTAATCTCTTTCGTAGATCGATCCGGAACGGCTTGCGAAAAACTCTGCGTATACCTTCTCTGCATAAGCGTCCGTCATGCCCGATATATAGTCTGCGGCAAGACGCTCCCATGCCCATCTGTCCTTCTGCGCTTCATAGCTGGCCAGCCAGTCCGGCGGAATGATCAGCTTGCCCGTGTCGTAATTCTTGAAGCTGCCCCACAGCCGCTCGATCATGACCTCGCTCCGCTTGTGCAGGCGCTGTACGCGAAAATCCTTGATCAGCGTCACCCAGGCAAGCTTCTTCAAAATTTCCATCGTCCGCAGCAGCTCGGAGTTTTGCCGATTGTCGCGAACGAGCGTAACCTTCTTCCAGCCCCTCGCCGCATCGTCGATAATGCCGACATCGTTGGCGAACCTTCTTACCCAGCGGGCTTTCATTTCCCGTCGTGTGCGCGAAGGCTCGCGATCGCACTCCGCATAGATCGTCTCCCACTGCTCGAAGTATTCGATGAGCACCCGCTTGACCATCTCCGCCTGATCGATATTGTCCCAATTGGCGGCGGAATAGCTCGGGTCCTCCGTGATTTCCTGAATGACGTGAGCGACCAAACGGTCGTCCTCGAAGAAGGCCCGGTCCATCTGGATTTTGCCCGCGCGGATTCCGTCCTCCAGATCGTGCGTGGAATAGGCAATATCGTCGCACAAGTCCATCAACTGGGCTTCAAGCGTCGCGCAGCCCTCCGGCATGCCCCAGGTTTGCCGCAGGAAGTCGATGCCTTCCCATTCCTTGCGGTAGACCCCCTTCTGCTTGCCCGGTTCATCGATACAGGCGGGATACTTATTGATCGCCAGCAGCACCGAGGCCGTTAGATCAAGCCCGCTGTCGCTGCCCGCGCGCTTCTCCAGAAACATCAGAATGCGAAAGTTCTGCGCATTGCCCTCGTACTTGAGACCGTGCTCCTTCTGGAGAAGCTGGTTCAGCACCTCTTCACCCTTATGTCCGAACGGCGGGTGCCCCAGATCGTGGGCAAGCGAAGCGCACTCGACGACGTCCGGATCGATCATTAGGCCCGGATGCTCTTTGCGGGACAATAAGGCGCATTGCTTCCCCAGCCTTCTCGCCACCTCGCGCGCGATCTGGGAGACCTCCAGCGAGTGGGTCAGCCTAGTCCGGTAATAATCGCCGGAGCCCGCGCCGAATACTTGCGACTTGCCTTGCAGTCTGCGGAATGCGGGCGATTGAATCAAGCGGGCGTAATCCTTCTCGTATTCGTCCCGGTCTTCGCCGGAATACACGTTCTCCGTGTCGTAAAGCCTCATTTTTCTAACGTTCATAACACGCCCTCTTTCCTTCCGTGCTTCCTAGAAGTTGAACAAGCTTGTTTTTTTCTCCAGAAACTGATCCTGGATGAGGTAGGTCCACGTCCTCGAAGGCGCTTTGAAGCCCGCCTGCTCCAAGTCAAGGTCTGCGGCTGACCCTGCGTTGTTCAGCTTGGCCAGCGCCTTGGCCGTATCCTTCTCCAGTTTATCCGGCAGCTGCTCGAAAGCGTGAATGATGCGATGATGAAATTCATCCACCGGATTGCGGTTAGCCAAGCTTTCCAGATGAATTCCCTCGCGAATATAGGACACATATGCCAGATGATCGGCCCATGCCCGGTCCATCAAATACAGGCGTATGTGCTTCTCCGCCTCGCTCATGCCCGACTCGTCCTCCAGCACCGCTTCCCGCTGGCTTTGGTGGATTCGACGCTGCTGCTCGACCATATCGGAATACTTGTTCAGCGTCTGGCGCATCTCGAAGTTTTGCCCCATCACGACTCTTTGGATATGCTCCATTTTCTTGCTGAACAGCGAAGCGGAAAGCTCCTCTTCCTGCTTCTCCGGCCGACGGGCGGCAGGAATCGCCTTCTCGATGCCGAAGCGGTGGATCAGCTCGTCCTCCAGACAGACGTAGAAGCGGGATGAGCCCGGGTCTCCTTGACGCCCCGCTCGTCCTCTTAGCTGATTGTCGATGCGGGCGCTCTCGTTCATATGCGTGCCAATAACGTACAATCCGCCCAGCTTGGCAACGGCTTCGGCCTGGTCGGCATCTCCGGCGCCAAGACGGATGTCGACGCCGCGTCCGGCCATATTCGTCGAGACGGTAACCGCTCCCAGCTCGCCCGCGCGGGCAATGATCTCGGCTTCCTTCTCGTCGTTCTTCGCATTCAGCACATGACAAGGCACGTTTGCCTGCTTCAGCTTCTCCGCCAGATCATCGGACTCCTCTACGCTGCTTGTCCCGATCAGGATCGGACGGCCCGTTGCGTGAACGGACGCAATCTCCTTCACGAGCGCCTTCAGCTTCGCTTCCTTATGAGTATAGATCCGGCTGTCGTGATCGATGCGGATTTTCGGACGGTTGGGCGGAATCTCTACGACCTGCAAGCCGTAGGTTTCCTCGAACTCATCGGCAGAATCCTGAGCCGTCGCTGTCATGCCGCTGATCCTGCGATACAGGCTCAGAAAATGCTGCAACGTAATCGTACCCAGAATTTTGCCCGACGCGGCCGATTCAATCCCTTCCTTCGCCTCGACGGCCGCTTGCAGGCCATCGGGCCAGTGACGGTTCTGGGCGATTCTTCCCGTATGCGGATCGATAATCTCGACCTTGCCCTCGCGGATCACGTAATCGACGTCTCTTCTCAACAGGGATTCTGCGTGCAGCGCGCAATTTAATGCCGTTAACAAATGGCTGTTATGCGCCTCATACAGATTGCCCGTCCGAAGCCGGCCCTCCGCCTTCTCCGAACCGGCCTCGGTCAAATAGACGTTGCGCTTGTTCTCGTCGAAGTCGTAATCCACGCCGATCGACAGCTCTCTCGCAAGCTGCGCCATGCGGCTCCCGTCCTTGCCGGAGGAAGCCACCTCTCCTGCGATGACAAGCGGCACCCGAGCTTCGTCAATGAGCAGCGAATCGGCCTCGTCCACAATCGCATAGTGGAACGGGCGGTGAACGATATCTGACGCCTTCATCGCAATCGTATCCCGCAAGTAGTCGAAGCCCGCTTGCTTAGCCGTGACGTAGGTGATGTCGGCGGCATAGGCGAGCCTTCTTTCCTCTGTCGTCATATTCTCCCGTACCGCGCCCACGCTGAGTCCCAGAAAACGATACACAGGCCCCATCCACTCGGCGTCCCGACCGGCCAAATAATCGTTGAACGTAAGCACGTGCACGCCTTGGCCGCCAAGCGCGTTCAAATAAGCGGGCATAACGGCGGCAAGCGTCTTCCCTTCGCCGGTCTGCATCTCCACCATGTGGCCTTCATGCAGCGCGGCTCCGGCCATATATTGCACGTCGAACGGGCGCATTCCGAGAACTCGGCTGGCAGCTTCTCCGGCAATCGCATAAGCTTCTATAGCAAGCTCGTCCAGCGGCGTTCCCGCCCGTGCTTTTTTCATAAGCTGCGCCGACTCGGCCTTCAGCCGTACGTCGTCCCAAGACGTCAAATCCAACTGCCCGATGGCTCTTAGCTTGTCCGCGTAATTTTTAAGCTTATGTTGAACAAAGCGATCCTTGACCTTCTGAACAAGCCGGCTGGCGAAATTCATCGAATAATCCCTCTCCCATCGAAAATCGACTCTTTTCTTATTATAGGGACTGTCCGGCCGAAATCATAGCTTTCGGCCGCGAAAGGCGTCGATTGGACCTTAAGCGGCATACGGTCCGACAAGAACGGAAGGCTGTCCGCCGGCAGTCATCACCTGCCGAGGGACAGCCTCGTTGCGGACTAGATATACTTGGTCAAGATATTCTCCACGTGCTCCAGGTGCCGCTTCATCGTCAGGGCCGCAAGCTCCGGCTTGCGCAGCCGAACCGCGTCGTAGATGGCGGAGTGCTCGCGATAGAGGCGCTCGGCGACCTTCTGGTTCGAATACAGCTCCACCCTGCGAATTTCGCGAATGGCCGTTTCAAGCTGTCCGATAATGGACTCGAACAGGCGAACCATGATCGAGTTATGCGTCGCTTTAGCCAAGCCGAGATGAAACAGCAGGTCCGTGCGCTCTCCCTCGGCCTCATGCCCGATGGAATGCTCCATCGATTCAATAAGCGTCCGAAGCTCCGCAAGATCGGCGTCCGTGCTCTTCACGGCGGCGATGGCCGCATTGGACACCTCCAGCGATTGCCGCGCTTCCAGAAGCTCAAGCAGCACGCTGCGGTTCATCCGCAGGGAATCCAGCTCCGGAACGGCAATCTCCGCCGGCGTATTGTGGATGACGCGGCACCCGCCGCCCTGACGAATTTCGATCAGGCCCATCGCCTTCAGCGCGCTCAGCGCTTCCCGGGTCGTGGAGCGACCGACGCCGAAGCTTTCGGACATTTCCTTCGTCGAAGGAAGCTTGTCTCCCACCTTCAGCTTGCCGTCCAGGATCATCTGCAGGAGCTGATCTTTGATTGCCTCGTAATGGTTGCGCTTCGTTAGCCGCGTCATTTCCATTGTTCTGTCGACCTCCAGCCTTTAGCCGACGAGCAGCGCATAGACGACGCCGGGGCCGTGTACGCCGATCGTCAGATCGTTCTCGATGTCCGAGGAACGGCTTGGACCGGAGATAAAATGAATCCCCGCCGGCAAGTTCTCTCGCCCGCTCGCATCAAAGCGGGTCATCACCTCTCCAAGCCGCGTTTGCAGACGCTCAACCGGCAAGATCGCCATGAGGACCGTCGGCAGCAGGCTCACCGATCTCCCCTTGTCCGGAGAGGAGAGAACAACCATCGAGCTCGTATACGCAGCCGCATGATCGACCAGGACGACTCCGAGATCGGCTTCAGCCGCCCTCGCCTTCCAGTTCTCCTCGGTATCGCTGTTCCATACGGATACGCGGGCCTCCGGCAGCTCTTCCTCCAGCTTTAACGCGGCCAGCTCGGGCTGGTTTTGCCGGATGACGTATTTGGCGCTCAGAGCCTTCCCGATGTCGGCAATGAAACGCTGCGCGCCCTCCATCGTCGGGAAGCGCTCCACGTGTCCGCCTACACTGCGGAAGTTTTCCGTAAATCGGGCTATCCGTTCCTCTTCGTCCCATTCGTAAGCATTCCAGAAGTCCGGCGAACCGCGATAAGGGTGGCGCGGCGCTTCGGTGACCATCGGCCGCTTGAGCTTGGCGGAGATGCCGCCGATGAAGCCGGTTTGCTTGGCTCGGGACTTGGCTTCCATCTCCTGAAGCCACTGCTCGTGCGTCTTAGCTGTGTCCATGTCCGTGTCCCCCGCCTTTCTTGCGATTGGCTACCGCCTGTTGCATCCTTTGTTTAATGTCCGGCGACATCTCCTGCAAGCCGCCGCGGATCTCGGCTTCGAGGGTTCCCCACTGCTGGCGGAACGTTTTCTTCGGCAGATTCGGCGTGACGCGATACGTATTCCAGCCTTTCAGCGGTCCGACCTTAAGCCGGATTCCGCCGTCGCGGGTCACGAAGCGCTGTCCCAGCTTGCCCAGCTTCAGGACGGTATTGAAACGTCCCGATTTGGACATCAGCGTGGCGAAGCCCTTCATTCCGACGCCTTCGATCGCATTGCCGTGACCGGCTTCAACCTTGCGCCTGCGAAGGTAGATCAGCATCTCGTGCAGCGGAATTTTGACCGGACAAGCCTCGTAGCAAGCTCCGCACAGGCTGGAGGCGTTGGCGATATCGTCCCACTCGGCGATATTTTTCTTCAAGGAAGGCGTCAGCACTGCGCCGATCGGTCCGCTGTAAGTGCCGCCGTATGCGTGTCCGCCGATGTGACGGTACACGGGACAAGCGTTCAGGCACGCGCCGCAGCGGATGCAATTCAGAAGCTCCTGGAACTCGGGATCGCCAAGCTGCAGCGAACGGCCGTTGTCCACGATGATGATATGCATTTCGTCCGGTCCGTCCGCATCCGCATCGCGGCGCGGCCCCGTAATGCCTGACATGTACATCGTCAGCTTCTGTCCGGTCGCCGATCTCGGAAGCAAGGTCGCCATGACCTCCAGATCCGCCCACGAAGGAATGATCCGCTCCATCCCCATCAGCGTAATCTGCGTCTTCGGCAGCGTCGTAACCATGCGGGCGTTGCCTTCATTCTCGAACAGCACCATCGATCCCGTCTCGGCGATCGCGAAGTTGCAGCCCGTCATGCCGATGTCGGCTTCGAGGAATTTGGCGCGCAGCCTGCGGCGAACGTATCCGGCCAGCACCTTCGTATCCGCCTCCAGCGGCTCGCCCGCGTCCTCGGAGAGCAGATCGGCGATCTGAAAGCGATTTTTGTGGATTGCCGGAATAATGATGTGCGACGGCGCTTCGCCGGCCAACTGGATAATGTACTCGCCGAGGTCGGTTTCGATGGCTTCCACGCCGATGGACTCCAGCGCATGGTTAAGATGCAATTCCTCCGATACCATCGATTTCGATTTCACGACGGATTTGGCGCTCTTCCTCTCGGCGATCGACAGCGAGATTTCTACGGCCTCTTGCGCCGTCTCGGCAAAATGCACGTGGACGCCGTTCGCCCGCGCATTGTTGACGAACAGATTCAGGTAATAGTCCAGGTGAGCGATCGTGTGAAGCCGAATCTGCCGGCCCCGCTCGCGCCACTCCTCCCAGTTGCCGTGCTCCTCCATCGCCTTGAGCTTGCCGTTTTTCAGCCGCTCCGTCGTAAATTTCACCGCTTTGCGCAGAAACTCGTTGTTCAGCGCAAGCCCGGCGCGCTCCTTGACCGTCGCTCCGCCCTTGGGTGCCGATGCGTGGCTCATGCTCCTTTCACCCCTTCGTATAGCAATTCGGCGAGGTGCATGACCCGCACCGGTTCATTCCGGTAGTGAAGATTGCCCGCAATGTTCATCAGGCAAGCCATATCCAGGCCAACCAGCACTTCCGCTTCAGTTTCCTTGACGTGATCGGTCTTCTCGGTCACCATCGCCCCGGAAATGTCCGACATCTTGACCGCAAACGTTCCCCCGAATCCGCAGCAATCCTCCGCATGCGGAAGCGGCACGAACTCAAGTCCGCGCACCTTGCTCATGAGCGCCATCGGCTCATCCTTCACGCCGAGCAGCCGCGAGCCGTGACAAGACGGATGGTAAGTGACTTTATGACGGAACGTCGCGCCCAGATCCGTAATCCCGAGAACATTCACCAGAAATTGCGTGAATTCATAGGATTTGCTCTGCAGCGCGAGCGCTTTTTCCAGCATGACAGGATCGTCCTCGAACAGCTTCGGATAATGATGGATCATTCCCGTACAGGAGCCTGACGGAGAGATGACGAAGTCGCTGTCCTCGAATGCATGAATAATCGTAGTGGCTGTCGCGCGCGCTTCCTTCCAGTAGCCGCTGTTGAAAGCCGGCTGTCCGCAGCAGGTTTGCACGGTCGGAAATTCGAGCGTCACGCCGTATCTCGCCAGCAGGCGAACCATGGCTTCTCCCACTCGCGGATAGATGGCATCGCTTAAGCACGTGATGAACAAGGACACTTTCATGCTGCCGCACCCCTTTCATTTCTCAGTTCATATTATCAGGTTATCAGACAAGTTGACAATGGAAAAAGCGTTCCTTCCGCACCGCGGCCCCCGTCCCAGAACAGCCTGCGTCGGAAGCTCCGCTTCTTCCGAAACGGAGCTTCCTCCATGCAAGTTGCCCGGCGGCCGGGAGTTGAACGCTTCTTCCGCTTGCACGCGTACAATTAAACCCTGCGTTGCATGCTATACCGTAATCACCTTAATATTCCGGCTTTCCAGCTCTTCTATCGTGGATTTGGGCATCCGCCGATCGGTGATGATGACATCCACCTGGGACAGATCGGCCACGTGAGTAAAGGCTTGAACGCCGAACTTGCTGGAATCCGCCAGCAGGATAACCTCGTCCGCCATGCCGATCATCCGCTCTTTGATGCGCGCCTGCAATTCGTTGGATTCGCTGATGCCCCGATCCAGATGCACCCCTTTGCATGACAGGAACACCTTATCGACATGATACGCATCCAGTGAACGCTCCGCCAACGGGCCGACGAATGACAACGACCGTTGCGCGAGTATGCCGCCCGTCGAGATGACTTCGATTCTTTCCTTGCTGCTGAGCTCCGTAGCGACTTTAATCGAATTGGTAAGCACGGTAAGCGCGATATCGGGCACGTCGGCGGCCATATACCAAGCTGTCGAGCTGGCATCCAGCAATATCCGGTCCTTGGGCGCAATGAGCTTGATCGCCTCCAGCGCGATCCGCTTCTTCTCGTCCGCGTTCGTAATCTCCCGAACGGCATACGGGATCTCCGGGTGCAGCATCGTTTCCTTGACGCTGACCGCTCCCCCATGGGACCTGCGCAAGCGCCCGGCGGTTTCAAGCCGATCCAGGTCTCTGCGGATCGTCTCCTCCGTCACTTGGCATAATTCGCTCAGCTCGGATACCCGTATGCTCCCTCTCTCGTTGACCAGGCTTACGATCATCTCATAACGCTCCGCAACCAGCAATGTGTACCCTCTTTTCGCCAACCGATTTTATTCCGCGAATCCCGTTACGTTCAGGAACCGTTCGTACGCGCCGCTCCACGCCTCGCTCTCGCTCGGCTCGTAGACCGCAACCGGGAACGAGTCCCGAATCGCTTTGCGGGCTTCTCCGATATTGGCGAAGGCGCCCTGCGCGATCCACTGTACGACCAGATTGCCGATTGCGCTCCCCTCGGAAGGCCCGGCCCATACCGGCTTGCCGATCGCATTGGCCGTCCACTGGCACAGAAGCGTATTCTGAATGCCGCCTCCGACCATATGCAGCCCTTGGAAGCGCTGTGCGGACAGCCTCTCGGTCATCTCAAACACGTAACGGTACTTCAGAGCAAGACTTTCCAGAATGCAACGCGCGATTTCGCCTGTCGTCTCCGGCGCCTTCTGCCCCGTGCGTCCGCAATATTCCGCGATGCGCGAAGGCATGTCGCCCGGCGGAAGGAAGCTCGCGTCGTCCGGGTCGATGAAGCTTTGCAGCGGCTTCGCTTCCGAAGCCAATTGTACCAATTCGGGGAAGGAGTACGATTTTCCTTCTCGCTCCCATTCCCTGCGGCACTCCTGCAAAATCCACAGCCCCATTATGTTTTTCAGCAAACGGTACGTATCGGCGACTCCGCCTTCGTTCGTGAAATTAAGCTTTCTCGCCAGATCGTGGAGCACGGGCTTATCTACTTCCGTCCCCATCAAGGACCAGGTGCCGCAGCTAAGATAGGCGAACGAGCTTTCGGTTGCCGGAACAGCGGCGACGGCGGAGCCCGTGTCGTGCTCGGCGACGGCGTATACGGGAATGGACGGAATGCCCAGCTCCTCGCATACGGAATGGCTCAGGCTCCCGGCCTTGGCGCCCGGCTTCAGTACGTTGCCGAACCAGGACGCCGGCAGATCAAGCATGCGCAGCAGCTCCGCATCCCATTTTCCTTCGACCGGGTTATAGAGCTGCGTCGTCGTCGCGTTCGTGAATTCGTTGTGCATCTCCCCGGTCAGGAAGTAGCGCAGCAGGTCCGGAATCATCAGGAACCGGTTGCCTTCCTGAAGCCAAGGCGAATTCGCCTGCTTCAAGGCAAACAGCTGATAGATCGTATTAAACGGAAGAAACTGAATGCCCGTGCGGGCAAAGATGACGGAGGGCGGAATTTGCGCGAACAGGCTGTCCATCGCTCCTTCCGTGTGGCGATCCCGATAATGATAAGGATTGCCGACCAGTTCCCCGTTTTTGCCGATAAAGCCGAAGTCGACCGCCCAGGAATCGATAGCCATGCTTTGCAATTCGATGCCCTGATGCTTGGCCTTCAACAAGCCTTGCTTGATCTCATGATAGAGCCGCAAAATGTCCCAATGCAGACGGTCGCCCACCTGTACCGGATCGTTGGGAAAGCGATGCAGCTCCTCTACCTCGATCTTGCCGTCCGTTAACCGCCCGAGCAGCGCCCTTCCGCTGCTCGCGCCCAGATCGAACGCGAGAACGTTTGACATCTACAATCACCCTTATATTAGGTTAAACGCCGCGCTTCAGCAGGACTTCACTCTCATAAGCCTTCACGTCGGATAGCCATTCCTCGCGGACAGGCACGCCATTCTTCGCGCAATAGTAGTCCCACACCGCTCCGAACGGATACGATTTGAACTCTTCCGTCAGCGCCAGACGAGTCGTGTAGTCCCCTTCAAGCTCGGCTTTCTTCAACGCCTCGATCGGGTCCAGCATCGCGCGCAGCAGCGCTTTGATCGTATTGCGCGTACCGATAACCCATGCCGCCACACGGTTGATGCTCGCATCGAAGAAGTCGAGGCCGATATGCGTCTTGCCGAGCAGATCGCCGCGTACCAGCTCTTTGCCGATCTCGATCAGCTCGTCGTCCATCGTCACGACATGGTCGCTGTCCCAGCGCATCGGACGGCTGACGTGAAGCAGAATTCCGTCGGCGAACAGCGACAGCGAGCTCAGCTTGTTCGAGATGACCTCCGTCGGATGGAAGTGCCCCGCGTCCAGGCAGATCAGCTTATTGTTCTGAAGGCCGTAGCCCATATAGAACTCGTGAGAGCCGACAACATATGCTTCCGATCCAAGACCGAAAAGCTTGCTTTCCACCGCATCCAGGTTATGAGCCGGATTGAGCTCCTCAGCGAACACCTCGTCAAGCGCATCCTTCAAGCGCTGTCTTGGAGCCAAGCGGTCGGCAGGCACGTCCTTGAAGCCGTCGGGCACCCATACGTTCGTGACGCAGGTTTGGCCGAGCTGTTCTCCGAAGTATGCGCCGATCTTGCGCGAGGCTTTGCAGTGGTCGATCCAGAAGCGGCGAATATCCGCATCCGGGTGGCTTAACGTAAAGCCGTCCTTGGATTTCTCATGCGAAAAGCAGGTCGGGTTGAAGTCCATGCCCAGGCCGTTCTCCTTCGCCCAATCCACCCACTTCTGAAAATGCTTGGGCTTCAGCTGGTCCAGCTCAACCTTCTCGTCCGTATCCGCATAGATGGCGTGGAGATTCACCTTGTGCTTGCCGGGAATCAGAGAGAACGCTTTCTCAAGATCGGCGCGCAGCTCTTCCGGAGTCGATGCCGCGCCAGGATAATTGCCCGTTACGGAGATGCCTCCCGTCAGATCCTGATCCTTGTTCATGAATCCGCGTACGTCGTCTCCTTGCCAGCAATGCATGGAGATTTTAATTTGCGCCAGACGCTCCAGAACCTGATCGACGTCGATGCCATGCTTGGCGTACAGCTCCTTGGCGGCCTCGTAGTTGCTTGCGACTTGTTGTTGCATGCGCGATTCTCCTCTTCGTGAGCTTATTTAATGGGATAGGCTATAACTGACATCAATGCGTTCTCAGCTTGCGTGGAATCGAGCCTGCTGTATTGCACAATGATCGGGATATCGCTTTCAACCTCAATCGCGTAAGGAACGCCGACCGGAATCGGCGCTCCTTCCTTGTGCAGCGAGCTCGTTCGAATATGCTTCGTCCGTCTGGCGCCAACAACTACCATAATATCCTCCAGCGGCTCGCGATCCTCGAAGAAGATCGTAATTTTGAGCAGCGCGTCCTCGGAAGCGGTGTTGAGCACGCAGATGGATTCATGGCTTGTCAGCTGACCAGAGCTATTCTCGGGAATGTAGCCGTCCGGAATGTACCAGAGCTTCTCCCCTCTTGACCTATGCATAAGAACGATCCCTCCGATTATCGAGTAAATGCAGCCGGAACTCCGCCGTCGATCGTCAGCATGCAGCCCGTTGTCTTATCGGACTTGGACGATGCGAAGAACGCGATGCCTTCGGCAATGTCTTTCGGATAGATATTGACCAGCAGCGTCGTGCGCTTGCGGTAGTATTCTTCCAGTTGATCCGGTTCGATTCCGTATGCGGCAGCGCGCTCGTTTCTCCAGCTGCCGTTCCAGATCGCCGAGCCTTGCAGGATCGCATCCGGCAGAATCGTGTTCACGCGAATGCCGAATTCGCCGCCTTCGGCTGCGATGCAGCGGGCCAGATGCGCTTCAAGCGCCTTGACCGCGCTGTAGGCCGACGCGTTCTTGCCGGCGTATACGGAGTTCTTCGAGCCGATGAACACCATGTTGCCGCCGATAGCTTGCGCCTTCATCAGCTTGAACGCTTCGCGGGCAACGAGGAAATAGCCCGTTCCGAGCACGTTCATATTCAGGTTCCATTCCTTCAGGGACGTCTCGTCGAATGGGCTGGAAGTCGCCAGGCCGGCATTGTTGACGATAATGTCCACGCCGCCGTATGTGAGAGCGGTCAAAGCGTAAGCCGCTTGAATCGCTTCCTCGCTCGTCACGTCCATTTTCACGGCCAACGCGCGATTCTCGCCCCACTTGGCATTGATTTCTGCCGCAACCTTCTCCGCGCCTTCAAGATTCAGGTCGGCCAGCACGACATGCGCGCCTTCGGATACGAGACGGCGAGCCGTTTCGCTTCCGATGCCGCCAGCTCCGCCTGTAATAAAGGCGATCTTGCGGGAGAATTCCGCTTCAGCTGGCGCAAGAGACAGCTTGTAGAGCTCCAGCGGCCAGTATTCGACGTTGTAGGATTCGTTCTCGGACAACGAGACGAAGTTGCCGAGCGCGGTCGCTCCTCTCATAACAGCGATTGCGCGGTGGTACAACGCTCCGCTCACTTGCGACATCGCCCAGCTCTTGCCGGTGTTGATCATGCCGACGCCCGGAATGAGGATGACGCGCGGAGCCGCTTCGAACATCACGTCGCCTTCGTTCTTGTTGCGGTCGAAATAAGCTTTGTACATCTCCTTGTACGCGGCAACGCCTTCCTTCAGCTTCGCGATCAGACCCTCGACGTCGTCTGCGTTAGGCGTCCAGTCGATGAAGAGAGGAACGACCTTCGTGTGCACGAGGTGATCCGGGCAAGCCGCGCCAACCTGGGACAGCTTCGCGGAATCTTGACCGCTTACGAATTGCAGCACGTCTTCCGCGTCGTCGAAGGACAGGATCATTTTCTTCGCATCGCTGACGGCACCGCGAATCGTAGGCATAACCTTCGATACGATGCTCTTGCGCACTTCAGCTTCCAGCGTCGGGTGCTTCACGCCGCCGAACACCTTCGCTTCTTCAATGCGGGATTCGATGAACGCTTCCGCTTCGGAAATAATTTTGATTGTCTGGGCGTAGCACGCTTCGGAAGTGTCGCCCCAAGTGACAAGCCCGTGCTTCTCCATCAGAACGAGCTCCGCCTTCGGGTTGTTCAGCACGCCTTCGGCAATCATCTTGGACAGCGTAAAGCCGGGACGAATGTATGGCACCCATACGAAGCGGTCGCCGAAGATTTCTTGTGCGAGTGCTTTGCCGTTATCGGCGCAGCACAAGCTGATTATCGAATCCGGGTGGGTATGATCGACATGCTTGAAAGGCAGAAACGCGTGAAGCAGCGTCTCGATCGATGCCCGAGGATGCTTGGCGTCGATCATGCAATTCGCAAGGTAAGCCACCATGTCTTCATCGGACATTTCCGATTTCTCGAACAAGGGACGGATGTCATCCATGCGTAAGCCCGTGAAATTGCCGGCTTTCATCGAAGCCAGGTCGGAACCGCTGCCCTTCACGAACATGACTTCGGTGTCGCGTCCGCGGAAGTCTTTAACCGTTGTTTTCGTGGATGTGTTGCCGCCGCCGTAGTTGCAGACGCGACGATCGGCTCCGATGATGTTCGAACGATAGACGAGCTGGTCCAGACCGGTTTGCATTTCTGCCGCTTTCGATGCTTGCCACAAGCTTTGTACCATGAGATTACCTCCGGATATTGGTTTGTTTAGGTTTGAACTCATATTATCATATCCGTTTGTGTTTGAATACACCAAATTCAAACACAAACAAAAAGAAACCCAGCGAAACGGGTTTCTTGCTCCTCCTTTCCATTTAGATGAACCTTTTATTAGGCAAATAGTGCAGCGCTTTGATAAACCGGACCGTTTTTGTTTTCGCGCGCATGACAATCGAGTGCGTTTCCGCACGATCATCGGGCAGGTAACGAACGCCTCCCAGAAATTCGCCAGGAGTGACGCCCGTAGCGGCGAAAATGACGTCGTCCGACCCGATCATATCGTCCATCGACAGCACTTTGTAAGGGTCCTCTATGCCCATTTGGACGCAGCGCGCATACTCGTTGGCATCCGACGGCATCAATCGGCCCTGGATTTCCCCTCCTAGGCACTTAAGCGCGGCCGCCGCCAGCACGCCTTCCGGCGCCCCGCCGGAGCCGACATACAGATCGATGCCCGCCTCCGGGAATGCCGGAGCCATTGCTCCTGCGACATCTCCTGCGCTCAGGAACTTGATGCGCACTCCGACCTCTCGCAGCGTCTTGATCGTCGATTCATGACGTACCCGGTCCAAGATCATAACCGTAAGCTCCGACACGTTCTTGCTCAGAATATCAGCCGCCTTCTTCAGAGTAATTCCGATCGGGTCCGTTAAGTGGAGCCTGCCCGCGAGCTGCGGACCGACTGCCAGCTTCTCCATATACATATCCGGTGCATGCAGAAGGTTGCCTTTGCTCGCAATCGCAATGACCGACATGGCGTTGTTCAAGCCCTTCGCCACGATCTCGGTCCCCTCCAGCGGATCTACGGCGACATCCACCTCTGGTCCGTTCATGCTCCCGACCTGCTCCCCGATGTAGAGCATCGGAGCTTCATCCATCTCTCCCTCCCCGATCACAACCGTTCCCTTGACCGAGATCGAATCGAACATCGCCCTCATAGCCGAAGTCGCAGCGCCGTCGGCATTGATTTTGTCTCCTCTGCCCATCCACGGAGCGGAAGCCAATGCGGCCAATTCCGTCACACGCACAATTTCCAGCGCCAATTCTCTTTCCATATAGACCCCTCCAAAAGATGACAATGTTTATATAATGTATAACATAATAATATATATGACACAATATATAATGAGAATATTTTCAAATAGTGCATTACATTGAACGAATGAGGATGCAAAAAAGCCTTGCCCTATCTGCCTTCTGGCATTAGGGCAAGGCTTGCTTTCGCTTATTCTGTTATTGCAGCTTAAGGGTAAGCTTGATAATCTCGCTGCGGCTCCCGAGGCGGATGGGCGGCCCCCAGCTTCCGAAGCCGGAGGAAACGACGACATGCATCGCGCTTTTGCGCATATATCCCCAGTCCAATTCGAACAGCCGCTTCGTGAACAAGTGATTCGGCCAGAACTGGCCCCGATGAGTATGTCCGCTGAGCAACAAGTCGACCCCAGCCTCCGCAGCCTGGGCGAAACCGGTCGGCTGATGATCCATGAGCACCACCGGCTTGCCGAGATCTAGATTCTCGGTCAGCTGCTTGGCGCTCAGCCTGCCTCCGGCGGCCTCCGCAGTCTTGTCCTTGCGTCCGGCGACATAGAGCCGACCAGCGATATCGGCGCATTCGTCCCGCAGCACGCGAATTCCGATCTTGCTCATCTCCGCCACATATTGCTCGATGTGGCCACCGTAGTATTCATGATTGCCCAGTACGGCGAATACGCCGTGCTTGGCCCGCAATTCCGCCAGCAGGTCCGCCATCCGATTGCGCAGGAAGGGCTCCAGGGAATCGTCGATAACGTCGCCCGGAAGCAGAATCAGATCCGGCTTCATCGCATTCACACGGTCGACCAGTCGACGCAGATGCTTGCGTCCGACCAGATTGCCGAGATGAATATCCGAGGCGACGGCAATCGTCCATTCCCGCTGCTCCCCCGGCGCGGGCTTGTCCACTGGCAAGGAATGCTCCCTGACGACCGGGCTCCAGGCATTGCGGGACCCGACAAGCAGCAGCACCGCCAGCAGAACTAACACAGCGCCGCCTGCATAAACGATGTAATCGGCCACACGGCCGCCGGTCGTCCAGATCAGGAGGCGAACGAGATCCGTCAGCAGGAACAGAATAAGCCCGGCTTCCATTAGGAAAACATAATAGGAACCGATCACCTTCAGCAAACGTCCTGCCAGCTTCAGCGCTCCGGGCAGCGGAAGTCTTCCTCCCAGATAACCGAAGGCGATTATTGCGTAAGAAATCCAGAACCACGGAACCGAATACCCAATCCCCGCTGCGGCCAGCCATTCGGTTAAGCGCCAGCCGAGATAGAAATTGATTGCCGTATACAAGAGCAGCAACAGAGCGACAAAACTGACGACACGCGGTTGGATCTTCATGTGGGACCTGTTCCCTGCTTTCTCTATCAAATTCGAGAAAATTATAACATAGAACAAGTCCCGAACCGAAATCGGTCGGGACTTGTCTGAAGAAGAATGCGCCTGTTCAGCCTTCCGATAGAGCGGCCTGCGGGCGATCCAGCATGATCGCTCGCGTCCAGCGCTCTACCTCCAGTCGAATGACGCTGCGGTTCATACCCAATTCGCGCCGTCCTCGCAACAGCTCCCGCGTACGGAAGAGTACGGACTTCACAGCCGGAACCGTGCAGCCCAGATCATCCGCCACCTCTTGCATCGTGTAGCCGAAATAATTGAAGAGCAGCCAGATCTCGATGCTGCGACTGGGAAGCCGATCGGCCAGCCATTCCAGCGAGCCTCTGATTTCGGCGTAATCCTTGTCGCGGTATGTGGCATTAGGGGCTTCACTGACCGCTTGCCCCCTTCTCTTGCGCTTGCGGCAATCGTCGATCCACAGATTTTTGGCAATGCGGAAGAAAAAAGGCTTCATCTCCACGTATGGTTCTGTTTGAAGAAAAAACACGAATGATTTCAGCAGCGTATCCTGCAGCAGGTCCTCCGCATCCCATTTCGATCCCGTCAAATAATAGCAGTACTTTTTCAGATCGGGCAATTGGGGCGTCATCCATGTTTCGTAAGCCGCATTCGCATTCATGCGATCGTCCCCCTTTCACGCAGGCATTGACGATCTCAACCCGCTTCTATCGTCTGTCCGTCCGCAAGCGAGTGCTGGCCGGATACGATTAACCGCTCGCCCGCGCTGACGCCTTGAATCACTTCCTGGAACGGTCCGTTTACTCTCCCCAGCTTAACCTCGCGTTTCTCCGCTTTGCTTCCGCTCGCGACGAAGACGAACGTTGCGCGTCCCTCGCGAATGATGCTCAGCGAAGGAACGGCTACGACGTTCTCCTCCTCCTTCGTCGTAAGCTGCAGTTGGACGCGTTCGGTCGGCTTCAAGGCCCGGTCGGCATTGTCGCTTTCCAGCTCTAGGGCATACAGCCTCGTGGCTGCGTCCGGAACCTCCGCCAGATGCAGCACCTTCGCCTTGCGAGCCGCACCGTCGTCCGAGGCGGTAAATACAAGCTCCTTCTTTCCGCGAACCAGTTCAACCGCCGTCTCCGACAGCCACGCCTTCAGCTTGACCTTTGCCGTGCTTTGCACGATGCCGAACGGGCTGCCCGCCTGAATGGTCATGCCCTCGGTCGCCTTCACGTCCGTAAGCACGCCATTCGCGGGAGCGATCAGCTTGCCTCCGTTCCAGGCGGAATTCACCTGCTCCAGCGACAATCTCGCGGCTTCCACCTGGGCTTCGAGCGCAGCGATTCCCGCGTTGCCGTTCGCCGCGCTTAATTGCTTCGTCGCCGCCTGAAGGTTGCGCTTGGTCTCCTCCAGCGCCTCTTCCTCGGCGCCTTCCATCGTTTGCGCCTTTAATTGCGCTTCCAGCTTTTTGACCGTATTCGTCAGCTGCAGACGGCTGGCGGTTAAATCCGCCGACGAGGCCGCAAGGGAAGATTGCGCGCTTTTCAGCGTCGCCTCTGCCCGCTCCCGTTCGATGCGCGCGGATTTGCTCTCGAATTCCGCGATCACGTCTCCGGCCTGAACCCGCTCTCCGTTGCGCTTGTTCAGCTTCAGAAGAATACCTCCTGATTCCGAATAGATGTCTGATTTCATCGATGGGGCGATCTCGGCGATCTGCTCTCGCGGATTGCCCATGCTGGCTTTGCCGACTTCTTCGATCTTGAGGGTTGGCTTGCTCGGCTCCGCAGGCTCGCCTGTCTGAGTATTGGCTGCCGAGCATCCCGCGATCAGGGCTGCGCACAGCAGCAGTTGAGCAACCGTCATTGTTCTTCCGCGAGCGGCTTGCCGTTGTAATCGTGTTTTCATGTGCAAATTGCTCCTTTTGTGCGATTTTATATCCCGATTTCCGGCTTATCCGCGACAGGCTTGCGAATACCGAACAGACGCCCCATTCTGGACTTGAACGATTCCACCATTTCATAGGCGATCGGCACGACGACAAGCGTTAACAGCGTGGACGTGATCAGGCCGCCGATGACCACCACGGCCAAGCCTTTGGAGATTAGCGTCCCGTGCGAGAAGCCCAGTGCGAGCGGAATCATCGCCGCAATGGTCGCCCCGGCCGTCATGATGATCGGCCTTAACCGCACTTTGCCCGATTCGATCAGCGCATGGCGAACCAGATAGCCTTCCTTGCGCAATTGCTGCGTGCGGTCGAGCAGGACAATCGCATTCGTCACGACGATACCGATCAGCATCATGAAGCCGATCAACGACGTCACGTTAATCGAATCCCGCGCAATCCACAAGCCGAGCAGCCCTCCGATAATCGCGAGCGGCAGCGAGAACAGAATCGCGAACGGGGTACCCGCATTGCCGAAGCACAGCACCATGATCAAGTACACGATGGCGATCGCCGCGCCCATTGCCGCGAACAGCTGGCCGAAGCTTTCGTCCATCTCCGCCGAAACGCCGCGCGTCGTCGTCGTGACGCCCGCAGGCATGTCCAGCTTCTCCAGCTCGGCTGTCACCTGGGCGCTGATCGTCGCCTTGTCCGCCGAGTTGATCTTCGCCGTTATTTGCACCATCAGCTTCTGGGAATCCCGTTGAAGCGCAGTCGGCGCATCCACTTCCTCCAGCTTGGCCACCTCGTTCAGGTAGACGATGGAGCCGTCCGCGGCTTGCATCGGCATCCGGCCCAATTGGACGAGCGATCCTTTATCTTCCGGCGATAACTCGATCGCGGTCTTGTATACGGTATTGTCCAAGCGGATATTGCCCAGCTCCTGCTTGGCGATCCACATCGCCGTCAGCTCCTGGACTCTCGCAACATCCAGTCCGAACTGCCGGGCTTTGGCGGGATTAACCGTAATTTGCAGCTCTTTTTTCGCATCTCCCAGATTGTCCTTCACTTCCTGCATTTCCGGGAAATCCTTCAGCCTGTTCTTGATCGCAGCCGCCGCTTGCTCCAGCGTCGTCTGGTCCTCGCCGTAGATCACATAAGTAAAGTCCGTCGAGGAATATCCGCCTCCGCCCGCGAGCGAGCCCGGGAACACTTCGGAGCCTTGCGGCAATTGGGCGGCAATCAGATTCGTGTACTTTTCCTTCACTGCCACGGAATCGGCATTCGCATTCGCTTCGGTTATAATCTCAACGATGTACGGATACCGATCCTCGCTCGAATTGTAGCCGACCAACGCCTCCACGAACGTAAAGAGCGGTTCGCCCGATTCGTCCTTTGCTTCCCTCATCAGCGATTCAATCTGCTTGGCCTGAAGATCCGTCGTATCGAAGGAGGTCTCGTAGGGCAGCTTGATCGTAAAGTTCATCTGCGGATCAGGCTCTCCGTCAGGCATGAACGTCTTCGGCAAGCTCGGCACCGTGACGACGACCGTCATAATCAGGAGCAGCCCGGAGAACAGCAGCGTCTTGAAGCGGTTGTTCAGGCTCCATACGAGAATTTTCTCGTACAATTTGATTGTTTTGCCTTCCTGGTGCTCCTCGCTATGCCCGCCCTTCTTATCCTTTAGCACCATCAGCTTCGCCATCATCGGTATGACGGTCAGCGAGACGAGCAAGGAAGCAAGCAAGGCGCACGCGACCGTCACTGCAAACGGCCGGAAAAATCCGCCGATGACGCCAGTGACGAACGCAATAGGCAGGAATACGCCTACCGTAACGAGGGTGGACGAGGTAATCGCCATCGCCACTTGCCTGACGGCCATCAGAATAACGGACTCGTTCCTCTTCTGCGCTTTCTGCAGATTGGCATAAATGCTTTCAATGACGACGATACTGTCGTCCACGACACGCCCGACCGCGATAAACATGCCGCCCAGAGACATGATGTTCAGCGTGATGTTCATCGAATTCATGAAAATCAGCGTGATCAGGATGGACAGCGGAATCGAGACGATGACGATCAGCGTCATCCTGATGTTCTTCAGGAACAGCAAAATCATCAGAGAGGCCAGCACGATGCCGAACATGCCCTCGCGCAGCAAGCCGCTGATCGATTCCCTAACCTCGTCTGCGCTGTCGTACACGTTGTTGAACGTGATACCGGGAATGTCGGCCTCCCAACGTTCGATAAGCGCCTTGGTCGCATTCGAGAACTCTACGGCGTTCATCCCGCTCGATTTGTACAGATGAATGCCGATGGCGGGCATGCCGTCCATTCTTGCGATGAAATTGGAATCGTTAACGGCCACGATCTCGGCCAGATCCTTCAGCAGCAGCGTCTGTCCGCCGGGAGCCGCGATTTCCAGATGCTCCAGCTCGTACAGGCTGCTCAATTCGCCCTTCACCCGGGCAATCTGGGCATTGCCTTCGAACTTGACGACGCCGACGGAGCCGTTCGCCATTGCCGACTGTATGGCGGCGGTCACCTGAACGGGGCTCATACCGTATGTAGCGAGAGAGCTCGCGTTGAGCCGGATATCGAGCGATGTCGTGCGCGCTCCGATCGTATCGATATGATCGATGCCCGGTATCGATTCGAAGCCCGGCTTAAATTCCTTCTCGTAAAGCTGGTCAAGCTCCGTCTGGCTCATGGATTCGTCCGCGTATACCGCCAAATAATAGGCGGGGATCGAAGCGTAGCCAAAGGTCGATACTTTCGGTCGCGTAGCCTCGCGGGGCACGCTCACGTCTTGAATCAAGCTTTCAAGCTCCTGCTTCTTCTTGTCGATGTTCACGCGATCCTTGAATTGCGCGATGATCATCGACGAGCCGTCGCTTGAGGTCGAGCTCAGCATGTTCAGGTCCTCGACGTTGGCGATCTTGTCTTCAATCGGTTTGGTGACGAGGTTCATGACATCCTGAGGCGATGCCTGATATGCCGTCGAAATGATCAGGACGGGGAACGAAACGTCCGGCATATTCTCCACCTTGAGCGAGCTGCCCGCGAAGCTGCCCGCCCCGAACACGATTGCGATCAGGATCAGCATCGCCGCCACCTTGTTCATAGAAAAGCTGATAAGTCCTTTCAACAGGTTTACCTCCCGTGATATCGAATTGCTTCTATGTCGCAGCCTTGGGAAAGCTTCCTGGCCTGATCCTACTTTACTTCGCCAATATGAACAAACTATGACATGACGGGCAAGTCGCGGTTCGTCCATCTTGGCGAGCCGCCCCTCTCAGGAGAAGTTATCCGTCAGCTTCAGTATCTGCATAAAAAAACACCCTTTCGGGTGCAAAAGAAAGACGGCCGCTATCGCGATGCCCGAGAGGGACGCCGACTGCCGCGCAGTGTCTGCGAAGCGCCTCGATTCGGCCTCCGATGCCTCGGACGGCCGAATCAGCTATTCCGATGCGGCAGCGTAACCACAACAGTGGTTCCGCCATCCGAGTTGCCCTTCAAGAGAATCGAGCCTCGATGGCGCATCACGATTTTTTGGACAATGGCGAGCCCGAGACCGCTGCCGGCTTTCATTTTGTTATGCGAGGGATCTACCTTGTAGAATCTCTCGAACACCTTGTTCCGTTCCTCGATCGGGATTCCGACCCCCGTGTCCGACAGAATGACTTCAATAAGATCGGTATGCTTCTCGATTCGAATTCCGAGCCGGCCGTTCTCCGGTGTAAACTTGATCGCGTTGCCGATCAGATTGACCCATACCTGATTAAGCTGATCCTCGTCTGCGCTGATTTTCGTCTTGGGCAGCACTAGGCTCCATTCCAAGGATTTGGCCGACCATTGGGGCTCGCTGGCGACGACGGCCTTGCGAAGCTGCTCATCCAGATCGAAAACCTGCGGAACGAACGGGTGGTGCTGACTGTCCAGCGAGGCCAGCTTAAGCAGATTGTCGCTCAGACGGGACAATCGTTCGCTTTCGTTCTGAATGATGGACAGATAGCGGATCCGCTCCTCCTCCGATAGCCCGTTCTGCTGAAGAGCCTTGGAGAAGCCGGAGATGGAGGTCAGCGGAGATTGAATTTCGTGAGAGACATTCGACACGAAGTTTTGCCGCATCGTCTCCAATTGTCCAAGCTGGCTCGCCATATCGTTGATGCTCTGAGCCAGCCGTCCCAGCTCGTCCTTGCGCTTCGCCCATTTCAGCTCGATATCGAATTCTCCCTTAGCCATCCTGACCGCGGCTGCTTTCATTCCGAGCAGCGGCTTCACGATATACCTCGCAGCGACCAGAATGATCAGACCGCCGACCAGAAGGTTGATCGCGAGCGCGACAATAATCAAACGCGAGGTAAAGGCTGTCACCTTGTCCTGCGAGATTTGAATGAACAGCGCATACCGCTCGCCCGATTCCTCATAGGGAATCCCGACGACAAGCTCCGTCGGGGACACCTCCAGGCCGCGGTACGTTTCCCCGTTCAATACGGAGCGGACAACCTGATCCGTAATGATGTAGATGTCGGAGGGCTGCTCGTCGCCTTCTCCCGTCAGCTTGCCGGAAGCGTCGTACAGGCGAATGTCGTAATCGTCCAGCAGACTCCGCTCCTTCATTTCTTCCTTTGCCTTGACAATCCCGTTGTCGTTGAACAACGTCTGGATCGTCGTGACGTCTTGGAGCAATTCGTTCTGCAGCCTGTCCGCTATCTTGTCCCCGATGGACGACAGCAAGAATATCGTCAGGTAGTAGGTGCTGATCAAGCCGATGATGACCGCGAGCATATAGGACAGAACGACCCGCACATAAAGAGATTTGATCATTCCAGCACCTCAAGCTTATAGCCAAGCCCGCGCTTCGTTTCGATCGAGAATCCGCAATCCACCTCTGCGAACCGATCCCGGATTCTTTTGATATGTACGTCTACCGTGCGATCGTCCCCTTCGAAATCCGTTCCCCACACTTGCTCGATCAGGTCGTTCCTCGTAAAGATTTGACCGGGAAAGCTCGCCAGCTTGAACAAGAGATCGAATTCCCGCAGCGGCAGCTGAATGGGCGAAGCATCGACGACCGCCTCGTAGCGATGCTTGTCGAGCATCGCGTTGCCGACCTGAACCTTCATTAGAGACTGGATGCGATAGCGTCTCAGCAGCGATTTCACGCGGGCAACCAGCTCCAGCGGGTCGAACGGCTTCACCAAATAGTCGTCCGCGCCCAGATGAAAGCCCTTCAGCTTGTTGTTTGTTTCTCCCTTGGCCGTCACCATAAGCACGGGCATGTCCGGGTAGTCTTCCTTGAAGCTCTGGCACAGCTCCCATCCGTCCATCCGCGGCATCATCACATCGACGATCGCAAGATCGGACTTGCCGTCCCCAGCCGCTTCCAAGGCCTCAATCCCGTTGCTTGCGGCAATGACGGACAGACCTTCCCTTTGCAAATAAAACCGAATGAGTTCCACGATATCCGGGTCGTCGTCGACGATCAGGATGTTAGCTGCCATATCCGATGATCCTCCCGTATGCGAATTCCTCTTCTTAATACGGAATTCACCGGCTATCGGTTCCCGACATCATCTGTCGGATATCAGCCGCTTCGGACAATCGTGCATGACGGCGCGGGACCATCGTTCCACATCGTAGCGGATATGCTTGTTGCGGCGAGACAGCGCACTCCGGTTGCGCAGCATTTCCCTCGTTCGGTGAAGCAGAGATTTGACGGCGGATACGGTACAGTTCGTTTGCTCGGCTATATCCTGCATCGAATACCCGAAGTAATGAAAGAGAAGCCATGCGTTGATGTTCCGTCCAGGAAACCGCTCGGCCAGCCATTCGATCGCTCCCCAGAACCTCCGCATAGTCGCAATCCTCCCATTTGGCTTCCTTCTGCCAGCGCTCAATCGCCTTGCTTCTTCTTTGCTTTTTGCGGCAATCGTCAATCCAGAGATTTCTTGCTACGCGGACCATGAACGGCTTTAAGTCCGGACAAGCCATCCCCTCGTGAAGGAAGAAGAGCAGCGACTTCAGCAGCGTTTCCTGCAGCAAGTCCTCGGCATCCCACTTGGACCGTGTCAAGTAATAGCAGTATTTTCTGAGCTCGTCCAGATGAGGCGCCATCAGTTCCTCATAGCCGGGAAACGCCGCCATCCGCTTCCTCTCCTTCCCTGCCGTCACCGGCGGCATTATTCGAACCGCAGCGCTTCGATCGGCTTAAGCTTGGCCGCTTTGTTAGCCGGGAACATCCCGAACACGACGCCGATCGCCACGGAAAATACGAATGCGATGACGATCACGTTCGCCGAGAAAACAATCTCCATGTCGAACGCGGTGGAAGCTCCCTTGGCCGCGCCAACCCCGATGGCAATGCCCAGCAGTCCGCCCAATCCGCTCAGCGCCATCGATTCGATTAGAAACTGGATCAGAATGTCCCTTTTCTTGGCGCCGATCGCTTTGCGGATGCCGATTTCCCGCGTTCTCTCCGTCACGGAAACAAGCATAATATTCATAATCCCGATCCCGCCGACCAGCAGCGAGATTCCGGCAATGCCGGCAAGCGCGAGCGTTAGCGTGTCGGATACCGAGGACAGTGCGGACAAGGCATCGCTTTGGTTAAAGACGCGGTAGCTGTCCGTGCTGCCTCTGAAGTGTCCGCCTAAGGTCGTTTCCAGGCCCGCTGCCACCGAATCGATCAAGTCCGTCGATTGAGCCTGAACATAGATCGTTCTTACGCCCTTTGTTTTGAACAATCGTTCGAAGGAGGTCTCCGGGATAATGACCACTTCGTCATTCGAGCCCGTCGTGGAGCTCCCCTTCTCGGCCAGCACTCCGACGACCTTGTAACGGGTTCCTTGGATCAGCACGTATTCCCCGACCGGATCTGAGAAGCCGAATAGGCTCGTTGCGGTTGCCGAGCCGACTACCGCGACCTTCTGGTACATATCCAGATCGATCTGGGCAATAAATCGTCCAGAGGCTACTTCATAATCCCGGACCGGCGCATAGTCCGCGTTCGTGCCGACAACGCCGACGCTTTCGCTTGCGGTGCCGAACTTGACGGTCGAGCTTTGGGTGTTGACAGGCGCAAGGTATTCAATGCCCTCGACCTGATCGACGATGGCCGCCGCTTCCTCCGCTTTTAAGGTGTTCGTGGAGCCGCGACCCAGAATGCTCACCGTCAGCAGGTTGGTGCCCAGGCTCTGAACCTGCTCGGTGACCGATTTCGTCGCGCCTTGCCCGAGAGCGACAAGCGCAATGACCGCCGTTACCCCGATAATGATACCGAGCATCGTCAGAAGCGAACGGAGCTTGTTGGACAGAATGCTCTTCATCGCCATTTTGAATGCCTGCAGGAAGCTCATCCCGGTTCTCCTCCCTCTTCCTCCAGCATGCCGTCCTTAATCCGCACGATCCTTTTCGCTTGCCGGGATACGGCCAGATCATGCGTGATCAGCACAATCGTATGACCCAGGGCGTTCAGCTCGCGAATGAAGCCCATCACTTCGACGCCAGTCTTCGTATCCAACGCTCCTGTGGGCTCATCCGCCAGCAGAATCGGCGGATTGCCCGCCAACGCCCTCGCAATCGCGACCCGCTGCTGCTGACCGCCGGACAGCTCGACGGGACGATGATGAATTCTTTCCTCCAATCCGACCTTGCCCAGCGCTTCGATGGCCTGCTGCCTTCGCCGCTTCGCCGGAATGCCCCTGTAGATCAGCGGCAGCTCCACGTTCTCGATTGCGGTCAGCCGGGATAACAGGTTGAAGCCTTGGAAAATAAAGCCGATCTTGCGGTTGCGAATTTCCGCCAGCTTGTTTTCGCGCAGTCGGCTCACCTCTTCGCCATCCAGCCAGTATTCGCCGGAGCTCGGCGTATCTAGGCAGCCGATCACGTTCATCAGCGTCGACTTGCCGGACCCGGACGGCCCGACGATCGCCAGAAAATCCCCCTGCTCGACCGTAAGCGACACCTTGTCTAGCGCGTGCAGCGTTTCCCCTCCCATGCGATAGATCTTGCTCAAGCTATGGATTCGGATAAGCGGTTCCGTCATCGGTTTCGTGGCCATCAGCGCGCACCGCCCGCCCCTGCTCCGCCGCCGGAAGATTGCCGTCCGCCATTCCCCCCGAAGCCGCCTCCCGGCATGCCGCCGCCTGCTCCGCCCACGAAGCCGCCTCCGCCTATGCCCGGAAAACCGCCTTGCATGCTTTGGCTGGAGCTTGAGCTTCCCGTCACCGCCGGTAGAACGACAACGTCTCCTTCTTGAAGGCCGGACACGATTTCGATGCTATCCTCGTTATTGATGCCGATCTCCACCTCGACACGCATCGTAGACGTCGCCCCGACGGTCGCGCTCGCCGTGCCTCCCGATCCGCGATTAGCCATAAACCGCTCGCGCATCGCCGCTCTTTCCTCTTCGCTCATCGACTGAAACCGCTCAGCGTTGTCATTCCGCCCTTGAGGCATTTGCCCCGGAACGCTCCCTCCGCCTTGGTCTCCCTGGGAAGACTGCCCTTGCCCCTGATTTGGCTCCTGCTGCGGAGCCTCCCGACCCGGCCCTGCCGAATTCCCCTCTGCTGAGCCCGGTGTTCCGGCTGCCGCACCGACCGGCGTGAGCACGAAATACTTGCCTTGCGAAGACTGTACCGCTTCCACAGGAACATACAGCGCATCGGCTTTCTGGGCAGTAAGGATGCTCGCTTCCGCCGACATGCCCACCATCAGGTTGTCGATCTCCGTCAAAGCGACGGTGACGTCAAACGAGGCTACGCCGTTGCTGGAGCTGCCCTCGTCTGCAATGGAGACGACCTTGCCGGTGAACTTCTCGTCCGGGAGCGCCTCCACGAGTATTTCCGCCGATTGATCGAGACGAACCTTCGGGATGTCCAATTCGTCGATGCCGACAACCATCTGCAACTGTGCGTAATTCACGATCTCCCCGATCTCCGAATTCGGATTCAAGACATCGCCCGCGTTCACCTTGAAGGAGGTTACTGTGCCTCCGATCGGCGAGACGATGGGGTCGACTCCCTTGTCCGCTTTCAAGTCGGCGATATCCGCCTGCGCGCTTTCGATGTCCAACTGCTGCTTCTGGATGCTTAACGCGATCGCTTCCCGGGCTTCATCGTCACCCGCCTGCTTGAACTTGGTTTGCAAATCCGCAAGCTCCAGCTTTTTTTTCTTCAGATCGATCTCCTTGCTTCTCACCTGACTGGCGTTGTCTTCTTCCTCGTAGGTAACCAGAACATCTCCCTTGCGGACAATATCCCCTTCCTTGACATGGACCTTGAATGCCGTCCCCGAGCTGCCGGCCTTGATCGTCTCGCGGGCGGAAGGCTGGATCGTTCCCGTTCCGCTGACCTTGACCTCGATCGTTCCCTTGCGCACCTTCGTCGTCGGCAGAGCGGGCGCTGTCTCCACGTCCTTCATATTCCAGTAACGAAGTCCTGCCCATACGCCCGCAGCGATTGCGATTGCCGCGACTACCGACCATAGTATCCTTTTCTTCATCCGACCTGTTCACCTTCGCTTTATCTCTTCTCATTGCTTATTATGGAAAGCGAACCTTAGATCAGGATGAGCGCAGGCTGAAAAAAAACTGAACGCGTTTTCAGCTTTCTTTCAGTTTTTTCTCAGCCATCGTTAAGATAGATCACGCATAATTGAAGATCATGTACACATTTCTGGAGGGTGGCCAATGGCTCAATTGGGCAAAGGAATCAAAATCCTGCTCGTCGATGACGAACCGAATATTATTCAATTTCTGGAGCTCGGGCTGCTTAACGAGGGATTTCAGGTAGCTTCGGCAACAGACGGACCGGAAGCCTTGCACATCGCCGAGAGCTTTCTTCCGCATGTCGTCATTCTCGACATCATGATGCCGGGAATGGACGGCTTTGAAGTATGCCGGGCGATGAAGGACGCGCGCCCTGTCGCCGTCATTATGCTAACGGCCAAGGAAGAGGTCGAGGATCGGGTCAGAGGGCTGACGCTTGGCGCAGACGACTATATGTCCAAGCCGTTCAGCTTCGGCGAGTTGCTGGCGCGCATACATGCAAGAATTCGCAATCAATTTCCCCAGCTCATGGAGAAAGTGTCGATTGGCCCCTTCTCGATTGATGCGGGCAACAAGGAGCTTAGCTATGAGGATCGCATTCTCGATCTGTCTCCGACGGAATTCGAGCTGCTGAAGCACCTCGTTCTGAACCATCGGCAGGTGCTCAGCAAAAGCGCTATTCTCGATCAGGTATGGGGATACGATTTCGGCGGGGAGGAGAACATCGTCGAGGTGTACATCCGCTCTCTTCGCGACAAGCTTAACGATCGCGAGCGCCGGATTATCAGAACGATGCGAGGCGTAGGCTATCGGGTGGACATCCGATGAACGGGGGACTATCGAAGCTGGCCAAGGCCCGCTATTTCCTGTTCCCCCGTTCCCTGAGATATCAATTGCTTTCCCGCTTGCTGATCATTCTCGCGGGGTTGCTTCTCGTTATCGGCTTGTTTCAATACGTCTTCATGGAGAGATTCATATACCAGAATCGGGCAACGAGCATTCAGCGGCAGATTCAATCCGTGCCTGGAGACATGTGGGAGAGATTCCATTCGGAACAGCGCCGCGGGCCGGCCAACGCATTTATTTTCTTCCCGTCCTCTTCCGTCGCTTTCATTGACAACGAAGGCGCTTTTACCGTGCTGACCACGAACGGCTCCGATTCGGAAAATACTGTGCCCCGCCTGAGTTCGGAAGTCTACAAGGAAGCCGATCAGCGCTCGCGGCGCGACAAGCCTCTGCTGCGTGTGGTCAAGGGCGGCAACGGAGAGCAGCTTGTCGTCCTCCAAGCCGTCTACTCCCCGCGCGGCAAGAGCGGAGTTGTACAAGTCAGCATGAGCGCCAAGCCGCTCAAGTCGGAGCTTTACCGGCAGCTGCTCCTCTATCTTGCGCTGGCCTGCGCCGCGCTGTTCGCGGCGTTGCTGCTGTTCCTGCCCGCCATTCGCAGAACGTTGACTCCGCTTTATCGAATGGTAGCAGCTGTCGAGCGAATTGATTCCGGTAAGCTCAATGAACGTCTCCCGACTCCAGTGGGGCCGTTGGAAATCGATCGACTCTCCAATTCCTTCAACCTGATGCTGGAACGGCTGGAAGCCTCGTTTCGAGAGGAGCAGCAAAGCAAGGAACGCATGCGCCGCTTCGTATCGGACGCTTCGCACGAGCTGCGGACTCCGCTTACGTCGATCCACGGCTTTCTTGAAGTGCTGCTGCGCGGAGCGGCAACGGATTCTCATCAGCTGGAGAAGGCGCTACAAAGCATGCACGGGGAGTCGACGCGAATCAACAAGCTGGTGCAGGACCTGCTGCAGCTTGCGAAAGCCGACAGCTCCCCGGAGGCTCTTCGCGTGCCGAGCGATCCGGCAGCTCTCGTTCAGGAGATGGAGCCTCAATTGCGAGTGCTGGCCGGCGATCGAACAATCGTGCTCGATCTTCGCGCCGGGACAACCGTCGAACTGGATCCTCACAAGTTCCGCCAGATCGTGTTGAATCTATATCAAAATGCGGTTCAGCATACGGATTCGCTGGGGGGCGTCATTCGCCTCTCCGTACTTCCAATGGCCGGCGGCATCGAATTGACGGTTCAGGACAACGGACCGGGAATTTCCCCGGAGCACCTTCCGAGAATATTCGAGCGCTTCTATCGGGTCGATTCCTCCCGTAACCGCAAGCAAGGCGGCGCAGGTCTCGGTCTGGCAATTACCCATTCGCTGGTCGAGCTTCTCGGAGGCTCGATAACGGCAAACAGCCTTCCCGGGGAAGGCTGCAGCTTTAGCGTATCCTTTCCCGCCGTCGACACGAACGCTTCGAATACGTCAGCGAGCCATACATTGGATTCCTTCGAATAGAGTTGCCATATAATAGTGCCTATCGTCAACGTCCACATCGGTCACCTGACAGCCGACCTTCAGTGCGATCAAGGAAATGCGGTTGCCGATCATGCTCACCCGATACAAACCTCTGTCCGTGCAGGCGAACACTTCCCGTCCTCTCGACGCGATGGAGAAAATAAAATTGTTGGCTATGCGATATCGATCAAAACCGCCTTTGCGATTGCCGCACAACAGTTCGCCGTGCTCCGTAGCTCCGATAATGGTGCCGCGATGCACGGCCAGGCTTGTAATGGACGTATCGAGCTTGAAGTTCATCCAGCTTGTCGTCATTCGATCCAGAATCGATACGCCTTCATTCGTCGCCAACACTACATATTGAGGCAAATACAAAAAATCATATACGGTAACGTCCGAGCGCATCATCAGCCGCCATTCCGAGCCCTCCGTGTACCACAGACCGCACACCGTCGCCGCCAGACCGACCGCTCCATACTCCTTATATTGATAGCAGCCGATCGACAGATCGGCCGCTTTCCACTGTCCATCCATGATCAGATAGAGTCCCTTGTTAGAGCATGCGTATAGTTGTTCATCGTACACCTGAAGCCGGTTGATATGCGTTTGCTCCGACAGACCCTCGCTCATCTCGATCCACTCTTCCGAGCGCTCTCTTTTGTAAACGATGCCTTTGCCGAGCGGGGCGGCTACCAATTCAGATTCCGATAATCGCTTGACTGAAGAAAAATGGAAGGAAAGCCCTCCAGGATTTGCCGATGTGTGCATCGTAGGATGTGCAGCTCCTTTCGCCAACTCCCCTTAGTCTAAGTGATAATGATTATCAGTGTCAATATTTTGGCGCATAAACTTCTATTAGGACAGAAAAAAGCCGTTCAGACGCTGCTGTGAGCGCCAAACGGCTTCTTTTCTTATCATCTAGTGGGTCGGCATCGGCATAAATAACAGATTGATCGGCAGCATGCTGCCGTTGGCCGGGGTAAACGTAATCGTAACCTGTTCCTCGCTGTCCCCTGTCTTATACAGCATCCCTACTTCGTTCGGATTGCGCAGAATGCTGTTGTTGGTCGTATACACGACTCTTCCGTTAACCGTGAAGGCCCCCGCGTAGTGTCCTCCTCTCGGATTGACGACAATGGCGGTATGCGGCTGAACCTTGCCCAGTTGAATCGTGTACACAACGCCGTAGTTGCCCGCATTCAACACCGGAATGCCCGTTGTCTTGTCAATGCCCGACAGTCTTGTATCGACGATA
This sequence comes from Cohnella boryungensis, assembly GCF_042651945.1. Classification (NCBI taxonomy): domain Bacteria; kingdom Bacillati; phylum Bacillota; class Bacilli; order Caryophanales; family Paenibacillaceae; genus Cohnella; species Cohnella boryungensis. Next base: position 51,221 of record NZ_JBHSED010000065.1, on the reverse strand, counting down.
TTGTCGGCAAGAACCATGCGGCTCTTCACGTCCCCGATCGTCTGATTCACGTACATGATCCGATTGGCGTTCTCGAACGTTCCGCGAATATGACGGTCGTTGCTTGGCAATAATGGCGCATATGGCAAGTAGCTCATGACTTCTCTGTTCGAATCGGCTACGACCACCTTGAAGTCCAGATTGCCGCTTAGCTGTACGTCCGCGAACATGGAATACACTTCTCCGGGTTTAACGGCTTTCTCGCTGTACTCAGGGAAGAGCAACCGGCTTTCTCCCGAAGGCACCTGCAAATAGGAGTATTTGGGAGCGAGCAGCGACTCCAGGAATCTGCCGGTGACCGCGCGTCCTACTGTGGATACGAATGCATTCGGCCCGCCAATACCCTTCGCCCCCATCCGTACGGTAACCGGCTCGGGATTGGAGTTCGTGACGATGACATAGATTTTGACCGGATTGGAGCGTCCGTTCAGATTGTGCAGTAGAAACCGGACGTTGCCCGATACGTTATCTTCATAGTAGATGCCTTCTTCCAGCATCGTCTCGGGGCTATTGGCCCGAATCAGCGTCTGGGCGCGGTCGTTGATGAAATAGTTCATCATCGGGTATTGCAGAACGGACGGACCGCTAATCTCGAATTTCTCTCCGATGTCCGTATACAGCAGATTGAATTCCTCCTGCGTATACAACGTTTCGTCCGTGATGGTTATCGTCTTGGAAATCTCGCTCACCTCTCCGTGAGCGTCGGTGACGGTAAGCGTTACGGTCTGCTGGCCGGGCTCGAAAAATCCGCGGGCGTTGTTCTTCCAGACGCGGCTCTCAATGCGGTCCTCGTCGTCGGTACTCTGATCTGTATAAGTGATCAACTCGCCCATTCTGTACGTATCCTTGTCTGTAGCGAAGGAAGCGACAGGCGGCTGATTCGGCGCTTTAACGGTGATAACGACCGTATAAGGCTCGCTCCAAGTGCCGTTCGCATCCTTGACCCAGCGGCTTACGAAGTAAGTTCCCGGCTGTTCGAAGATGTCATATTTGTTCTCCCAGCGTTCCTCGACGATGGCCAGTCCGCTCGGATGGTATGCCTGATCGGTATATTTGACCACCGTCTGCTGAGCATAAGGATTTATGTCCGACACCGTGAATTTCGCAACTGGCGCCGTAGACCAGGTCAATTCAACCGTTTTTCCTTTTGCTTGAGCCTTCATCGTTATACCGAAGCTCTGAGCGGCCAGGCGGACGGGAATCATTAACGAGCCCTTCAGCACGTAGGGGGCCCCCGTCATATTCTTGGTGGAGCCGTTAAGAGAATAAGAGGACTTTCCGGCCTGCATGCGCAGGACATTATCTCCGCTTTTCAGCGTGTATTGCTTGTTCTTGGAATCATACACAACGGTGCCATAGATTTCGTTCATAAACGATTTCGCCGCAACATAAGTAACTCCCTTTACTGCTGTAAGCGGCTGCGAAGCCAGGACGGAGTTGCCATTGTGGAGCATTTCTTTGGAGTCTTGCGTGAGAATAAGAGTTTCCTGGCCGCCTTCTGCCGCGTGTGCAGGAAGCTGAATCGTGAGCATCATGAGTGCGGAAAGCAGTAAAAGCATAAATCTTCTTTTCATAACGTGCTCCTTCTGAATTTCTAGTCATAAGCGTTTCGTCGCGCTTTAATCATAGTTATGTACGTCATAAACGTACAAAGGTTGCTTGAATTCACAAGATTGTTTCAAATTCCGTTTCCTTGTCCTGCGTCCTTGATTTGCAGCCTCGTCGCCCTGCAGCCGTCTACAGGCTTTTGCGCATGCGTACATGCAAAATGCCGGCATCAAGGAACGGCTCCTTAGACTCCGTCATGTAGCCTTGCTTCTGATAGAAAGTCTCGGCAGCACACTGAGCGTCCAGCAATGCGTAACGATAGCCTGCTTTCCGCGCATCCTCTTCCATCCTTTCCATCAGCAATTGACCGATGCCCGTGCCCCGATAAGGCTTGAGCACGGCAATACGCTGCATCTTCGCCACGCCCTCCCCGTAATCCGTTATTCTTCCTGTCGCAATCGGTAGTCCCTCCGATCGAATGAGGAAATGCCGGCAGGACGTTGGAGAGGCATCGTACTCATCGATTTCGATATGCTCGGGCACGCCTTGCTCTTTGACGAACACCTCAAACCGGATCTCGAAAGCCTGCTTCAATTGCTCGTCGTTCTCCACACGTATAAATTCCATATCCTCGCTTCTCCCTTTCGTCCTTTGTTCCCTGCCCGCTCGGCTGAACGGCGGAACCCCATTAGCCCAGCATACCCTGCTCCGATACGGCCCGGCAACCTATTTTGCAGTCCTCCACAACTTTCCAATCCGCCAAAAAGCGAAGAGCGACATCCTAGAAGGACGCGCTCTTCGCTTTTCTTGGAAATAGCGTATAGCTGAAGCTGATCAGAAAATCAATTCCGAGAACGAGCGACCAGGTGCGGATGACCTGTTCCAGCTTCTCCGTATCGCTGTCGTCTCCAATCCATTTGATCATTCCGTACAGGATCGCACAGCCGATACCCCAGCCGATCAGATGAAGCAGCCATCCCTGCCTCTCGTGTCGGGCATGCTGCTTGCCGTACAGCTTCTCTGGAGCGGGTCCGTTCGCGAACCAATGGGCGAATCGCACGTCGGCCCAGCGGATCATCCGGTGCCCGAACGCGACGGAGGCTCCAATGTACACCGCAGCGATTCCATGCATGATAGTCGCGTTCGCTCCGCTCTGCAGATCCATCGCCGTGGCTGCAAGGAGGATGAGGTCAACAACAGGTGTGCAAAGCAGCAATATAGCCCCTAGCCGCTTCTTGCGCGCGACATACCTCATAGCCAATCCCGCTGCCACGAAGACCCAGAAACCGATCTCGCAGCCGATAATTAATGCGGTAATCATCGCTCCACTCCCGAATAAGCACAGCTGTATTAAAAAACTAAAGCTATTATAGCACAGTTGTACTAGAAATCAATCGTGATATAATGAAAGCATGCCTAAAATCATCGATCACCAACAACGCAAAGATCAGATTGCGGAGGCCGCTTGGCGGATCATTCGCAGTCAGGGGTTGGAGAGCGTATCGGTTCGCAATGTCGCAGAGGAGGCCGGGCTTTCCGTCGGCTCGCTCCGGCATGATTTCGAAACGCAGTCCGAGCTGATCGTATACGCCATGACGCTTCTCTCCTCGCGCGTGCACGAGCGCATCGCCAACCTCAGCTACGCCGGGAGTCCTCGTAACCATATCGAGACGATTATCGCGGAGCTGCTGCCTCTGGACGACGTGCGCACCGCCGAAGCCGAGATCTGGTTCGCCTATGCGGGCAAAGCGCTGACCGATCCCGCCATACGTCAGATTAGCCAGCAGACGCACGAAGAGCTCTATGTCGGGTTCCGCAAGATGATCGGATTGCTCGTTCGGGAGAATCTGACGCGGAAGGATCTCGATCAGGAGGCCGAGACGCGCAGGCTCCATGCCCTTGTGGACGGCCTCGTTCTTCACGCCTTGACTTCTCCAGACAAATCGAACCCGCAGGACATGGTCAGACTTGTCTCCCTGCACCTGGACGAATTGATCGTGCGGGGAAGCGGCTCATAAGCCTAATCGACTAGACTTCGGTTAATTGCTCCAATTCCCGGAGCAATGCCTGCTTGGAAAAGCCTTCCCCGATGAACACGACGACATCATAGACGGTCTTCTGAGGCGTAATGCGCAAGTAGTCGCTTTCCCGGTATGCGTATTGAAACAAGAACCGGCTTGCCGTATCCCGGAATGTCACGATGCCCTTCGCTCTGTATACGTCCTCCGGCAATCGGCTTACGAGCGCTTCGAAAGCGTGGCTGTCCACCGGTCCGGGCAGATAATAGGTTAACGCATGAACATGATCGTGGGAGGCCCCCTTTCCATGATGCTCCTGATGCTCGTGCTGATGCTCGTGAGCATGATCCAACTCGCAGTCAGAAGAACAGGTTCTGGAGTCAGACCGCGATAGGTCCGACGCACTGACATGATTTAACCGATAAATTTCCTCCAGATCGACCTGTGTTCTTACCGTGGAAACCTTAACGGCGTTAGGACTCCATACCTCAAGCAGGCTCTGCAGTTCATCCAGCTCCGTAGCTCCGACCAGATCGGTCTTGTTTAAGACGACAAGATCCGCCGCCGAGATCTGCTCTCTCATGAGCTTGTAAGTCTTGCCTGCGCCCACTCTGATTCGATCCAGCAGATGGCGGGCATCGGCTACGGCGATAACTCCCTTGAGCTCAAGTCTCTCGTACATGGAGGCTTCCGTGACGGAATCCAAAATTTCAAGAGGTCGGGCGATGCCCGTCGTTTCAATCCAGATCGCATCGGGCCGATGCTCGCGGGCCAGCTTGGACAGCTCCATGCCCAGATCGGCGCGGATGGTGCAGCAGATGCACCCGCCAAGCATTTCCGCCATGGGGACATCCTGCTCCAGCAGACCTCCCTCGACGTTGGCATCCCCGACCTCGTTCATCAGCAGGGCGATTTTGCGATGCCCGGACGCGGCCTCCTCCAATACCCGATTAAGCAGCGTCGTCTTGCCGCTGCCGAGAAATCCGGTCAGAACATATACGGGAACGATCTTATCCATAGGTGAGTAAGCTCCTTTGCTGAATCGTTAGCCTATAGCGAAGCCTCTCCGGCTTCATCGTCGGAGAGGCTTCCTGTTGCGTGCGGATCAGATCAGTCGTCCTGCGGGTGTCCCGCCTTCACCAGCTCAACCGCAGCCGCATTGGCGGCAACCTGCTCGGGGTCCTTGCAGCCGGGAATGACGCAGGTCACGACAGGATTGTTCAAGCACCAAGCCAGAGCCCACGCCGCCATATCCGTGCCGGCCGGCACCTCGTCCCTGCGAATGGCTTCCGCTTCCTCCATCTGGCGCTCCAGCTGCGCGGCGTCTCTTCTCGACCGCACATCGTCCGCAGCGAAGGCCGATCCGGGCTTATACTTCCCGCTCAGCATGCCGCTGGCCAGCGGCACCCGCGCCAGTACCCCCAGGTTCTGCTCCGCGCAGGACGGAAAAACCTCCCGCTCCGGCTTGCGGTCCAGCCGATTGTAGACGACCTGGATCGTCTTCGCATTGACGGCCGAGGCGCGGGAAGTCTGATGCAGGTTCTCGTTGGAGCCGATAGAAATGCCCAAATGACGGATTTTCCCCGCCTGCACTTGACGATTCAATATCTCCCAGAGCTCGTCGTTGTCGAAGGCCGCATCGGGTCCCGAGTGAAATTGATACAAATCCACGTAATCCGTCTTCAGCGCCTTGAGCGAAAGCTCTAGCTGGCGGACGACATCCTGGGGATCGTAGACGTCGGTGCGATCGAAGTTGCGATGAAAGTGATGGCCGAACTTGGTGGCCACGATCCAATCGTTCCGCCGCCCTTGTATCGCCTTGCCGATCAATTCCTCGGACAGGTGATCGCCATAGCATTCCGCCGTATCGATCAGGTTGATGCCCAGCTCCTGCGCGCGGTTCAGAATGGCATCCGCTTCCTGCTGAGCATATGCTCTGCCCCATTCGCCGCCGAATTGCCATGTGCCGACCCCGACGACGGATACCTTTAATCCCGTTTTCCCAAGCGTTCTATATTTCATAAGCCACTCCTTCGACTGTACGTCCTGATTTGTCTTGCGCATTCTTGCCGCCTACGACAGGTAACGCGTACTTCCATAGGAATTAAGGTACTGCTCCTTCGCCCGTTCTCTCATCTCGTCGTCGAAGCCCCTCACCTCGTCCAGCAGCTCGAAGCGGTCTCCAACATGCCCCTCCGCTTCCGTATAGAGCAGCCATTGGGCCAAGTCATCCGTGGCGCGTGTCCGATCGAAGAAATGATGATACCAGAGCGAGGCTCTCTCCAAATAGGCTTGGGCGTCAAAGGGATTTAACGCAATCACCTTCGTGAACGCGCCGACGGCATCGTCATGACGGTCCAGTTGATTATACACAAGCCCGAGGTTGTAATATCCTTGAGAATCGTCCGGCACGAGCCCGACATAGCTCAACAAGTCCGTTAAGGCCCCTTCGAGATCGTCCAGCCGATAGTGGATCAGTCCCCGCAGCCAGATCAATCGGGGATGGGTTCCCGTCAATTGCAGGCCTCGATTACAATCCTCCAGCGCCTCCGCCATTCGTTCATTCGCGAACCGGCAGCGCGCCCGTCGATCGTAGATTTGCGGATTGTCCGGCTCCAGCGCCAAAGCCCGGGAGTATTCGCTGTCTGCAAGCTTCCAGTTGCCTATCCCCATGTACAGCTCGCCCAGCGCGTAAGCCGTCTTGCTCTGCTTCAACAAGCCCTCATCCAGCTTGATCGCCTCCTGGATGTCCATCAGGGCTTCCTCGTAGCGGTCTTCCATGAAGCGGGAATAGCTGCGCCGCATATAGAAGTCGGCGGATTCCTCCAACTGCAAAGCCTGGGAGTAAGCGTCGTCGGCTTCTCCGTAACGATCGACGTCAATCAGGATTTCGGCCCGCTGCTTCCAATTGAGCGGATCGTCGGGCTCAAGCCCTGTCAATTGCTCGCTTTCCTTCAGAGCTTCCTCGTTGCGCCCGGCATCCCGGTACGCATCCGTCAACCAGAAGCGGATGATCGGATGCTCCGGGAAGCGAAGCTTGGCTTCCTGCAGCACCTGCACCGTCTCCTCCAGCCGCTCCTCCGACCGGTAAAGCGCGCTTAGCTCCATATAAGCCGGCAGCCAGAGCGGGTTGGACTCCATAAGCTGCGTCAGCACGCTTGCGGCCTCTTCCGGACGCTGAACCCGCCTTAGCAGATTGCCCTTGCGAAGCTGCAGCTCGGCGGCGTTCGGATAGCCTTCCAGCGCCGACTCGATCGCAACCAACGCTTCGTCGATGTCCCCCGTAGCTTCGTGGAGCTTGGACTTGAAGAGAAGGAAGTCGAACTCCTCCTCCGCCGTTTGAATGAAGGTGGCGATCGCTGCTGGAGAATATTTCGTTCTTTCCTTGTAGTTCGCCGCGCCTCGAGCTTCTTGGCCTCGCCACTGCCGCTGCAAGGAAATGCCCGTGGACAATTCGTCCAGCGCCTCGTCAAGCCGCCGCAGCCGTTCCAGCGCTTGCGACAAACGGAAATAATAATGCGGAATCGCCTTTGCGCTTTCCGACGCGGCGCTTCGGTAGCAAGCCTCCGCTTCCTCGAATTGTCCAACCTTCATATAGACGTTGCCCAGCTCGTAATAGGTCGAGGCCTTGGAATCCTCCCGGCGCTTGAGCACTTCCTTGAAGTCGCTGATCGCTTGCTCATATTCGCTGCGATTATTGTGAGAGATCGCTCTCGTATACCAGTATAGATACGGTCTGGAGTCGAGCTCGATTGCCGCGTTCAAATCGGCGATCGCTTCCTCTTCCTGCCCCAGCTCGTTGTAGATATGGGCTCGTCTTTCATAAGCATGCGCATTTCCCGTCTGCTCCAGCAGGTTCGTCAACACTTCGATCGCCTGCGCGGACCGCCCGCATTCATGAAGCATTCCCGCATAATCTACCCGCTCTGCGGGGGACATTCGCTTCGTGCCCCACCGCTCGTGCCAGCGAATCGATTGCTGCAGCTTCTGCTGCTTTCGCAGCTTCTTGGCCATCCAGCGGGCAAATGAATATAGCAAAGGCATCCGCCTCCCTCCGACTTGACGCAAAAGCTGCCGAGCTCCCCCGGCAGCTTTCCTTTATTCCTTGTATTCTTCGGCAGGCAACGCATCTTCCTCGACGGCATAGTCGAAGTCGTCGATGTCGAATAGTTGAACGGGAACGCCGTTCTGCACAACCTTATCCTGAAACTCGATCTGATCGGTCAGAATCGGGCATTGCACCTTCAGGGCGAGCAGAATGATTTCCGTCTCGATCGGGTCGAACGTTTCTCCGTACTGCATGTTCTCCGCCGCATTTACGATGACAAGCGATACATTCTCGTTGATCGGCAGAGGCGGGCTTTCTCTCCATGGCGCCATCAATGCGCGTTCGATCTTCTTTTTATTAAACGAATCTTCGAAGTAAGTAATCATTTCTCCGATTTTCTTTTTGACGTACGAATCGTCCTCCGACTCCGGCATGACCGGCTCGGGGCTGTCCTTCATATCATAAAGCTCCATAACCGACGTATACGGAATCCTGTACTCGACAGGACGCTTCGGCAGAAGCAGCTGACCGTATATGGCGATCATGACGGCCTCGATGACAAAACGCCGACTCATCTTTGCAGTTCCCTCCCAATAAAGCTACCCGCAGCTTGCGAATTGTTTTTCATTATATCACAAGCGTCTGAGACTGTCGCCGTTCTTTGAATGCCCGCCGGAGTGGGGTATAATAATTCAAGTGGTTTTCCAAATTATTGCTGATAAGGAGATGCCGTGATGTCTCATCCGCTTTATCATCAGTATATGCTCGCCGAGTCGGAGGAACTGGAGCAAACGTGCAGCGCGGAGATCGAAGACGGCGGATATTTTGCCTTCTACGGCTGGCTGGATGGATTTCGCGAGGGATTGAAAACCTACGAGGACGACGCCGTTCCGATGTATCGCCGCAAGCTGGCCCGAGCCCGACAGCTCTTCCCCGACCCTGCGCGATTCAGTCCGTCCTGGAGTGCGATATGGGATGAATTCGATCTGATCTTCGCCCGCAAGAATGAAGTGCTCGCCGCGATTCCCGCCGACAGGCGCGCCGGGGAATGGCAGATCGTGCTGGACAATCCGTATTCGCACCAGCAGGTTGTGTGCTATCCGGCGCTGGCTTTTCTGGAGGCGGCCTATCTGTACGGGTACTTCCAACGGGAGCTGAAGCCCAACGAGGTGCTTCGTCTGCAGAAGGTGACCGAGCTGCTGTCCGTCCAAGGCAATAAAGCAGACTCCCTGCTGCCGGAAGCCTATAGTTAACATCCTTAAATATAACATTCCATTCTTGCCGAATCAGGAGTCATTATGAGCAATCTCATGGAGCCTAAGAGCCTTGATCCCGTTCTTCTCGCAAGGGATATCGGACAAACGAAAATCGACTATTGCGAGATTCTGCATGAAGGCAGCAGTCTTTTCCGCCATGTGCGCGGCCCTTCTTCCTCGGAAAAGCTGCACAGGTTCAATTCGATTACAAAAAGCGTATTGTCGCTGTTGATCGGAATCGCGCTGGAGCGAGGGGAGCTCCCCGGCCTTCACGATCCGATCGAAACCTATTTCCCCAAGCTCGACTTGTCGGGCAAACGCGAGGTCACGCTGGAGCATCTGCTGACGATGACGCCGGGCTGGGATTGGCCGGAGATGGGAGCTTGGGGCGGACTGCCGACTCCGATGACCGACAGTCCGGACTGGGTTCGCTACGTCCTCTCCCGTCCCATGAAGCACAAGCCGGGAAAACGGATGTGCTACGATTCCGGAAGCTCTCATCTGCTGAGCGCGATTTTGCAGACAACGACCGGTCTGTCCTCTGCAGAGTATGCCCGTCGCTACCTGTTCGAGCCAATCGGCATTGAGCGCTTTCGCTGGAGCTCCGATGCCAACGGCATCGTCATCGGAGGGTTCGGACTGGAGCTGGTGCCGCCCGATCTTGCCAAGCTGGGGCAGCTTATGCTGAATCGGGGCCTCTGGCAGGGAAGGAGAATCGTCTCCGAATACTGGATTGCTGCCAGCACAAGCGCCCGCTACCACACTTACGATCACATCGGCTCCTACGGTTATCATTGGTGGGTATTACCGCAGGACGAAGAGTCCGATCGCCCGGCCGTCTATTTTGCGATGGGTTACGGCGGACAATACTTGTTCATCGTTCCCCGGCTTGAGCTCATTGTCGTCTTCGCAAGCACGTTGTACAAACGAACCTTTTTCCCATATCGATTGTTCAAGAAGTGGCTGAATCTCGAAGAGGACAAGCCAAGCGCTCTTCTCCCTAAACGCTGAGGAATCTGAGGGGAACGAAGCTCTGCGAAGACAATATTTAATCTCGATCCGACTGCATTAAAAAGCGAGGTGCAGATAAGCTCTGCACCTCGCCGTTCAGCTATCCGGAGCCGAAGCCGCTCCAAGCTGTCCGTCCCGATAGTAGACGATGCGCCGCGGATCGTTGCGCAGCTTGACATTAGCCATTTTGGCTTCGTGCTCGGACAGTTCCACGATCGCCCATCCACCCCGTTCGCCGACCATGTCCGACGCTTCCGCACCGGATCTGGCGAGAGCCTTAGCCGTTTCCTGAAGCGGCGGCGCCTCCTCCCATAGAAGGATTCCGTAGTAATCCAGCTCATATCCGTTTGTCTGTCTGCACGCAAGCAGCGTTCCCGTAGCCGAATGCCTGAGCACGAATGGCACAGCCTCCCGCCTCCTTCAGCCTACAGATAAGGATTCTCGTGCTTGGCCTTCAGCCGGTTCCAGCGACGTTCGATTTCCACCTCGAAATCCTTCAGTGTCTCCGCATACTCGGGCTTGTTTAGATGCTTCGTCTTGCCCATCATCTTAAGCCAGTCGGCCACGGGGACGCGTTTCCCTTTCTCTTCGGGGTTGTAGGTGATTGTCGTCACTCCGCGCTCTACTTCATATAGCGGGAAGAAACAGCTGTTCACGGCATGATCGATAATGTCCGTGCCGTCCTTGTCCTCCGACAGCCAGTTGAGCGGACAGGTAATGAGAATCTTGCCGTAGACCAGCCCGACGTTCTGCGCGTACCATTGCGCTTTTGCGCCCTTGCGCACAAGATCCTGAGGGCTGGCCTCGCTTCCGGTAAAAACGTACGGGATATTCGTAGCGGCCATAATCTGGGCCGTGTCCTTGTGGTGGAACACCTTGCCGCCTTGGAACTTGCCCACATTGGACGTCGAGGTCCTGTGCCCCATCGGTGTCGAATAGGACAGCTGCGCTCCCGTATTCATGTAGCCTTCGTTATCGTATTCCAGAATGATCATCTTATGATTGCGCAGCGCCGCACCGATGGCAGGGCCCATGCCGATGTCCATTCCGCCGTCTCCCGTAATCATGACGAAGGTGAAATCGTCCTGGAGCCCGTATTGATCCAGTTCTCCCCGACGCTTCCGTTCGTGAAACATTTCTACAGCTCCCGACAGCGTCGCTGCTCCGTTCTGGAATAGATTGTGGATATAGGTGGCCTTGTGCGCCGAATAAGGGTATCCCGTCGTGACCACCATTGCGCAGCCTGTATGGAATAAGGCCACGATATCTCCTTCGATTCCCTTGAAAAACAGCTCCAGCCCCGAGAAAATGCCGCATCCCGGACATGCTCCGTGTCCCGGGGCGATCCGCTTCGGCTTCTTCGTCAAGGAACGCAGCGGCGGAATGCGCACGTTGATCTTGCCCGTCGCTTCGTCCGGCGTCACCGTAATGAGCCCGGTTTTCAGCTCCTCGTATTTCATCGGCTCCAGCACGCGCTTGGGCGCCTTGGCCGGGTCTCCCGCCGTAATGCCATGATAATCGAACGGCTTCTCCACATAGCCTTTGTTCATGGCGTCGATCGCGAATTCGAACAGCGCCAAGCCGTCCTCGGCGTAGAAATCTTTGCCCCCGAGCCCGTAAATCCGGCTGATGACCAGCGTCGAGGAATTGCCATGCTGTTGCAGCGCGGCACGGATTTCCAGCACCATGTTGCCGCCGTGGCCGCCGTAGGAGTCCGCACGGTCGCCCACAGTCACCGCCTTGACGTTCCGCAGGGCTTCGGCGATCGCCTTCGCCGGAAAAGGTCGGATGAGGTTCGGGGATATCGCTCCCGCCTTGACGCCTTGCGAGCGAAGCTGGTCGACTACGTCCTTAATGATCTCCGCCGAGGAATTCAGCAGGAATACGGCCACATCGGCGTCGTCCATCCGATACAATTCCAGAACCGGATACTCGCGTCCGGTCAGTTCGGCGTATTCCTCCTGGATGCGTTCGAACGCGGCCTCGGCGCGGTACATGGCCATGCTTTGCTGATAGCAGTTGTTGATATAGTCAGGCTCGTTCATATACGGTCCTACAGTAATTGGATTGTTGCGGTCAAGGATGTGATGGAACCCCTCCGGCGGCTTCTCGCCGACGAACCTCTGCACGTCTTCGCGGTGGGTGAACGTCATAACCCTCCGCTTCTGATGGCTTGTGAAATAGCCGTCCGACGCGACGATGACCGGCAATCGCACCTCCGGGTTTTCGGCCAGCTTCAGGGCGATAATGTTCATATCGTATACGGCTTGCGGATCGCGGCAAAGCACGATGGGCCAGCCTGTATTCAAAGCGTAATAAAGATCCGAGTGATCCCCGTGAATGTCCAGCGGACCCGATACGGAGCGGCACACAAGGTTCAATACCATCGGAAAACGCGTCCCGGACTGAACGGGCATCTGCTCCAGCATGTACAGGTAGCCGTTGGCGGAGGTGGCGTTAAAGACCCGTCCTCCCGCTGCCGACGCTCCGTAGCATACCCCGGCCGATCCGTGCTCTCCGTCAGCCGGAATGAGCACGATATCATGCTGCCCGTTCGCTTTCATCAGATCGAGAAACTGCGCTACCTCCGTCGAGGGCGAAATCGGGAAATATCCCATGATGTGATAGTTAATCTGGTGTGCGGCGTATGCGGCCATCTCGTTGCCTGATTCGTAGACGATCCGTTGCTCGACGGTCCCGTGCTTGACCGCTTCCTTGCGAATGTCGATCGACATATTCAGACTCCACCTTTCCTATCGGTTTCTCGTTGCGGGAATGCTTTGCGTTTTCTGTCTCATATGGCCAAATGAAACTTGTGGCTCACGCGGCGCTCGTCCGCGTACCCGTCTTCCTCCCGCTCGGAGGAGAGCGCCTCCGTCGGGCAGGCCTGCACGCACTTGAGGCAGCCCTTGCAATATTGATAATCGATTCCTTGCAGAAACATCTGCGGGCGTCCCTTCTTGTCCGCCTGCTCCTCCCATACGAAGCAGAAGTCGGGACACACGTTGTCGCAGGCGGCGCAATGAATACACTTGTCGTCTGCGAAATGCGGCAGCATCCCCGCGCGGGATATGCTGAGATCCTTCAGAACGCTGTTGCCCGGATTGGTGATGACGCCCCCCAGGGGCTGGGTATCGTAACCAAGCACCGGCGTGTCCATGCGTACGAAATCGGGCATGGTCTCCCCTTCCTCCAGCCCGTACGTCTGGAATTTCACCTCATCGTAGCCGCGCTGGAACGTGTTCAGCGCGGGCTGAACGGCACCCGGGTATTTCTTCTCCAGCGACTTGCGAATGACCCCTCTCATGAATTCGGCGTCGAGGAAATCGCAGAGTCGGAACAAGCCTCCGAGCATGGCCATATTGACCCGGTTATTCTCCTCCATGGAGATGCCCGTGGCGTCGACGACGGCGATGATGCCGGCCTTCAGCTTAAGCTGATTCTTGAGCTGCTCCGGCGACTTGCGGGAGTTGACAAGCACAATGCTATCCTCGTGCATGCCCGAAATGACATTTACCGTCTTCGACAAGTTCTCGTGAAAAACCCCGATGACGTGCGGCCGTTCCACAGGCGAAGTATCCCGGATGCGTGTGTTCATATCGCAGAACCGAATGTGGGCTTTTACGGCGGAGCCTTTCTTCTCCGATCCGTAGGAGCTGAAGCTAACACCGTTGAGTCCGGCTCCCATAACCCCGGCCTCCGCCAGCATCTTCCCCGCCAGATTGGCGCCCAGCCCGCCGATGGATTCCAGCCGAATTTCAAAAAAACCGAGCTCGTTGACTTTAGGCAGCATCACCATGTCTTTCTGCAATCCCCTTTCGCTTGAAGTGAAGGAACATTCAGAAAATTGACAATATACAAACAATAAATAATTCGCGATTTGCAGCGAAAATCCTTCCCGAATTGCGGACATCTGCCAAAAATTGCACGCTATGCGGATAAGCTCGCCTGCAGGAGCTGAAGCTCTCTCCAACCGATCAGCTCGATGCTCTCTTCGGCCAGAACCGTCCGAACGTCAACGTCCCGCCAGAAGGCAAGCTCCATTTCCCGTTTGTCCGGATGGCCGTGGAAAGACCGCAGCTCCGCCGTCGCCCGGGCCGGATGGGCGATCCACTCCGTTACTCCGGGAAGCAGGGACCGGAGCAAGCCGATCCCTTCGCTCTTGACAGCCTCATACCGATCTCCGTCCCTCATTCGGTATTCCGGACCGAGCACATAATCGGGAAGAACGATTCCCCGATCGTCCGCCTGGCGGACTCTGAGCTTCGCGCGCTCAAGCAATTCGGAAGGGATCGATCTGCCGCCGACCGGGAGAAGCCTGCGCGGCAGCCGGAAAGGCAGGCCGTACTTCGCGCAAATGTCGAAGACGATGGGCAGCAGGTCTTTGCCGGTGTAGAAGCCGTACAGGCTTCCCATGTGGTTATCCGCATGGGTCGGCGACAGACCGGAACGGATGGCGGCGTCCGTCTGCGCAATCAGCTCGCAGCGCACCTCTTCGGGGTCGGCCGTTCGCTCGATCTCGGCGACCGTCTCAGGGAACCATCCTCCGGCTGCGGTTAACGTGCTTGTCGGCCTGCTCCGGCATACCGGGCCCCACTTGAAGGCCGGCCATTCGCTCGTCAGCGTCCAGTGAATGCCGATTCCCGCATGGGGTACGGAGATCCGGAAGCGGGCAATCGCATCGTCTGACCAGGCGGAGCACATCATGATCGTCGTTGAACGAATCGCGCCTTCCTTCAGCAGCTCGACGACCGTCTCGTTCACGCTGCGACAAAGCCCGAAATCGTCGGCATTGACGATCAGCAGCTTCTGTTCCTTGCCGTATCCCAATCGCTGAGCCGTATTCACCCTCCATCGCCTCCCTGTTCTTACTATATGTTCATACCGCCTGCCTTTGCCCTCCCTTCGGGAAATCGTCCCCAAGATTGCCACCGCGTCGCATAATGAACGCATTTAACCAGGTAAAAAAACTACGGCTGACCAATTAACGCACTTACTCTATTTTCGATGTTTTTCAGATACAATGTCGGGTTTCTACGAAAACTCCGTCGTTTGACTCCTTCCAACAGCCGGCCGTTCCATCGTTTTCTTTCTTGATCAAACCACTTCGTAGAATGTAATCGTTCCAGCTGCGGCGGCCTGTCATTCGACGGTGTTTGGTCTTGGTCTGACGAAAGAAACGTTCCTTTTTAGGAGAATAAGCCCTTTTTTAGCCAACTGGTAAGGGGCATCCGGCCACGTCGTTTCCATGGCTAGTCGAATAGAATGCTGGCCGTCGCTCACTAAGCCAATGACAGGAAAGCCCAATTCCTTCACTGGCCCAAGAAGCGACTGGAGTTCGCTGGAAGATCCGCTTTTCAGATTTTTGGCAGCCCAAAACAAGTCCGCTGAATACCTCACGGACGACGTAAAGCGTCTCGTTTCCCTTTTCAGGCTGAATGCCGTCCATGGACAGCATAATCCCTTTGTTCGTCAAACCGTTCGAAGAAAGCCTGCTGTTACGGTGCGGAATCTGGCGTCAATATGGGCGTTGGAGCATTACTCCCCGATCACCCTATTGTTCCCGATCGTCACCATCGTCTGCTGTCTGGTTCTTATCGCCGTTGTCACGCATAGAAGGCTCTCCCTCCGCCGAAGGGCGGAGGAAGACGGCCCGGGATGAGCCGCCAGCTCCCTTATTGCTTTTACCGTGAAGCCCCAAGAGACGTTGAACTTACCGTCAGCCGGGCCTGCCCCCCGATCCCCGAGGGAATCACGTTCTTGCTATATATATTATCCAAGGTGTTGGCGACCTGAAGCTCGATTCGGTTCCTGCCGGGAACGATCCATGGCGTTACGTCCCAACGGTACGGAGGCCATAATCGGACGCCGGCATCCTTGCCGTTCACCCTTAACCGCGCCGTCTCCCGAACCTCCTCAACCTCCAGTTCAACGGAGATCTCCCGGCCGCCGCTTCCTCCCGCAGCAGGCTCCGGCTGCCATTCGAAGGTTTGGCTATACACGCCCTTCCCCGACAGATAAGGATATCCTCTATCCGTCCAGTAGCCCGAAAGACGAGCGGCCGGGACCGTCAGCGCTTCATCGTCCGTCACCGAGAAGTCGCCCGTCAGGAAAGCGGGAAAGGCAAAGTTGGGCATCGGTTCAAGCAGAGAGAAGATCAAAATTTCAATCGTATTGTCCCCGCCTCGGAGAAGAGCGGAAATCTCCGCCCAACGATAGAAACGATCCTGCCATTGCGCCGGCTCAAGCGCGGGAAGCCTCTCCCCGTTCACGAATATCTCCACGCTGCGGCGGCGCGACAGAAATCCGATATGCGATTGGATCTCCTGCTTCAGGTCGTCAAGCACCAAATAGACGCCGCGCTTCCGTTCGCGGGGCTTTGCCTGCCCGCGTTCGATCCCCGTCTGCGCTTCGATCCATTCGTCCCGGACTTGAATCGTCTTTCGGAAGGTGTTGACCTGACCGGGCATTCGGACCGGCATTCTGGCCTGACGGTCGTTCATCGTCACCTCCCAGCGATCCAAAATCAGCGCGTTGCCGTCCTCCGGCTCGAAGCTCCACTCCGGGGAAAGGTCGATTGTTCGCAAGCTGCTCTGCCGGTATCCGGAAGCCGGCTCTTGCGGCGCTTCCTCGAATGTCTGAGCCACGATTCGCAATTGCCCCGGAGCCAGCTCGAATTGCAGCAGCTCTTGCTCGTTCAGCGAGCGAATCCGCCCCGTTTCCAGCTCCCATTCCTGCAGCCCTTCACCAGATGGCGAACGATATTGAAGCCGACCGGGGAGGTCCGACCAATTCAAAATCCACGTAAACAGCCGGTCTGCCATCCGCTTGCCCGTAATGACGACCTGCTCCGCGCTTGACGGGGGGACGATCCACGGCTTGGCCGGATCCTCGTCCTCGAGTCGACGGCGCAGCTCCTCGCACAGTCCCGCGGTATCGTCGCCGCGAAGCTGCTCGGATGTCATAAAGAGCGTTCGACCGTCTCCGTACGCATGCCAGCCTCCCTCGCCGACGGTGCTCGGAAACAAGGAATCGATCTCCTGCGCCAGCTCGGGATCGTTCGCGACGAACGTACTGTGAACGGGAAGCTCCTCCAGCGCGATCAGCAGCCCTCCCGATCGGACAAAGGCGTTCAGCTTCCGTGCCGTATCCAGCCCCATGACCTTCATGGCCGGTAGCATCACAATCGGAAATTCGCCCTCGCAGTTCGGGAAAGTCAGCCCCGCCTCCGAGGCCGTCCCTTCTTCGATCTGACATTCGTCGGCATACTCGAAATCCAGCCGGTTGCGAATCAGCCTGTCCGAGAGATAAGAGAACAATTCGTCCGCACGCAGGCTCTTGAAGGCCTTTCCGTCCCGGAACATCTCCTGGTACACGGTGTGGATCGGCGACAACAGCAGAATTTTCGATACGGATTTGCCCAGGCTGCCGAGCATGCACAGTCGGCCGGTATAGTCGGCGAAGCTTCGATAATGATCCCAATGCGGAGCATGATAGAACTCGGTTTGCGGAAAATCGGTTTTGCGGTACCCCTCGAACGAATAATAGAAGGCATGGGGAATGAATAAATTGACGCCCAGGAATGCCATAAAATTGGCGTCCATCCGTCTATCCCGCATCGAATACCCGTGGTCGCTCGCTCCGAACGCCTCGCACACCACTCGCCGCTTGCCCTCCAGACGAGCTACGGAAGAAGCGCATTTCACGGACAGGATGCGGTAAGGATTTTCTTTCGTCCCTATCCCCTTCGTTAAGTAATCCACGCCCGGATAGTGGAATTGCTGCAGCACCCTCGTCTGGTTCCCTTGAGAGCGCGCCTGTCCCCAAAGCGGCTCCTCCAACGTATGGCCGATGTAGGCCAGCCCCCGCGTCTCGCACCATCGGCTCAGCGTGCCGTGATAAGCGTCGACGTACCATCGCGTCAATGCGCCGTAGTAATGCTCCCGCACGGTATGGCTGACCTCGTCAAGCTCGTAGAGAAGAGCGCCTAACAACGGACGAAGCGAATAGCCTTCTTCCGCTTCGAACCTGGAGAGCATATTCCGCGTCCAGCCCAGAACGTATCCCGGCAGGTTATCGTTCAACGTTCGGACGGAAGTCCGGATGGCTTCCGTGCCGAAGAAGCCGTCATGAATCATCAAGCCCGGCTCGTCGGTGAAGACGCCCTGGATCGTGCGGCCGAAATGCTCCCGCAGTTCAAGAAACGGCTCGTAACCGACGTTAACGAAGGCATGCACCGCCTCGGGATTCATCGTATCCAGATAGTATCCCGCTCCGAAGGTGACCTTCTCGGCAATCTCGCACTCCCAGCAAGCCAAGATCACATACTTTCCGGACTGAGGCGGCGTCCAGTCCTGCGACCGCAAGTGCGTGATCTCATAGGGCTCCTTCGCCAGAACGACCCGCTCGCCTTCCTCCCGCAGCACGCGGTAAGCGAGAATCGCGATCAGCTCGTTATTTTCCTCGTCCCGAAAATCGAGCCGTACCTTCTCTGCGCCCTCGTGCCGCCTCTCCTCCAGACGCAGATAGCGCATCCGATACTCCGGATGCCGCCTCGTCAGCTTACCGCCGAAGGTGCCGCTCGGCCAATTGTCTTCATCGTACAGCCATACGACCATGTCCCGCTTCTTGCACTCCTCCGCGCAGAAGGCCAGCATATCCAAGTATTCTCGCGACATATACTCCGCGCTCTTGCCATGCCTCGAATGGAGCACGACTCCGCCGACGCCCTGCCGTTTCATCTCCTCGAGCTGCCACGCCAGCTCATCCTTTTTGTAATCGTGATTCAGGAACCAGAACGGCTGCGGCCTGTATTCCGGAGAAGGATCGGAGAACTCTCGTTTCATGCCTTCGAACAAGCTCACGTTAACACTCCCTTCAGTCCGTGCGACGGACATGGATGACCAAAGCGAACAACGAGACAGCCGGCTCGTTCGCACGTTCCGGTGTCTCGTGTCCCGCTTATTATCAGCTCAATCTCAACTTCAGTTCACTGCCCGCAGCGCGAAGCTCGATCCCGTTGCCGGCGCCTCGCGCCCCTCCGGTCAAGAGAATCGGCGGCCACGCCCCCTCCGTTCCGATCCGGTACGGATGGCCGTTGAACGCGTACGCGATGCCTGCCTGCTCCAGCTTCACCTCCGGCAGCTCGGGAGTATCGCCCCAGAGGAGACGGAGTCCCCAGTCCGGCCAGTCGGCGGCAAAGCCCACGCCCTGCTCCGAGCAGCGAATATGAAGCGTACGCTCGTCTTCCAGATGGATGCGAAGGGCGAGCTCGCCGTCCGTCGATTCGTCCGTGTCGATAGCTCTCACCGCGATCGGCAGCTCTCTTCCTTCCTTATCGAACGCGACCGGACGAATGCCCGCGGATACGCGCTCGTCGCTCCAACGGGCGCTGTCCACGACGGGCAGCGTATCGTAATGGCTGTTCCGGTCCGGACATACGTCCTGCAAGTACCTCTCTTCATAGTTCTCGTCGAATAGATGAATGTCTCGAATCGAGAGCTCGCCGCCGTTATTCAGCAGATTCATTCGGTAAAACCGGTTGTTGTACCATACGGATTGACGCCCTTCGTTCCGCCAATCCGAGAGTGCGCAGATGGAAGCGGCCGGAGTTACCGGATACTGCCGCCTGAACCATCTGCCCGACTCCGCCAACGTCTGGACGGTCAGCGCCCCCTCCGCCTGCTTGGCGGCGAGCAGTTCCACCTGATCGATTAAGCCATCCTTCATTAGCGCCCAACCGAACGAGTTTTCTTGTCCGACCTGCGCGTAGCCGAAGGACACTTGCTCGGAGCGGAAATTGACGTCGAAAAACCATCTGACCCACTCCGGGATGCCGCCTCCGCCTTCTTCGCCCGAATAGACCGGCTCCAGCGTAATGACGCTCTGTCCGTTTCCGCCGAGCTTGGCGTCGTATTGGTAGATCGGATCGCTGCCCAGCATGCGGAACACGGGAACCGGGATTTGCCCTTCCGCCGTCTGCGCGGGCATGAACCCGTTCCTCCGACTGGGGTAGTAGGCTTGATTATAGTAGCCTCCCCAAAGCGTATAGCCGTCCGTTCCCCATTGATCCTTGCAGTTGCAGGAAGCGACAATCCGATAGTTGTCCCACAAATAGCCGAGCAAATGCGCGTCCAGGAACCAGGAGCCGACCGATTGCGGATAATGACCGAACGCTTGCCGGAAGTCCTCCATCAGCACATCCGCCATCCGTTCTCTCTCCTGCGGCGCGTAGCCGACGGAGAAGGCGATATGGGCGTGCCAATCCCAGGCGAATCGGCCTCTCCACGGAATGCCGGCCTTCTCCGCCAAAGGCTGAACGACTTCAAACCATACGCCGATCTCCTGGGAAGCATTCGCTTCCCGATGAAGCAGATCGGTAAAGGCCGGTTGAATCAACGCGTCGTATTGCAGCAACCACGTCGCCCGCAAGCCATGCTTCTGAACCAGCGCCAGCTGCTCCTTCACCGGCTCGAGCAGGTCGATCGGCTCTCTCGGTTCTACGCCGCGAATAAAATTAATGATATTGACATGATTCGGTGCGACCGTTGACGTTGAATTCAAGATTTCACGCTCCACTTCTGTTATTCCCCGACGATCATCGGCTTATCGTTGTATACATTGCGAGGCAAAGTGCGTTTGACCGAAATCTCGATCTTGCCCGCCGGCGTATCGCTGTAGGCCTTGAATTGCTCGTTGAACTCCTCGTTGCTCTCATCGTCGTGGCCGCGAACCTTCATCTCGTTCATGAACTGGCTGTACGCCGTTTCGAAGTCCTGCTCGTTTTTGGCCACAAGCATCTTCGCATAGTACTGCAAACGGATATCGGCTTGCACCGGCGTATACTTCTCTACCTTGCCTCCGATAATCGGCTTAATCCGGCTGGCCTTCGGGATCAGACCGAACGTTCCTTGCTCGTGGTTCAGTTCCTCTGCCTGGTAGAGCATCGCATTATATGCGGGCCATGGCGATTCCATCGTCTTGATGTGCGTGTTGCCGACGCTTGCAAGATTTTTCCACCACCAGAATCCGTGCTCCGTGACGTTGGCCATGCCGCCTGCGTCCCCTCCCCAGAATTGAGGGCCTCTGAACACTTCTTCGTTGACGACGACGGCGCCGTTCTCCATCCGATAAGCGCCCATCTCTTCCATTCCATACTCCATCAGGATGAAGGCTTCCCCCGTATGCATCCAATCGATCCCTTTCATCAGCCGATCCGGATCCTTCGCGTTCGCGCTGATTCCCGCTCCGTTGTTGCCGAACGGGTTAAAGTTGGCATATTGAGCCGGTTTGACCCCGAGCAGGGCCGGAAGCTTCGTCGGGAATAACCATCCGGCCGGGAAGCCCTGGGCTTCAAGCTCCTTGTACGAGATCGCTTCCGGAATCTTGTTGTTTCTAAGCAGCGTCAGGTTCGGATTGTCCCATCCTCCGGAGAGCATGGCGCCAAACCGCACATTATTCACTTTCTCCAGGAACAGATCCTTCTTCTGGAAGGCCGTTTCCTTATCCAGAAGGCCGTTCAAGCTCATGCGATTCAGCCATTGGAACGCCTGTTTGAATCCGGGAAGCTTGTAATCCTGAATGACCGTGCCATCGTCCTGCTCATTCCAGCCGTTGCCGGAGCTGCCGATGCCGAACATCGACATGACCACCTCAAGGCCCGCAAAATTCTCGCCGCCGAGCGACAACGGAATGACGTCACGTCCTTGTTCGTCTTTCATCCCTTTGATCGCGTTCAGATAGCTCTCAAAGCCTTCGAGCGTCTGCAAGTCTTCAAAGGTCATGCCGACTTTCTCCAGCAGCGTATTCTGAACCCACAGCCCTTGGGCATTGCCCTGCCAAGCGGAAGGCTCGTCCACCACCTGCTCGTACGCCGACGGCACGAAGTAAATATGACCGTCCGCCGCTCGCCAGTTATCGATAATCCGGTCGTCGATCTTGGCCAGATTCGGATATTCGGCTTCATTCTTGAAGTATTCGTCCAATGGAAGCAGCTTGTCTTCGTCAATCAGTCTCGACCAAATCAGGCTGTCGGAGGGTAGAATAATCGCATCCGGAAAATCTCTGGCCACCAGCTTCAGGTTGATTTGCTGAGTCAGGTCCCCCCCATTGCCGATCTCCACTTTGTCCCAAGTAATCCCCGATCTCTTCATGACCTCCTGTGTGATCTTCCCATCCAGATTGACAGGCGTCGTTAAAGCCGGCGCGTACAACGAATATTTCGTCTGCCGAGCCTCCGCGTTCTCCTTCCCGCCCTCGCTTGCTGCAGGAGATGCACCGTCTTTTCCGCTGCAGGCCGCTACCAGTGATGCCGTCAAAACCAATGACAATATCGTTATCGCGCTCTTCTTCCATTTGATTCCCATACTGAATTTCCCCCTTATGTGATCGTTGGATAAAATGCGGAACGCTTCGGAGTCCCTTTTTCCGGCACTCCTGTGGTTACACGAGCCTGCCTGCGCTACTCCTTGACCGAGCCGATCAGCACGCCCTTGACGAAATATCGCTGTACGAAAGGGTAGACGAATAGGATCGGCAATATCGTAATGACGGTCGTAGCCATACGGACAGACTTGGAGGTGATCGCGTCCGGATTGTACATGCTGGTTGAATTCGCATTGGCCAATTGGCTGGCGCTGATCATATTGCTCGCTTCAATGGTGCTCATAATCCGCTGCAAATAAGTAGGAAGCGGTTGCAGGGACAGATCGTTCACGAAGAAGGCTCCCGTAAACCAATCGTTCCACTGCCCGACGGCGGTAAATAAACCGAGAGCCGCGAATAAGGGTACGGAGAACGGAAGCACGATATGAAAATAAATGCGAGTATAGCCTGCCCCGTCCAGTTTAGCCGATTCTACCACGCTTTCGGGAATGTTGTTCTGAAAGGATGTCTTCATGACGAACATATTCCAAATACTGAACATCCCCGGAACGACGTAAACCCAAAAGCTGTTGATCAAGCCCAAATTCATGAGCTGCAGATAAAAAGGGATCAAGCCGCCGTTGAAAAGCATAATGAACAAGAACAAAAGAAGCAGGGGCTTCCGTCCGGGCAATTCCTTCCTGGACAAGGCGTAGGCGACCATCGACGTGACCAGCAGCGAGCCGATCGTCCCGATTGCCGTACGCGCAACTGTGATCCATAATGCGTTAATAATCGTATCGTCGGACAGGATGACCCGAAAGTTATCTAGCGTAAACGCTCTCGGCAGCCAGTAAATCCCGCCCAGGCTCGCGTCTCTTCCTTCGTTCAACGAAAGAATCAGAATGTACCACAACGGGTAGGCGCACAGAAAGGCGAAGAAGCTTAGTAACAATCCGTTCAATCCGTTAAAAGTACGATCCGCCAGCGTTAGCCGTCCCATTCACTCACCCGCTTTCCTACCATATCCCTTCGCCCCCGATACGTTTGGATATCGCGTTGCTGAGCAAAAGCAGAATGGTTGCGATCACGCTCATCACAAGCCCGATGGCCGTCGTTTGGGAATATTGGGCTTGCCCGATCCCCATTCTCAGCACATAGGTGTCGATGACTTCGGCTACGCCGATATTGGCCGGATTGATCATCGCATAAATCTGATCGATCCCTACGCTCAACAAACTCGGAACCGTTAGAATGAGAACAATCGAAATGATGGGAACCAGGCTCGGAAGCGTAATATAGCGCATCTGGGCGAAGCGGCCGGCTCCGTCCATGACAGCGGCTTCATAAAGCACCGGATTAATGCCGGCGATCGCCGCCAAATATAAAATCGTCCCCCATCCGATTTCCTTCCACATGCTGCTTAGAACGAAGATCGGACGAAACCACCCTTCCGATCCCATAAAGGCGATCGGTTCGATGCCGAAGGTTCTTAGCAGCGAGTTGGCCCCGCCGCCGTCAATCGACAGGAACGCGTCGAGAAAGCCGATAACGACGATCCATGAAATAAAATGCGGCAAATAACTGAACGACTGAACGAAGCGCTTGAACCGCATCGCTCTGACTTCATTGATGAGCAACGCAACCAGGATCGTCGTCGGGAATACGAAGAGCAGCCGGAGCAGCGTTAACAAGAGGGTATTTCCCGTCGCTCTCCAGAAATCCGTGCTGGCCGCGAACTCTTCGAAGTTTTGCCAGCCTATCCAGGAGCTTCCCCAGATCCCGTCGCGAAAGCTGTAGTCCTTGAAAGCGATCTGCAGCCCAAGCATCGGAATGTAGTTGAATAGCACGATAAGCGCAATACCCGGCAAAACAAAGGCGTAGAGCGGCAGCACGCCTTTCCTTGCGATAGCATAGAGTGAAGTCACTTGGCGGAGATTCCCCTTTCTTCAGCTGAATAAGCCCTGTCGACCGGTCATCATACTGTGTTTGTTCCGCGCGTGAATTTCATTATAGGCAACGATAGAAGCGCTTACAATAATCGCAATGCACGATAAATTGCGCTATGACGCTTTATTCGATCCGACTGTCCAAAAAGAAAAGAAGCGGCGGGCCTGCTGCGCCCGCCGCTCCGATAGATTAATCTTGCTGAGAGATTCCCAGGTACGTTCTGTACTCCTTGGGACTCCATCCCGTTATACGCTTGAACAGATTCGTAAAATAGCCGACGTTCTGGTAGCCGACGTTCTCCGCCACCTCATACAGCTTCAGCTGCGGCTGGCGCAGCAATTCCTTGGCTTGGTTCACCCGGATTTGAATGAGCTGATCGGTGAAGGACACGCCCAGCTCGGACCGGAACAGCGCCCCCAAGTAATTGGGACTCAGGAAGACCGATTCGGCTACCGAGCGCAGGGACAGGTTCTCCGAATAATGCTTATGCATATAATCCAGCGCATTCTGGACGACGATCTGAGACGGGCTTTTTTTCTTGTCCGCAATGAAATCGCACAAGCCGGTGATGATGCGCACCGTCTCCTGCAGAAGCTCCGGCTCTTCCTTGCAGGCCAGAATCTGCTCCCACAGCTTCTTCTCCGGACCGATCCGGCGACCGACGTCGCCGATCTCCGCCGCGATGCGGTTGGCTCCGCTGATCAGTTGGAGGCACAAGCTTCTGAGCTGGGTCTCGTCGATCTGAGGGTTGCCGGCAATTCTGCGCACGATCTCCCCCAGCAAGCTCAGGCTGCTCTGGCTGTCTCCCGCTGCGAACACTTCGAGGAAATCTCCGATCAGCTCTTCCGCGCTCTTGTCGGGGCTCGGCCCTGTCTCTTGAAGATCCCGCCAGTTGAAGGTTCGCTCGTCGTTGCCGAGAAGCCTCCGATTCACCGCTCTTTGCGCCAGCAGGAAGCTCTTGCTCAATTGGCTCAACGCATCGACGACCGGGCCGGCTCCCAGGCTGATTTTACAGCCCTCGATCCGGACGGCCTCGCGGCCGAGGCGGTCCAGAAGGAGATCCGTCTCGCGCTCGAAATCGGACCCCTCCTGCTGCTGCAGAAGGAGTACAATATTGCCGCGCTGCGTCGTCATCCGCTCCTCCAGCAAGGGACCGCACTGGAGCGAAGCCGTCTCCCCGAACGTTTGTCCGACTTGGGAAACCTGCTCCTCTCTCGAGCCGGACGCGTCCGTATCCGGGTCGATCACGATGACGAACACTCGCCGCAGGCCCTTCCGCGCGAACATCCCGAGCGCATCGGCCCGTGTCCTGATCGCCTCTTCCCCGATAATCAGCCCGTGCATCGCTTCTTGAAGCAACTGTTCGCGCGCGATCGGCTTGAAGGCGTCGAGCTGCTCCTTGATCCGCATATCCTCTCTCATCTTCGACAATTCTTGCTGCTCCGATTGGCAGATCCGCTCCAGAATCGCCGACAATTCTTCAAACCTGATCGGTTTGACCAGGAACGCATCGACGCCGATGTCGAGCGCCGACTTGGCGTACTCGAACTCTTCGTAGCCGGTAACTACGATGACGCGCAGCCGGGGGTTCAGCTCTCTCATTCTGGCGGACAGCTCGAGCCCGCTGACTCCGTGCATTCGTATATCCGTGACGAGCAGGTCGGGAACGTCCTGCCTGGCCAGCTCGATCGCGGAACCCGCATCCTCCGCTTGTCCGGTGACGCGCATGTGATACCGTTCCCAATCGATATGTCTGATGATCGCGTTCCGTTGGCGCTCCTCGTCGTCTACTACAAACACTTTAAAGTCCATGTCCGCTACCTCCATGGGAATCGCCCGGCGAAGCTTTAAGGATGCCCTGCTGAGGAATTCGCAATTGAATCGAAGTGCCTGCGCCGGGGGCGCTGCGGATGCCGAGCTCGAACGATTTGCCATAGCGCCTCTTCAACCGTTCGCTCACGTTGTAGATCCCGAAGCCCGCGCGCTGCTCCGCTTCGTTGGCGTTCATCAGCAGCTCCTGCAATTTTTCCGGCGTCATCCCGCAACCGTTATCCGTGATTGTAATGTAAAGCATTTGATCGCGCAATCTGGCCTCGATGGTCAGCTTGCCCCGGCCTCCGGTATGAACGAACGCGTGCAAGCATGCGTTCTCGACGAGGGGCTGCAGCGTAATTTTGACGATTTCGCAGGACAGGGCCTCCTCCTCGACATCGAAATGAGTCGTTAATCTGCCCGGAAATCTCGACTCGTGAATATCCAAGTAGGCGCGAACGTGCTCCAGCTCGTCCCGCAACGGCAGAAGATCGATTCCCCGGTTAAGCGCCAGGCGATAGAACTTGGCCAAGGCATCTACCGTACCGCTAATTTCGGAAGAGCCGACGTCCATGGCCATGCTTTTAACAAGCGCCAGCGTGTTGTACAGAAAGTGAGGATTAATCTGCGCCTGCAGCAGCTTCAGCTTCTCGATCTCGGCCGCGCTCCTGGCCTCGGAGATGTCCTGAAGCGACCTCTCCAATCGGCTGGACATGTTGTTAAACTCTTCTTCGACGTCGGCCAATTCATCGTTGCCGTAGACTTTGACGGTAAGTCCCATGTCGCCGTCCCGCACCCTTTTCATTCTTCGGATCAGCGAATTAAGACGGTTGGACACTTTAAGGCCGAAGCTGGTAAGCACGGAGAACGTCAATAACACGAACACGATGCTGACGGCCAGCGCCGCATTTTGAATCGATCGCAGCTTCTGCCACAGCTCCTCCTGGCTGACGACCGTCATAATCTTCCACCCGAGTCGGTTCGTTTCGTATACGACCATGCTCTGCTTTCCGTTGACCTTCGTCGGATACCAGCCTCGCGGCTCTTTATAGACCCGATTCCATTCCTGGACTTGCCCAATCGTATCGCCCGCCTGCCGATCCATAAAATCGGTCAAGAGGTTCCCCTGCGCATCGGCGACCGCAATCCAGCCTTTTTTGAACTCCAACGGATTGGACAACTGATCGAACAGCGCCCGGTTCGTCACTTCCATATGAATAATGCCGAATTTTTCGTTGGTCAAATAATCCACAAGCCATATGCTCAAATGCAGAGTAGGCTGGCCGCTCTCCCCCCGCTTCTGGAAGTGCCAGTAAAACTGCCGATCGCCTTTCTCCATCTCCGGATACCAGATCTCCGACTCCGCCTTATCCAGATTTAGGATCGTTCCGCCGTCCTCATGCAGGTTGGAATTGTTTTTGTAGAATTGGATTCTCCTCATCGGAAAATACGCCCCGATCCGGTTGACGACCGAGTTGATCTGCTGGATCGCCACGATTTCTTCCTGGAGAGACTGATACGGCTGGATCAGGGCTGTCGTGATTCTAGGATCAAGCGCGATCTGCATCAGAATGTTCTGGTAGCCGATCACCCGGTATTCGATATTCTCGTTCAGCTGGTATGCGACCTTTTCCAGCATCTCTCGGCTTTCCTTTTGAGCAAGGGGCAAACTCGTGGAAAACAAATAATAGCCGAAGACCAGAACCGGAAAGATCAGAAAAAGGATGACGATCACGATTAATTTGTGCAAAAGTCGAACTCTGCGCCAATATTTGAATATCATCCCATCGGCCTCCTTGCGTTGAACGAGGTGTCCGCAGCCCCTTCCCCTTCATGAATTGGAAATATAAGCGGATTCACGCAACGTCTCCATTCTACTCTCCCTAAGAATGCCTGTCTATCCGGGAGAGTCGTTGCGCCATTCTGGAAAACGCTATTCTGTTCAGACTCCGATCGCTATAGTAACATAATATGGTTTTGACGTACTGGCGCTCGTCGGGGAGCTTACAAAGGAATTGAATGAGCGCGGCGCGGCAACGTCTGAGCGAAATTCCATGAGGTTATACGAGCATTATCTTACGTTGCTACGGGCTTCGGTGACCAATCAAAATCGTTACGCGGCATCCGAGATATTGAAAAACAGGTTGAGAAGGACACGTCCAAAGAAGCGCGTTAATTGGTCAGCCGTAGAAAAAAAACGGCCTGCGCTCCGTTGCTCCTTGAAGGAACGAACGAATACGCAAGCCGTTCGGACTCGGCCGTCAAGGCCATGAAGGATTTGAAGCGCGGCAGCTAGGTCAATCGGAGCTTCTCCGACGCCGTCAGCCGCCTGCCTCGAATGTTTATGATCAAGCGTCCTTCTTGCATGCCCCATATCTCATCGGCAAACTTCTCCGCGAGCTCTACCCTATGCAGCGCTGCGACGATCGTCGTGCCTTTCTCATGGCACAGCTTCTTCAAGGTGGCCATCATCTCCTCGGCCGTATGCGGATCCAGACCGGATACGGGCTCGTCCGCCAGCACAAGACGCGCACCGTGGACAAGGGAGCGCGCGATCGCGATCCGTTGGCGCTCGCCGCCGCTCATCTTCTCGACGACCTGCTGGGCCCGTTCCATCAGCCCGACGCTTTCCAGCATGTCCATAGCGCCCATATGATCGTCGCTGCGAACCATACCCGTAACGCGACGCCACAGAGGCGTCTGTTCGGATGCGCCGATCAGCACGTTTTTCAATGCCGATTTGCGTTCGTACAATATCGGCTTCTGCTCCAGGTACGCAATCTGCCTGCGATAGCGCATCTTCGCAAGAAAGCCGGCTTCCATCAAATCCTTGCCGTCTACCCGGTACTCGCCTTCCGTCCAGACTTCCCTGAGCGCAAGCGCCTTCAACAATGCCGATTTGCCGCTTCCGCTTGAGCCCACGACCGCAATGAAGGTGCCGG
This sequence comes from Cohnella boryungensis, assembly GCF_042651945.1. Lineage (NCBI taxonomy): Bacteria > Bacillati > Bacillota > Bacilli > Caryophanales > Paenibacillaceae > Cohnella > Cohnella boryungensis. The sequence goes on along the minus strand of NZ_JBHSED010000065.1, from coordinate 22,234 downwards.
GCTCAAGCCGTACGTTTACGTGATCCAATATCGTTTTCCCGTCGGGAATTTTCCGAGTTAAACCTGAAACTACGATCATGGCTGTCCTATCCCTTCAATCCAATATAAACCTAGTGTAAGCCATTATGCCATCCCTTGCCATACGAACAAATGTTTGCTATACTAAACACAAGAACATGTGTTCTCAAAATCACATTTCTAAGGTGGGATAATGGATGGTGAATTGCGAGCATCTCCGTTACCTGGAGCCTCAGAGAGGCTCCAGACCGTCTCGGGACTTAACCTTCAAGTTTTACGACAACGGCCAGCTGATCATTGTCGATAACGACTCCGGCAACACCATGAGCCCCCGCGAGTTAACCGGGGGCAGCTACGACTTCTATGTCCGCCAGCGCATTCGGCTGATCAAGCGCGACCTCGCAGAGAAGATTATGAAATACGCGTGAGACGGGCGCACTCAGGGCAGATTTTTATTTATGCCGTTAAGGCTCGGCGGATATCGCCGCATTTTCCGCAGCTGGATTTCCTCCTCGCGCTCTTTGCGCTGTTGAGGCGTTCTGGAATGCGCAGGATGAAGCTCCCCGTTCTTGGCCATTTGTTCTCACCTCCGCCCTTCGGTCCCCGAGGGGCCTATTTGTAGTTTTGGTATTTGCCGTCATTTACAAACCCGTTTTCAATCGCCATAATGAATATAGAACCGACACCGCCTCCGATAAAGAACATAAACACAGGATAGGCTGATGGAGGCCGAACTAAGCATTAGAGTAAGGAGTCAGCTACGAATGAGCCAAACGATTCTGTTCGATCTTGACGATACTTTGATTTATTGCAATAAGTACTTTCATCATATTTTGGACCGCTTCGCCGATCAGATGCTGGAGTGGTTCGGGCCGACCGGAATCGAACGCGAGACGATTACCGCCAAGCAGACCGAGATCGACATTGCCGGCGTCCAGGTATTGGGCTTCAAGAGCGAGCACTTCCCGCAATCCTTCGTCGACACCTATCGCTTTTTTCAGGAATATACCGGACGCACCTTGTCGCAGCTGGAAGTAGACGACCTATGGAAGCTAGGACTGAGCGTCTACGACCTTGAGGTCGAGCCCTATCCCCTTATGGACGAGACGCTGGAGTCGCTTGTCCGGCAAGGCCACGAGCTGCACCTCTATACGGGCGGCGATCCGATCATTCAACGCCGCAAAATCGAGAGCATGAACCTTGAGCGTTATTTCGACGATCGGATTTACGTTCGGCAGCATAAGAACACCGATGCGCTGGAAAATATTTTGTTCGAAGGCCGCTTCGACCGCGCCAACACCTGGATGATCGGCAATTCCATCCGAACCGATGTGCTTCCCGCTCTTCACTGCGGCATTAACGCCGTCTATCTGAAGCGGGAGACGGAATGGACGTACAACGTCATTCCAATCGACGCTCAGCCGAGCGGGGCCCTGCTCACGCTGACAGAGCTGCCCGATGTTCCGCCGGCGATCCACAACTATCTGAAGGAGAGCCTGATGAAGGAGTCGGGCTGAGCCGCACATACGGATAACAAGAAACCGCTGTTTCGCTCATGACGAAACAGCGGTTTCTTATGAAGAGGACTCCCCGGAATTTCGGGGAGTCCTTGTTGTCTATTCGGGAAGTCCGGGCAGCAGCGTCAGCTTTTCGAATATTTTGCGTACGCCCTCCGACCATTTCGGATCCTCGGCATAGGTTTTATTAAACCACCGGAACGGATCGTGGCCTTCCGGCCGACTGGCCGCAAGCTTCACCAGCAGCCGCGAAGCAATTCCGACCGAATCGTGAATATCGGTATTGTATTCCATCCAGCTATGACCGACGTTAAACGGATTGTTCGCGATGCGTTTGGCCTCTTTTCGCGATTTCGGCACAAACCCCTGCTCCTGTCCGGTAATCGCGAACAGAAACAACGGATGGATATCGTATTGCTTCGCCGTCTGCAGAATAGCGCCGAAATAAGGCTCATCCGCGAGCATCGAATTACGGCTGTTCAGATAGGCCTTCAGAGCGGAAACGTCGATCTCCGTATATTGTAGCCATGCGGGCATCCCGACATCCGGCACAGGCTCCGGCATTGGCGCGATAACCATCGGTTGAAAGTCCTTCAGTTCGTCCTGGCTACCGGAGCGGCTGAATGCCCATACCCCCGCGAGAACGCTCGTCAGGAGGGCCGCCAGCAACGCTAGAACGGGCAGCGGCTTCGCCAGACTGCGCAGCCGCCGGAGTACGCCAGCACTCCAGGGCCCCGCTGGAGACGCTCCGGCATCGACGGTATCCGCCGCTTCGGAAAGCGTCCGGAGCTCTCCCCTTCCGCGCTCCAGACGAGTCGCAAGCTGCTCCCGGCTCCACCGCCCCGGCGACTTCTCGTTCGCCCATTGCAGCATCGCCTTCATCAGCTGCTCTTCCGGCATCGAAGGGTCAAGATCGATTTCAACGAACATATCCAGCACGTCGTCCGTTCTCACATCCCGATTTTCTCCAAGAAGACAACGGGCAATCAGACGGTCGACGAGTTCCTTCTGCATCTGCTCCGGGACGTTAGGCAGCTTCTGCTGGAGCGCGCGACGAATGGCATCCGCCACAATCTCGGCCCTGCGGCCGTCCGGTAGCGGCGCATATTTCGTGTGCACGTATCTGCGGATCGTAATAACGTCCGTCGGCGATAGCAATGCCGCGCTTTCCATAGTCTGCCTCCCTCTCTCCGTATGCATGCCTTACCAGTGTAACATACAGGAAAGATTTGGGGGAAGCCTGTCCCCGGCCCCAGCCGCCGACGGCATTCGCGAGGTTTCTCTGCTCCGCGTTATTGTTCGACCCGGTCCGCCGCAGTCCGAACCGCTAGCCGGACTTCCTCCGAACGCACGAAGGCGTTAATCTGCTCTTTCTCGAATTCCGTCAGCTGATATTCGCAATCGACTCCTTCATCCTGCGTGATCAATTGAATCGGATGGCCTTGATGCGTACAGACCGCCACAATCGAAAAATCAACCAAATCCGCCGGAAGCGGCGTGCGATCCGCCATTACCGGCACCAGCGCGACATCGATCCACTGCCCGTCTCTCCGCTGCGCCTCATAGCGGAAGCTCTTGAATTCCAGCTCCGCCCACTGTTCGTCTCCATATCGAATCATTAGAATATTCCTCCGTTTCGCGCCAAAGAGGTCGCCCCGACGACTTCGGAAACGACCTCTTTACAATAAAGCAAATCGATTAAGGGAGCAACGAGCTTCCCATCAAATATTTGTCGACTTCGCGAGCGGCTTCGCGTCCTTCGTTAATCGCCCAGACAATGAGGCTTTGGCCGCGTCTCATATCGCCCGCCGCGAATACTTTGTCCACGTTGGTCTTGTATTGGCCATAACGCGCCTTGACGTTGGAACGGCGATCAGTCTCCAGTCCCAGTTGGTCGATCACGGTGCTTTCAGGACCTTCGAAGCCGACGGCGACAAGAACGAGATCGGCGGGCCAAATTTTCTCCGTACCGGGAATTTCCTCGTAAATCTTGCGTCCCTGCTCGTCCACGTAACGACGAATTTGCACCGTGTGCAGCTCTGTGACATTCCCATTTTCGTCTCCGACGAATTTCTTCGTCAATACGGAGAAGGCGCGCGGATCCTCGCCGTACAGAGCCTTCGCTTCCTCGTGGGCATAATCGAGCGTATAGACGTTCGGGTATTCCGGCCAAGGATTGTTGATCGCATCGCGCTCAAGGGGCGCTTTCGCATGGGTGCCGAATTGCGTGACGCTCGCGCAGCCGTGGCGAAGCGCGGTCGCAACGCAGTCGGTTCCGGTATCTCCGCCGCCGATCACGATTACGTTGCGGTCTTTGCCCGAAATGTAAGTGCCATCCTTCATGTCATAATCCAGATAGCTTCTAATCGAGCTGTTCAAGAAATCCATAGCTTGATGAATGCCCTTCAGCTCGTGACCTTCCATATTGCCGATCGGCCGAGCCTTCGTCGCTCCGCCGCATAGCACGACGGCATCGAATTGCTCGTAAAGCTCCTGAGAAGCGATATCCTTGCCGATCTCCGTGTTGAGAACGAACTTGACTCCCTCTTCCTCTAGAAGCTCCACGCGGCGCTGCACGATATCTTTCTCCAGCTTCATCGTCGGAATGCCGTAGGTGAGCAAGCCGCCTGCACGATCCGCCCGCTCATATACGGTTACGCTGTGGCCTGCCTTGTTCAGCTGTGCGGCGGCCGCCAGTCCGGCGGGGCCCGATCCGACTACAGCGACCTTTTTGCCCGTACGCGACTTCGGCGGCTGAGCCACGACCCAGCCCTCCTCGAACGCCCGGTCGATGATCGCCTGCTCGATCGTTTTGATCGTGACCGGATCGCCGATCAGTCCGACCGTACAGGAGCCTTCGCACGGCGCCGGGCAGACCCGTCCGGTAAATTCCGGGAAGTTGTTCGTCTTGGCCAGACGCTCGTAAGCCTCTCTCCAAAGCCCGCGATAGACAAGGCTATTCCATTCGGGGATGAGATTGTTGACGGGACAGCCCGAAGGTCCGCCCGACAGCTCGATTCCGGTATGACAATAGGGCGTGCCGCAATCCATACAGCGCGAGCCTTGCGTGCGCAGCTGTTCCTCGGAGAACGTGCGGTGGAATTCATTCCAATCCTTGATACGTTCCATCGGATCGCGATCGCCCGGCAGTTCGCGTTTATATTCCATGAATCCCGTAGGTGTCGACATCTTTTTTTCCTCCATCTGTCGGTATCTTCATCCATCATGCCTTTGCAACAAATGTTGTCGATGATAGATCATCCTAACAAAAGTATCCCGATCTCAGAATGGATTAACCGTAATATTGTTTGTACTATTCGACGATCTGCCTTCTATAGACGCAATAGGCATGAGGAATTGTGTTCTTCTCGTCCAATAGACCTTCATCGCGGGAAACAAGATGCCAGCTCTCACGGTTGATTTCTGGAAAATAAGCATCACCTTCGAACGCCGGTCCGATCTCCGTCAGCCGCAGGCAATCGGCGAAGTCCAGCAGCTGCGCGTAGACGTCCGAGCCCCCGATGACCATCAGCTCGCCGGTCCCGTAGCGCTCCAACGCCTCCGGAACGGACCGGACAAGCTCGCAGCCCTCCGGAGCCTTCGCCAGCGAACGCGACAGCACGACATTCACTCTGTCCTTCAGCGGCCGCCCAAGCGATTCGAACGTTTTGCGTCCCATTAGGACGGGCTTGCCAAGCGTATGTTGTTTAAAATATTTCATGTCGGCCGGCAATTTCCAGGGCAAGTCGTTGTTCTTGCCAATAACCCCGTTGGAGGCTACGGCGGCAATCAACGTAACGGTCATTGCACATCATTCCTTATGTCAGAATCGGGTTAAATCGCAACGGGAGCCTTGATGCCGGGATGATGCTCGTATCCGACAAACTCGAAATCCTCGAATTTATAGTCGAAAATGGAAGCGGGCTTACGCAAAATGTTCAGGGTCGGCAGCGGCAGCGGTTCGCGCGAGAGCTGCAGCTCGACCTGCTCCAGATGATTGGAGTAGATATGCACGTCTCCACCCGACCAGATAAACTCCCCTGGCTCCAGATCGCATTGCTGAGCGACCATATGCGTGAGCAAGGCGTAGGAAGCAATATTAAACGGCAAACCCAGGAAAGTATCGACGGAGCGCATCGTCAACATGCAGGAAAGCTTGCCGTCGGCCACGTAAAATTGAAATACAAAATGGCACGGCGGCAGCTTCATCTCCTCGATGACCGCCACATTCCAGGCGCTGACCAGGTGTCTGCGCGAGTCGGGATTGCTTCTGAGCCCGTCGATAACCTGCTGGATCTGATCGATCGTCCGGCCGTCGGCCGTCTCCCAAGCACGCCACTGAGAGCCGTATACGGGACCGAGATCGCCGTTCTCGTCTGCCCACTCGTCCCAGATGCTGACTCCGTTTTCTTTCAGATAGCGGATATTCGTATCCCCTCTTAGAAACCATAACAGCTCATGAATGACCGATTTCAGGTGAATTCTCTTGGTCGTAACGAGCGGAAAGCCCTCCGACAAGTCGAACCGCAGCTGCCTGCCGAATACGGACAGCGTTCCGGTGCCCGTACGATCTCCCTTTGCCACGCCATGATCCTTGACATCCTGTAATAAATCCAAATAGTTACGCAATTCCAACACACCTCGAAGCCATTCTTTTGTTGCTAATTGTAACATTCGACTCGTTATTCTGTCGATGCGTATCGCTGGCTGCGCCGTTTCAAGCGCAATTGATGACGCTCCGGCGCACTGTCGTGCAGCTTGCGCTCGGCATCGTTGCCGGGCACGACGGGCGGCACCCGAACCGGCTTGCCCTCCTCGTCTACCGCGACGAAGGTGGAGAACGCCGTGCACGTAATCCGCCTCTCTCCGGTAAACAGATTTTCCGCCCGAACAATGACGTATACCTCCATGGAGCTGCGATGCGTCCATGTAACGAACGCCTCCAGCTCGACGGCTTCTCCCATCCGAATCGGCGACAAGAAGTCGAGGCTGTCCGTAGACGCCGTAACGACGGGCTTGTTACAATGCCGCATGGCGGAGATGGCGGAAATCTTGTCGATGGCCTTCATCAACGTTCCCCCGAACATCGTGCCATGGTGATTCGTATCGGTCGGAAATACCAGCTCCGTCATGACCGATCTGGATTTTCCGACCGGTCTTGCCGTCTCCTCGTTCATTGCATTCGCCTCCTTGCTATGCCTTATTCTACGCCGAAGCCGCCGGTTAAACAATCAGCGCCTTCGCCCTGCTGTGGCGATTATCTGCTATTTGATTCACAGGGTCTCTTTCGAAAAATTCTGGCTTTCGGAGATATTGTTAAATACATTTATAGCGATATTGGCCAATTCTTTCAATTTACCAGCATCTAGTCCTTCTATATCAAAATCTTCAGCTATACTTTCAAAGTATGACCAATCGTTATTTTCCTTTACTATCTGTATCTCTTTTATTAGATTGAAAAATTCATCAATTCCTTCAATATCAATGTATAACTTTGCTAGTTTTTCAAATCCAGCTTCATTTGGTGCATGACCTATACCTGGAAAACTAACAATGTAATGTTCAAAGTAATTCTCTGGATACTTATTATTTTCCATTACAACTCTCCTTAGCCTTTAATTCATGTAATGTAATACCTCATAAAACCAAAATCACGATATCGATCATTCTTAGATAGCTCCTATCTTAGGAAGTCGTTGTATCCGGCCGAAATCTGCTCCCCCTGTATCTGAGTTCACTCCAGTCGTATCCTCCTTCAACTCCTGCCCGGACCGAGAGGTAACGCCCTGTAAGTACAGACCTCTTTGAAAAACTAAGAATGATGCTTATGTAATACTGCTTTTTTGAATTTTAATTTTATTTCCCGAATTCTATTTTCAACTTCTTTCTTCGACAACTTATATACATCAGCATTTCCGAAGTTAATGTTTGGATTATCTCGGTTAATTAACATGGAAAATTCTATGGATTCATCACTACTTATATAGTCATCTAATTGATGAGAATTAAAAATAAAATTAGAATCTTTTATGTGAACTACTCCCTTATAAATATCTAACACAGTCTCTATAGGGGTTCCCGTAGCTAAGAATATATTTATTAATTCATTTATAGGGAATCGTTGAATTTTTGATATATCTTTTGGGCCTTCGTATATGTCAGAGCCCGTTGGCTTTCTTACGAACTTAATACATCTTTCATCGCATGCACCTAACTTATTAAAATTTGTTTGTGCTTCTCTTAATGAAACTGTATTTGCTCCACCGTAATAATCGGGGTCACGATATTGAACTCCGTCATCTTCCCAGAAACATATTTCGCAAATGTCATATGTGCCTGGAGGTGCTTCCGTTAATGTCTTATAACCGCAACAAGGACAAGCAAAGTCCATAATGGCCTCCCAGATTAGCTATTGTTTTTCCTGTACCTTCAGATAACGTTATTATATTCACGACGTCCAATTCCCTTTATGTCCGAAAGGTCCACCGCGACGCGGTTAGCCAGTTGGATGTTTCCGGCTAATCCTCGATGCGTGAATATGGTAATTGCGGATGAAGATGCCTCCTTAGTAAGGCTACCAGCTCTATTATGATATTAAAATCTTATTTTTTCAGCCATAGGAAATACCATTTTCTCCTAGTGCTTTTTTGATCAAATTTGATTATTTTTTTATAAAGATACTCAAAATCATTTGCATACAAAGAATTATTGTTTCTTCTTTTTTCAATAAATCCCGTAAGAACGTTATATATTTTTATGGCACCTTGCCCTGATGCCCCTTTAAATATGTAAAATGGTAAATTCCCATACCTAACCATCATGCCCCATTTATTAAAAAAATTGCACACGAAAGCCGCATCTTCATCAAAGCCATTATTTAGAATTGCATCTCTTTTGTCGATTAAATTCAGTAGATTCTTTCTACTTTGAACTAACTCTTTGCTGTCGCCTTCTTTGTAATATTCTTTTATTACATCCAGTTGCGTCTTCTTTTTATTCCACTTATTAATCAAATATCCAAAAATGGATAGAATCAGTGTGGTGATTGCAGATAGAATTGAAACAATTATTTGAATTTCTTTGATGTCCATCGTTCTTCTCCTTTAATATGCAGTCTGCATGTTTTTCCGTAACGATCTTGTATTCATAACACCTCTCCCCCTTTGATAGCTCTTATCTTAGGGGGAGAGGTGTGTCCCTGATTCTCTTCCCTACAATCTGTTCAAGACGAATCATCTTTCAGATCCGGTCCTGACCGGGGAGCAACGCCTCCCGATGCGTGAATATGACGAAGTTCCAGGCTTATTGATATACACCGGCTAATGTTTTTTATCACTTTCCTTGCTATTGAGAATACTTAGTTCTTTAATGATTAAATCCAATCGATTTATAATTCTTTCATCATTCTTTGCCTTTAGCCTATAATGAATGGCGCCTAATCCTGCGATAACTAGAAATAAAAAAAATGTAAAAACCCTTCCAAATCGCACCTTCTCTAATAAGAATTTTTCCACGCGTTTATTACCAAATGCTCCGTCCCGGGGGGTACGCATCCTCTAGGAAAATGTTATTATTTAATTCATAAATCTTAATCTCCTACGATTTACGAATTCTGTATTCAGAAAAAAACTCCTTCTCAGATGAAGAAAGAGTCGAAATATCTGTGTTTGATTGTAATATGTATTTCTCTCAGAAATTTCGTCTTTACGACGTCTAACTCCCTCGCCGCAACGCGGTTAGGGAGTTGGATGTTTCCGGCTGATTCCGCTCCCCGGCAATCTGGAATTTCTCAGGTCGAATCTTCTTAAGTTCAGTTCCGGACCGAGGTGCTGCGTCCTGATGTGTGAATATAGTGTTATACATTGGATCACACATCCTCAAATAATCTATCAAAATATTCTCTCCAGTAGTCTACTATCCAGTCATTATATTCAGTATATGGCTTTCTTAAATATTCCTTTGATTTAGCGTAAATTATGCACCCTCGATCATCATACATATGGAATATGATTTGCTTTTCTTTATTAATGAAATAAATACTTTGGCCTATAGATGGTTCTCTGCCTTGTTCATAATGAGAAATTCCTTCAAGTATCTTTTTGTATGGAAAAGTTGTTACATATCCCGAGAGTATTCTAACAAGATATTCTCGTCTTACTTGTATCTTATTTCCTTCATCATCTTCGTCCTCATCAAGGTCATACAATATCTCTTCTTCAAACGGCTTACCTTCCAGTAATTTATAGATATAGTCTGGAGTTGTATTACCAAACATGATGTCTTCTTTAGGATTCCAGTCCTTAATGTAAAGAAATATAGAATCATTTGCTTTTAGGAGTACTTCTTCAAAAATAGTTGTAGCTCTTTTGTTTACTTGCTCTATCCGTTCGTCTGATCCATTAGGATGTGGTTCTCCTAGTTCAAATCTTATATTAATATCGCTCCATAAATCTGGAAAATTATCATTTAGATAATCTAGAATCGTTTGCTTCATTGATCCTCCTGCAGGTTATCTTTTATTCATTAAATATCCATTTTTCTTTATAAAACTGACCTTTTCCATTAAGGCTCTCTTCCATATTTGTAGCTAAATCAACCGAACGAAACCAAGCAGTATAATACTTTCCTTCAATTCGATATTGAATTTGATATACCGTATTATATTCTTTTATTTCTTCACCAAATGGTGTTTGTTGTTTTTCATCTGCTTGTATTATTGAGATTATTGTTCCATGCCTTGCATTTATTGTTTTTTTAATAATATCTTTTTTGGTCACTTTGATATTTAGGGTTACAACTAATGCTAATATAAAACTAATTAACACTGTAGAACTACAAATAATAAAAAATGCCTTTCTATTTTTATTGAAATTCAAAGCTAGTCCTATTCCTAGCAACAGGATAAACATAAATAAAAATAGACAAATAGACTGTACTTGATACATTGAATCACCTATTAAATTTGAAGTTATAAAATCAGCATCTTTCAGATAATATTCTTGTATTCACGACGCCAAGAGGCATAAGGATTCCAAAGATCGATCCGTCTATAAGTTCGATCATATCGGCTGCGCTTGCGCACTTCTTCGAAATTCTTCTGGCGGACCGAGGGTGCAGCGCCCCGATGCGTAAATATGGCGTGATATGACGCACCTTACTTCATCGACTAGAAAATTATAGTTTTTTTATCATATGGATGTCTTTGGGTTCTTTGTCGAATAGCTCTTTATCGATTTCTTCTGCAATACGACTTCCATTGTGTGTATAGAAAGAAACAGCAGATCTGGTTTCTGTCGATGAAATGTACAGGAACCTTGCCCCCCGCTTGAAGGCCTCATTACTTAGTGTCTTCATGATTTGAGTGCCAATTCCTCGTCTCCTGTAATCGCTCGTTACATACATCAGATCGATCTGAAGCTGATCTTTATCCCTGCCTCTAAACTTATGGGCGAGCACTCCGAATCCAACAAGTCTATCTCCATCGAATGCTCCAAGTGCCGTTCCTCCGTGATCGATTTCAAACAAAAAGCGTTCTTGAATTTCCCTTAACAGCTCTTCATTCCAGTTTGGACATTGATGATTCATACCTCTTTCGATTAATTCGCCGTTGTTCATCTCATAGATGAGATCAATATGCTCCGATCGATCAATTTCTTGCAGCTTACTTACTTGATCCGGAGACATTGTTTGATAAGTAATCATCTTCACAGCCCCCCAACTACGGGTTAGACGATATCCGAATTCATCGGCTATACGCCGCCTCTATTGGCTTCATAGGTAATCATTTGCCCTGCTCTATCAGGTACTTTATTTAACTTGTAATCAGCCGACTTCCTGATCACCTCATAACCTAACTCTTCAAGAATTAATTCAAATTCGTAATCCCTATACCAGCTTATTGAGAGTCTTTGTAGCTCTGTTTGTATGGATACTCCATCTTTCCACTTCTCATATTTCAATAAGGATACTGTTTTCTGCTCTAGTAGATTAAGTTCAATTCGCTTGTCCTCCAGAACAATCACTTCATTGCTCGGAGTTTTCCATGTTTTGGTCGTACAATCATTTGCATTCAAATCCGTCGGAACGAATAAGTCAATCATCAGTGTGCCGCCAGGTATCAAATAAGAATAAAGATGCTTCAAAGCTGAGATGGCTTGATTGCGTCCTTCCACTAACTGAAAGGAACCGCCCGGAATAATAATCGCTTCATACTTGCAGGGAATAGAAAAGCTATTCATCTCATCAAGATAAAGATCGATATTAAGCTCTAATGCATCGCATCTTCTTCTACACGATTCAAGCATCGCTTCCGAGTTATCCAATCCATCGATATTAATTCCCGCTTGATATAAGGGAATTAATACTCTACCCGACCCGCATCCGACCTCAAGAACCTTCCCCTTAAGGCTTGAAAGACGCTTCAGGTAAAACTCCACATCACCAAAAGAGAAGCCCAGCGGCTTACTGAGATCATAAACCTCCGTACAAAGCTCCCCATATGAACGATACATATTGACGCCCCTCTCCTTCATCCGAAATCTATTTCCCCTTCCACTAAAACCCAATCTATTCTACAAGAAACCATGGAACCGCTCCTATGCAACGGTTCATGATAAGATCACTAGCGTTTTATGTAATAATCTACAGATATATGGTACTATTTAACTATCATCTTGGAAAGAAGCCGGGGATATGGAGAGAAGAAGATATGGAGCAAACAGGATTCAAGAAAAAGCTTTCCCTTGCAATGGCATCAATGCTGATGATTTCCGCACTCGGACAAGCGACTTATGCCGAGCATGCGACGAATGTCGCGAACGTTACATCAATCTCCCGAGAGGCAGAAGAAGCATCCGTTACATCGCTGCCTTTCAAAGACAATAGATTGCTTAACCCGGATGACCCTGTGACGCGCGATCTTTTCTTTCAAATGCTCACAGAGGCTCTGGGCTTGCAGGTAGAACAAGGAACCGACAGCTTTCCATACGTCCAGGCAGCAGAAGAACAAGGATGGTTTGAGCCGAAGGCTTTTCCCTATCGCGGTTGGGAAGAGCCTCTTCGTAAGCATGAGCTTGCCCATATTGCCGTTCGCGCGCTCCAGAGCGGCGAGAAGCTTAATGACGACATGTATGATGCCGTAAGATTAGGTCTCCTCGGCGGTACGGAAGACGGTCAACTGGAGCCCGCTGTAAAAATAACACAGGCTCAAGCGGCTCTGGCCATCGACCGTATTTTGCGTGCAAAGCAGGGAGAGAAGCTCCCGGTAGACCGGAAAGCATTGAAAAATGCGGAGAAGGTAAAATCAGCCCGGAAGGACTCTTGGGGTAGAGCCATCCGGACCACTAATCTGCCGAAAAATCACAGGCAATTCCCATATATACTCGAACAATGGCCCAATGAGATGTATAACTTAAATCATGATTTTAAACCTTACAATACCAATATTAACCCGGCCAAGTTTACGAACTTGCGTTCCTATGCAGACAAAAGCATAATCGTTTATAATACGGACCACTTAGTAAATTGGGTGGATGATGCGGAAAAGTACATTTCCCAAATCATTAATGTAGATTACAACAAACTGGATAATTCCTGGATGGGCAACATCAAGGAAACCGTGAACCCGCAAAATCTGGAATACATAAACAACCAATTAAATGACAATCTTGGGGCTTATATTACATCAGCGAAAAAAAACAAGGTGAAGGTGACCGGCGGAATTGTCAAGGCAGAACCTTCGATTATGTTCATTGATGGAGAAACCTATATCCGAATCTATTTTACGTTCAAAGCCACCAGCTTTACGGATCAAAGCAAAATATTTTATGACCCTGCACCGAGGTACAGACCGCACATGGATTTCTTTAAGTCAGTAAACATCAAAAAGAATGTAGAATACGAGGTTTTTGCCAATCTTGGATTTGTGGATCGAAGTTACGGGTCCGGAGGAGTGCTTACCTCTAAAGCAATCTCGTTCTACGCCTATGTGCTTGAGGATGCCATTATAAGAGAAAAGAAATAGACTACATTCTGTCGGGCTACAAGATGCCAAGACCGTTTTTTCCGCTCTCTCAAGTACGAATGTATCTTTATTAATGAATTCGAAGACCCTCGCGCTCGCAACGGCTTGAAAAACTCATATAGCATCTCGTCATATTGGAACTGCAAGTACAGGATCTTCCTCCCTTCGTCTTCAAAATGTTGCCCAGACTGCTAGACGAAGGTCTCGCTTTACGTAGGGCTTGCTGAACGGAGGGAAATCCAATAGTAGCAGAGACTGTTCTTGATTTATTTAATCACCTATTAAATTTGAAGCTACCCAGAACCACCATACAAATCTAGATTTCTATGTGTATCTCCTCCTTCTCTTTTGGATTCTCCAAAACTCATATTGTTCTATACCCCCAATATTTATTCCAGAAATAAAAGTTGGATCGAAAAATAATACTTGTTCATTCGTTAATTTAATCAAAATACTATCGCATGTAATTTCATTCTCGGCTTCTTCCATATTATAAATCCAGTATTCACGACGTCCAACTCACTTTCGGTCAAGAAGTAACCGGCCGCAAGCGGTTAGGGAGTTGGATGTGACCGGCTGATTCCACTTCGTCTTCTTCAAAACGACATTTAAATCAGTGGTAGGGTTGCATCTTCTAGTTCCCCTTGGGAATCCAAATATTTTAGTGTTTTCTCGACCTCTTCATATTTTAAGGTTTTCATGATAATTAAGTGTCTTGAACTCATCCCAGGAGGATCTATTACTGAATTCTTAAAGTACTCAGTTAGCTTTTCAGGTGTCGTGAGATTACACCATCGTTTACTGCCATCGTTAAAACTAATTGTTATTTCAATGAAATTATTTGTGTCAACTTTATCGTCAAAACCCCAACTCTGCATTATTAGTTGTTGCCTTTCTCCTGGATCGAAATGTCCTTTGTTTATCCAAAGAAGTCTTCCATGATCGCCTTTAATTCTAATCTTAGCGTGATCTTGGTCAACGATTTTATATTTTCCGCCCCTTGTGAGCGCATGTCCATATGCACCGACACTATTGCAAGTGACAATTTTGGCATCCATATAACCACTTCCGTAACGTTTCTTTTCAATCGTAAGGGTTTCGCATAACGTTCTTACTATTTCAAGATGTCTAACTCCTTAAAGCCCGAAGGGTGGCCGCGATGCGGTTAGGGAGTTGGATGTGACCGGCTGACTCTGCTTCCCTTTACTCTGAGTTACTCAGTCGATTTCTCTTCAACTTTGGTCCGGACCGAGGAGCAACTCCCTGATGGAGTTAATTGATGTTGACCACTTCTTCGAATTATCTTTCGGATCATATTTCAATCTGTTTTTCCCAATTATAAATTACGTATACAAACTGAATTAGTGTAATTATTAAATAACTAATGTTGATAAAAAAACAAAACCTAATTCTTTTTGCTGCACTCATGTATTCTTCTTTATCAATTTCGCAAAAAGAGAACCTAGATTTCAATTTTTTACTCAACCTTAGTAGTCTTGCAAATTCATATACCCCAAATAAGCTCCATGCTAATGAAAATACTAATAACAGTGCATTTGCTAGAGAAAGTAGGATACCTAATCCCGCATCTGATGTTATACGGAACCTGACACACATATTAATAATTAAAGTTACTGCAAATAAAAATATTCCAAAAAAACTTATTACAGGCATATATGTGTGATATTTCATAGATGTGTGATATTTCATAGATTTCAGCCTTTCGATCAATTTCAGATAACGTTTATAAGTCCACGGCGTTCATTCCCCTTAGATAGCTCTTATCTTAGGAGAATGGATAGGTCCGGGTCCGGCTGCTTTAACATCACCGAAACCCCTCAGCCGGATCGAGAAATCCCTACGTTTTCGGGATACCATACACAACGTTATTGAAATCCTGCTGTTCCAAATGTATTTTTGATTGCACTTTCATATTCTTCCCATTCAAAATAGAAAGGTCCGATATTAATTGGTTTATTATCAGGTTCTAGCCTGAAATCTTTCCAGATAACAAGCTTATCTTCTCGCTCAATAAAAACCGAAATAAATCCACACTCCTCATCTCCGCACCATGGATAAACAAGAATTGGGAATCTGAAGTATAGATATGGATGCGTTTGTGTGAGTAAAAAATAACTAATCAGTTGTCTCTGGTACTCTTCACTCCCCCAGCCGAGGGATGGAACTAAATCATACTTCTTAAGCGATTGGTAAAGTGATTTATCATCAATTATACAATCAGAGAACTCTGTATTTTTATTCCCATCTTTAGCCGGATCATTGTCAGCATAGCGGCACGCAGGAGTTGTTCGTAAGTGATTTATGGATTTCATTTTTTCTCCTTATTGGGACAACGCCCCGATGCGTGAGTGTGGTATTAGACTTGCAGTTTTCACTTACACACGATTTTTCTTTCGATTCTTTATTAATATCAATGATACTACTAACGCAATAAAACATCCTGCTAATATAAATATCAATCGATTTCGACTTTCTAAGTAATCATTATCATACTTGCCTTTATTTATTGCCTTTATATATGTGTTTTCCTTAATCTGTATTGCAATTACTTTTTTCGAATCTCCATTAAGTATTGAGTAATAGGTTGTTCCTTTCGGAAAAGTATTTGAAAAGTTCCCAGAATAGGTTCCTTCTCTATCTGAATATCGAGTGACTTCTCCTATCCTACTCTCAATTTCCTTTGAATCAACTGGTTCATCCGTTATTTCAAAAATATCTCCTGAATAGACAACGAATCGTTAAGCCCAATCAGCAAATGTAAGTTGGCATGGCATGAGAAAAAACAACAATAAGCTTGCAATAATAGATTTCTTCATCCGAACCTCCCTGCAGAGCCGAATGGCCCGAAGCGTGAGTATTGAGTTATATGACAACACCTTGCTTCATCGATTCGCTAGCGAATTATAGTTTTTTTATCATATGGATGTCTTTGGGTTCTTTATTGAAGAGTTCTTCATCTATTTCATCTGCAAGTTGACTTCCATTTTGTTTATAAAAGGAAACCGCAGATCTTGTTTCTGTTGATGAAATATATAGAAACTTTGCCCCCTTATGACGAGCCTCATTACTTAATTCATTCATGATTTGAGTGCCAATTCCTCTTCCCCTGTAATCGCTCGTTACATACAGCAGATCAATCTGCAGCTGATCTTTATCCCTGCCTCTAAACTTATGGGCGAGTACTCCAAATCCAACAAGTCTATCCCCATGAAATGCTCCGAGAGCAACTCCTCCGTTATTTATTTCAGTCAAAAAATGTTCTTGAATTTCCTTTAGCAGATCTTCATTCCAGTTAGGGCATTGATGATTCATAGCATTTTCGATTAATTTGCCGTTGTTCATTTCATATATGAGATCAATATGCTAATATAGGTATCATTTCTTTATCATTTAATAATTCTGCTTCTCTATGTGCCATGAAACTAATTGACTCTTCCGAGCTCATAGCATTATCGACAGTTGACATTCTATTAATTAGTTTTAGAATATATCTTTCTTTTCTTTTATTTATTGAAAAAATATGGAGAAAGTTTATTTGTTTCCTCGTCATCGAATCGCTTCTTTCGGTTTACAGTTCTTTCAGATATCGTTATTGTATTCCTGACGTTCAATTCTCTTAAGCTCCAACAGGCGGCCGCAACGCAATTAGGGAGTTGGATGTTTCCGGACCGAGGGCTAAATGGCCCGATGTGTGAATATGATGTCCGATGAAGGAATCCCTTTATTTGAGATACTTACGGACGTACTCCCGAATATTTAATTTTTTCAGTTTCTCTATGTGGGATTTTGTATTCTTTAATGAGAAATTGTCCTAGGGTGTATCCTCTGCGTCTGTACTTTGAATCAATTTTTATTTTTATGTTGTTCTTGCCATGCAAAATGTAGTATTCTTCTTGAACTGAATTCCCTATTCTAATATAAATGACTCCAGCTTTTCTGATTCTTACAGCCTCTATAAGACCAAGTTCTTTAATTATTATTGTTTTCTTTATTATGAAGATTGAATGTCTCTTTATTAATCCATTTTCAACTTTAATAAATGTCGTTACCAAGTAGAAAAAAAACATGAGTAATATCCCAACAATTAATTCGAATAAATCTTGATCAAGGTAATGGGAGCCGAAGACTAAATTGAATATTGAAAGAACTAATATTATATAAATTGAATTTGTTCTTCTAAAAATCATCTATCTCGGCCTCTCCTCGACTTTGACTTTCTCAGATACCCTTAGATAACTCCTATCTTGGGGGAATGGTTGTATCTGACTAACTTAGGTTCTTTGAAAACACTCCGGCAGATTAAGGCCGAATGGCCCGCGCGAATATGGTGTTATTTGAATTGCGATCTTCTCTAAGTTACTACCATTATTCTTTAATAATGTGTTTTTCCCATCCGATCTTTTTGATCTCTTTCATTGTAGGATAAACTGATAGTCCAAGCGGTTCACATATGAGTCATGTTTTTTGCAACTGCTCTATGGATAAAAATTGTAATGAACATTCGTCACATTATATGTAAAATTGTTGGTTTCAAGCTCTTTCCATATTTCAAAATATCCCTGGCAGCCATCGTGCCATAAAACTTTATAGGGATAGTTTGAATATGCTACGGACCAAATTTTGTTTGCAAGCTTTACATATGATCTCATTAGAAGTCTTTGTCCTCCTGAATAATTCTTCTTATATTGGTCTTCTTTTCTAAATTTCGTTCCTTTATTTCTTTTTTCATTGACTCAGTTCATTTCAATTTATTATCTTTATTTTCATTTTTATCTTTTGAAATTCTAGAAAACAACAATTGGATTGTGACAGCAGTTATAAAAACAATCAAATAAATAGGGTAATCCTCTTTCAAGTTTTGAAAATTGGTGTTAGCCCTACCTGAGATTATTCCTAATACTATTAGGGCTAAAAACCAAATCACTATAGCAAAAACTGTAATTCTATTTAAGTGGTTTTTGTAGTTCTGAAAGTAACTAATTTGAGACAATGTAATATATGTAGCTACTATGACCACAATAATTATCATTTCCATTCTTTATCATCCTTAAGAACAGATTTCTGATAATGATCTTATATTCACGACGTCAATCTCCCTTCGATAGCTCCTATCTTAAGAAGATCGATGTGTACGGCTGCTCCCACTTCCCTGTAAACTGAAAATGCTCCAGTCGATTCCTTTTCGACTCCAGTCAGGACCGAGGAGCGAAGTCCCGATGCGTTAATATGGTGTTATGAGATGTCGGTGACTTCTTGAGAATTTAAGAATCTCTTTGTGATTTGAACATTTCATTAATACTATGAATTTCAATTCTATCTTCTTCTTTCCTTTGATCAATATACTCATGTTCGATAATAATCCTCAATTCATCTCCCTTGAAGAAATTAATAAGTCGGTTTGCTTCTTGTTGTATTGGCTCTTTGTAGTCTTTTAACTTCACAATATTCTTCTTTAGGCTTTGTTTATATTCATCTGACGTAGTAATGTACGTGAGAGCTATATATCTCAAAAACGTATATCCATTACAGTACTCATCATACAAAGTTTCCATAACATCTAATTGATCTTCCAAAGTGTCGGTCAATGAAATTAATAGATTTACTATTCTTTCTTGTTCAAATACACCAATATCAATTAGTTGTCTTATTTGTTTTTCAGTATCCTCGTGAGCATATCTATACTTGTAGTTCCTGGATATAAACTCCAAATACTCAGTCTTACCCAGAATATCTTCCAGTTCCCCATGCTCATATATCCATTGCTCCAGCTCGAACAATGTCACCGTATTCTTTAAGAAATAGTACATATATCTGTGTGCTTTCGTTTTGTCTATCATCACTGCATCACCTACTTAATATGTCATTCGCCAATTACTCATAACGTTCCAGTATTCACGACGCCCAACCCCGAGGGCGGCCGTAATGCGGTTAGAGAGCTGGATACGTCCGGCTGAATCCACTACCTTCTCTGAGATACTCCAGTCGAATCATCTCCAGCCCCTGTCCGGACCAAGAGGCGAATGCTCCGATGCGTAAATGTGGTGTTATGGGATGTTGAGGACTCCTTTGAGTTACTAACGGCTCTCCGATTTGTTTTTATAGATTTTTCTAATAACTCCGTTGTGAAAGATCTCAATTACATATTCATTTATTTTATAGAGCCATACATCTGGTGAGACAGCCAATACATCATCTATTTTCTTAATTACTTGATAAATATTCACTTGAATAACAGGGTCATTCCCATGACTCCATAGGATATAGCACATCTCATCCTTGGCTATACTCCGATCTAAGTTACTTAAAATGAGTTCTTCAAATATGTGTCCCTCCGGATTTATCCTGCCATAAAAAGTGAATTCAAAATGCTCCTGTAATTCTTTATAAATAAGATCTGACTTCTCCTGACTAACAATCATTGTCCCTGCGCCTAGAGACGTTATACATTCATTAAACAAAACACTATAATCATTTTTATTCTTTCGCCTATGCTGTTCTAGTAGTCTTGCTAGTTTTACTTCTCTGTCACCATCCATGAAGAGTTCACCAACTTTTGTATTCGTCAATTTCCCATAACGTTCATGTGTTCTCATTCGATTCATCATTTCTTCACTAGCTCTTCAGGCATTATCCAATACTGTTTTGTCTCGATATTAAATTTGAAATGGATTATTCTTTGCTCGCCCTTCTTGGGCCGTTTATAACTTGTCTCCATACCATAAATGCTTCTCTCAGGAACGAATAGTGTGCTTAGCACTTTTCGATTTTGTTTTGTTTACCCGTTCCTTCCACTAGTACTTCTACATCTGCTGAAGTTAAACCATAGTCATAATCCCCTAATGTCTGGCTCGTTCTATCTAGAACTATTAATTGGTTCAAGATTAAATAAGTACCGATTATTACGAATGATATTAACAGTATTGTACTTAAAATCTTTCTCCTCAGCGACATTGGAGCAGCTTCCAAACTAACGGTCTTTTTGGGTTCTGGGGTTGCGTATAACGGTCTTGTATTCACGATTCCCGAAATTCCCCCACAATACGTTTGCCCCTTTCAAATCCTCTTCAACTTCGGTTGGGGCCGAGGGGCAGCGCCCCAATTCGTGAATATGGTGTTGGTGATGGACTCGATGTCCTGATCTGCTTTCAATTAAACACTTTCGAACTTCATATGAGTCAGATTATTTAATAAATATCTGATGTTGCATATAATAATTGCAATTACAGTAATTGTGCCGATGACTCTTACTGAATTTAAAATATAATTAGTCAAACTTAATATCAAGATATATGCAGATAATCCACCCGCTACTATATAGTATATATTTGAGAATATGTACTTTAAATAATTTGCTTTCCTTATATATCTTATCAAAATATCATGTACAGCCCCAATAAACAGTCCTGTAATAAATATTGGAATTCCAATAATCATCAAAATAAAAAATGTGCCCCCAATTTCAAAAGAATAAACTAAAAAAAAGACCCCTAGCAATAAAATGAACAACGATATTGAGACAATATTATTTTGCATATTTTCTCCTTTGCAATTCGAGTCTTTCACTAACATTCTTGTTCACGAAGTCAATCTCCCTGAGATAACTTCTACTTTAGGGAGATTGATGTGCCCGGCTGCTCCGCTTCCCTGAAACTGAAATGTCTCATCGATACCGTCTTTGAATCTTGCCAGACCGAATACGTATGCCCGATGCGTGAATATGGTGTTAAGCGAAGTTCCCGCCTTCATCGAATATCCCACATCAATGCTTTTCATATTCAATTAGCCAACAGTCTCTATATTGTCCTTCATGAAATTCGTGCTTCTCCAAATACTTCTTCTTAGTAAACCCACACTTCTCATATACCTTAAGAGCTCTTGTATTCCATGCCTGCGGATCCATTACAATCTTTTTCGCTTCTTTCTTATCGATCAAATATCTAACTGTTTCATTAATTAATTGAGTTCCGATTCCCTGGTTCCAAAATGATGACTCCCCGATAAATTGATCCATTCCAAAGATCTTTCCGTAGAAACCGACGTAACCATACTTCTCAATCTCTTCTTCATCTATCAAATAAAACTGCAAATAGCCAATATCATGTGATTGATATCGAATAATGCATTGTGTAGTTTCATCTCTATTCTCGTAAAAGTGCTTTTGAACTAATTTTTTGTCATGCGCTCGATCCCGTCCTTCATAATACTGTAGGACTGTGGGATCCGAGAGCCACTTAACAAGTAAATCAGCATCTTGTTCTTCAAGACTTCTCAGACAAATTTCATTGTTCTGAAAAATGATCATTGTTGTTCTCCTGTTCTTATGAACTTGCGTTGCGGGAATTTCGCTTAACCGAAGGGCGAAGTCCAGATGCGTGAACATCATGTTAGATGACGTAACTGACTCCTTGATAAATTTACAATATGATTTTATTAATTAATTCCAATTCTTCATTTAGTTTTGATTCAATTTTTTCAATCCACTCATCAGGGTTATTAATTTCCACCGGGAAACTGCTCTTATGCAGGAGATAGTACTTTAATTGCAAATAACTACTGATAGGAAAATCCTGAGCGCACCATTGCTTCCTGTATCCAATAATTCCATGTTCCTTTAATAATGCCTCTAATGAATGCACAACTTCTGTAATAAATTGAT
>NZ_JBHSED010000064.1:0-1818 GCF_042651945.1 Cohnella boryungensis | reverse complement strand
AAGTCCAGCGGTATGATGTCAAGTCCCTCATTCGTTAGAAATGGAAATTTTCTTGGCAGTTAAGCCACGCAGCCGAGGAAAAAGGGCACATCAAACTAAACCCAGCTAAAAATCAAAGGAATTACCACATTTTTACTGGGAATTCGCAATGGACTCTGGCAAAGGAGGCGTCAATCCTTCGTAGTCGTTACCTTCTTTCGAGGCGTATAGAGTTGGCCATTGCGTAGCAGCACATCGACCAGACGCACAAGTTTTCTTGCCGTTAAGACGAGGGCACGTTTGTGTTGGTGCTTAGGTACTTCCTTGTATTTCTTCCGGTAGTACTCGCCGAATTCTTCATCGCGGTTTTTCACCGAGTTGGCAGCTTCAACCAGGTAATAGCGAAGGAATCGGTTGCCGGATTTAATACGTTTTGTATCTTCGGCCTCAAAGGGGCCGGATTGATGCCTACGCCACGTGAGACCGGCATACTTGGCTACGGCGGCTTGGTCGCTGAATCGGTCAATGTCGCCAATCTCCGCGAGAATGCCGGCGGCATATACGCGGTCAATGCCGGGAACGGAGCGCAGGCACTTGGAGCTCGGAATGCCTTCTAGAATCCGCTCGATGGCCCTGTCCAAATCCTTCAGCTGAGCTTGAATGCTCCGGATGGATTGGATAGAGGTGCCGAGCACCAGATCGATTGAATCTTCAACGACCTTGGAGAGCCGGTAAGAGGCTCTGGCGGCTTTCTGAATGCAACGCGCGACATGCTCGGGGTCGGGGAAGCGATTGCGTCCCTTGTCCCTCAGGTAGTCGGCTAAATCGGCGACATCCATAGTGGCGATATCGTCGAGGCTATATTTCTCCGAGAGCATCTCCATAAGGGCATGACCGAACACGGAGCTCTCGACTTCGGTTGTAAAGGCGTTACATTTGTAAAACAGGTTCTGCAAGAAGTATTGCTTCTCGCGCGTCAGGTTGTGAATCAAGTGGAACCGCATGCGTGTCAGGCGCTGGAGAGCGACATACTGCTCCTGCATGACGATGGTGGTCGTCAGCCTGCCGAAGCGAAGGCGATCCGCGATGACCCAGGCGTCGAGACGGTCGGTCTTGTCCAGATCCGGATAGGCTTCTCTGAACTTGCTGACAAGCTTCGGGTTAAGGGTAAAGACTTTCGTCTTTCGTTCTTTGAGCGCCGGATCTTCATGCATGTACATGGCGGGATGCCAGCTATAAACCGAAGTCGCTTCAAGACCAATGTGAATCTCGGAAGACGAATGCTTGTCCGCCATAGCGACGATGCGATTTCGCAGATGAGAAGCACCGTCGAGATTATTTTTCACGGTGAGCGTCTCCAGCTTGTCTCCGTCCGGATTCATAAAACACGCTTCCAGTTCTTGCGAACTGACGTCAATACCGACAAATAACTTCAAGTGGAATTCCTCCTTTCATTGAGGGATTCAGGGAATGGACGCTCCGGGATGCCTCCGGCGCACGCGTAGATCAATCACCCTCGCCTATAAGAACACGCTTCGGTCCATGAGCTGCCCCGAATCTGCTAAGGTCGGGCATGGGGTGCCGAAGGGAACGGCCAGCGGGTCAGAAGCTCAAACGCGTACCGGAGAAACAGACTTTAGATGTAGACGCGCTACAGGAGACATACGAATTGCCCCGAATGGACCCTATGTTCCATTGTCCAGAGGCATGCCGGAAAGTCCAGTCCCTAATTCAATTTTCAATGAGCGATTCACTGGAAATTTTGACGGAGGCCTCCAGCCCCCTCGAGGACTGGAAACTGACTTAAAAGAGCTTTCAAAAGATACTATACGAGGAGAC
>NZ_JBHSED010000063.1:0-748 GCF_042651945.1 Cohnella boryungensis | reverse complement strand
TGCTGTATAATTAAAGTATTACAGCGAAAGGCGTGAAGTCAGTTGTTCCAGCCTCAAATCTCTTTTGCGATTAGTCCCTATGCGGCACTATACGACCTTATTGTGCCTAAGGATAACATGCTGCGCCAGATCAACGAGCTGGTAGACTTCTCCTTCGTCTACGATGAACTGAAAGCAAACTACTGCTTGGACAATGGCCGGAACGCCATCGACCCATTGCGGATGTTTAAATATTTGCTCCTTAAAGCCATCTTCGAGTTGTCGGACGTTGATTTGGTTGAGCGCTCCCGGTACGACATGTCATTCAAATACTTTCTTCAGATGGCACCGGAAGAATCGGTCATCGACCCAAGCTCCCTTACTAAGTTCCGTAAATTGCGCCTAAAAGATCTAAATCTGCTGGATATGCTAATCGGTAAAACCGTCGAGTTGGCTCTCGCGCAAGGCATTCTAAAGAGCACGTCCATCATCGTGGACGCAACGCACACGAAAGCTCGTTACAACCAGAAGTCTCCGAGGGAGATTTTGCTGGAACGTTCTCGTAAATTACGAAAAGCCATCTACTCCATCGACGAATCGCTTAAAACGAAGCTACCTGCTAAGAACATCATGGATACGCTCGAGGCTGAAATCGACTATTGCCAGAAGCTCATCGAAGTTACCGAAACCGGGCTTGGCATCGCCCAACTTCCTAAGATCACGGAACCGCTAAATCTGCTTAAAGAGACCGTTGAGGATGATGTAGAAC
>NZ_JBHSED010000062.1:1790-12814 GCF_042651945.1 Cohnella boryungensis | reverse complement strand
GCCGCTCCGCGCCGAAGACGGCCGCGATGCGATCCGGCGTCCGCTCCGCCTGCCGCCGGAACAGCTCCGGCAGCGTCAGCTCGGACGGGAACGGCGCCTCTGTGGCGTTAAACGTCTCCACCACTTGTCTGCGCTCTTCCTCCGTCAGCAGGCTGATACCCGACAATGCAGCTTGCGGAGTCTGCGCGATTTTTTCCGCAAGGGCGACGAAGCCCTTCACCCACCGTCTCATCGTCTCGCTGCGGAACAACCCCGTTGCGTATTGGACGATCAAGGTCAAGCCGCCGTTCTCCTCCATCGCGTAAAGTCCGACATCGAATTGGGAGACGCCGTAATCGACGGCAAGGGGCTCTACCTTCAGTCGGGAGGCGTTCAGATCCGCATGCGCCATGTTCAGCATCGAGAACATCGCATCGAACAGCGGGTTGCGGCCCAGGTCCCGCTCCGGCTGCAGCCGTTCCACAAGCGTCTCGAACGGCGCCTCCTGGCGATCAAGCGTTCCCAGAACCTCTTCCTTGACAGCGGACAGTACCTGCTCGAATGTCAACGCGGGATCAGGCGCGATTCGGATCGGCAGCGGATTGACGAATACGCCGACCACTCGCTCGGCATCGGGATGATTTCTCCCCGCCGTCGGCGTGCCGACGACCAGGCTGGTCTGTCCCGACAGCTTGGACAGCCATATCCCGTATGCGGACAGCAGCACCATGAACAGCGTCGAGTCCGTCCGTTTGGCCAGACGCTTCAAGCTTGCTGTCTGCTCCGCGTCCAGATGTACGATCGTCTGAGCCCCTTGCGTGCCCTTGACGGCAGGACGCGCGTAGTCTGCGGGCAGTTCCAGCTTGGGCACCGCGCCCTGGAAGTTCGCGACCCATTGCTCCAATTGCCTATCCAGCCTGGCGGACTCCTGTTCCGAGCCTTGCCACATCGTATAGTCCTTGTACTGAATCGCTTGAGCCGGAAGCGCCCGCACCTCGTAGAAGGACATCAGATCCTCCGTCAGCACATTTACGGATACGCCGTCTGCAATAATATGATGAATATCGAACGCCAGAACATGCCGATCCTCCGCCAGTTGATACAAGCCTGCCCGATACAGCGGCGCGCGGCGCAGGTCGAACGGACGGACGAACTCGCGCAGCGCCGCTTCCAACGCCTCGCCTTCCGGCGGAGCCTCGCTCTCCTCCAGGACGCAGACCGCCTCGGGGCTTATCCTTTGAACCGGCTCGCCCTCATTCAGCTCGAACGAGGTTCTCAGCGCTTCATGCCGCTCCGCCAGACGCATGAAGGCTTGCTTTAGCCTTGCCCGATCCAGCTCTCCGGTCAACAGCAGCGCGGACGGAATCTGGTATGCGGTTCCTTCCGGCTCGAAAAGCTGCAGGAAATACATCCTTCGCTGCGCCGGCGATACCGGGTACAGCTCCGCCGGCTCGGCCCGGGGAATTCCTCCCGACGCCGCGGACGACGTTCCTATCCCGCCTTGACCGTCTGCGAGCGATGCCATCTGTTTTAAGCGGGGCTGATCGAACAAGTCGACCAGCGTTACGCGAACGCCGAACGTCCGAACGAACAGCGAGACCAGCGACGCCGCTTGCAGCGAATCTCCTCCGGCATCGAAGAAATGATCGTCGCGGCCGTAAGGTCCGCCACCGAGCAGCTTCTCCCACAATTCCGCAACTGCGCGCTCGGTCTCGCCAACCGGTGGAGCGTAAGGAGGTGCGCTTCTCACTTGCAAGCCTTCCCCGGATGTACGTACTCTCTCCATTGCGGCAATGCCCGAGGCTTCCGAATAACGCAGCGGCAGCAAGTAGGCTCGATGCCGGAGCTCTTCTTCGCGCTCGTTCGGAAGCAGCCACCCGCTTCGGTCCGAAGCGCGGACGCCGCTTGCCGCCAGCGAGGCGGACGGAAGGCGCTCGGCTCTTGCCGCTTCCGCGGAAGCGGCCGTCAGCTCGCTTGCTTCCTCCGATTCGTAGGGTTCTCCGTCATAGAACAGGATGTGGGCCGGAGCCTCTGAAATCCGGTCTACAGCAAGGATGCAATCGATCTCCTCCCGATCAGAGGCGGCCTCTGCGGTCAGCCATCCGACTTGATCGAGAAACTGCTCGAACGGACGATTTTTCGCAGTCCGGCGGAACCGAGCCCGCAAAGCCTTGCAGCCGCATTTCCGCGCATACTGCGTCAGGCCCGCGCATACGGCATGCTCGACGCCGCGGCCTAGCACACGGCAGCTGAGCAGAAATGTATCTATAACCAGCGTCTCATCGCGAACGCTACCCGACACATAACCGATGCGTCCGTAATCGCCGAACCGGTCGGCGGCCTCGACGATCCAATGACGCTCCGAAGCTCGCGACAGTCCGCTTCGGATATCTGCCGCCGACCTGCGCACGCCATTCAGATTGAACTGATTCGTCCTGGCCGACAGCTGAGCCGCTCTCTCCGTCTCTTCGAACGATAACGGACGGAAGCTTACCTTCATCCTAAGCCCGCGCAGATAGTCCTCCAGCGATTCGCCCGGCCGGACGGCGGCCTCCTTGCGCTGCCGCTCGGCCGTGTAGCTGCTCGCCCGCTTGCGATCCTCTTCGGTGACGCGCAGCCGGTCCCATGCCCACACATGCGAGAGAAATTCGGTCGTCTCTTCCTCGGGCAGCCTCAGCGTCAGCACTTCCGGCAGACGCGACATCACTTCCATGCATTCCGCCGCGTTATCGTCGACGAAGATCAGGCTGTCCAGCCCCAGATTCAGCTCTTCCGCCAGCTCGCGGAGGTTGTCCGACTTCGCCTGCCAATTGATTCTCCATGCGGCGAAATGCTCTTTGCGCAGAAGCATGTCTCCATTCTGCTCGAACGCATCCCACACGTCGGATTCGTTGTTTTTGCTGCAGAGCGCCAGCAGCAAGCCTTCGTTCCGCTTGCGGAGCAGCAGCCGTTGCCAGGCCGCGAACGCGGAAGTGATCTGTATGCCCGCAGCTCCGTCCTCGCCTACGACTCCCCGCCACAGCGTATTGTCCGCATCGACGACGATCACCTTGAACGGATGCTGCCGCCATGCGACCAAAGCACGCGCCGTCACCGTCCCGATAGCCGCGAAGTACTCCGGCGTATAGGGAATCTGTCCTTCCTCGTTCGCAATCTTATCCTCCATCTCCACGACGCGATACCGCTCGGCCGCCGGAGCAAAATCCAGCGCCGCAATATAGTCGGACGCCATTGATATTTTCGCCGACCAGCGCTCGCGGAACGCTTGCTCCTCCGAATCGGAAACCCCGCGCAGCGGTCCGTCCGGCGAAAAGGGCAGCAATCCGATAAAGTAAGCCTCGCTGCCGTCCTTCGCATCAAGCAGGAGCAGCAGATTCTCCAGCTCCGACTCCAGCGCGGACAGACGGTCCTCCGCAGCGGCGGCGCCCGGAGACAACCAATCCTCGGGACGAATTAACAGCACGACGGCCCTGGCCTGCCCGGATGGGCCTTGCCGGTTCTCTAGCACGGTTTGAAAGATTTGGTTATACGGCGCGAACGACACGCGCGCTCCGTAGCCGAACGCTTCCAGCCAGTGAACGATGGAGCTTTCAACCGGTTCAGATGTAAACGTAGAAGCAACGAGAACTTCAATTGACGGTCCCGAGTCGGCGACCTGCGCGATATCGTTGTACGATCTCCGCCGCTCCAGCTCCGCTTCTTCCTCCGGCTCGAACAGCTTTAATTGGCCGATTAGGCCGGCGCTCCCGCTGGCGGCCCATTCGGCGACGCCGAGGAAATGCCCGGCCATCCGGGCAATCGTCTCTTCCCGGAACAGAACGGAGTCGTATTCGAATACGCCGTTGAGCTCGCCCTCCGAACCCGGGAACAAATCCAGCTTCACATCCAGCGCCGATGTGGTCTTCTCCAGGTCGTATTCTTTGAAGACCAGATTGCCGGCTTGCAGTCTGTCGCTTCCCGCCGCATGGTTATGAAATACAAGCATCGTGTCGTAGATCGGATTGCGGGAACGATCGCCTCGCGCCGCAACCGCTTCGACGAGCTCGTCGAATGGGAACTGTCCGTTCGCATAGGCGTCGCGGGTAACCCGTTCCACCTGATCCAGCAGCCCCGTCAAAGCCATATCCGGGCGAACGTTGACCCGTACGGGCAGGAAATTGATCATCACGCCGACCATTCGCCGAAATTCGGAGCGATCCCGTCCGTTCACGAGCGAGCCGACGATCAAATCCTCCTGTCCCGTGTAATGCTTCAGCAGGACGGCATAGATCGCATACAGAACAGTGTGCAGCGACACTTGCCGTTCTTTGGCGAGCCGCTGCAGCCCCTCGGTCAGCTTGCGGGGAACGGTGAAGCGATGTGCTAATCCCGCTCCGCTTCTTGCCTTCGGACGGCTCCGGTCGAGCGGCAGCCGCAGAGGCGGTACCGGGGAGGATAGCACATCCTCCAGCCAATAAGCCCGCTGGCTCTGCCAGACCGGACTGCCGGCCTGCTCCTGCTGCCACGCGACATAGCTCCGATAGTTTCCGGTAGCGGACGGCAAGGCCGCGCCTTCGTACAACGCCTGCATCTCCTGAAGCAGCAGAGCCAGCGATGAGCCGTCCGCAATCAAATGATGGGAATCCAGCATGAGCAGATGCCGGTCTTCGGAGACGGATGCCAAGCCTACCCTCAGCAGGGGCAATTCGGACAGCTCGAACGGACGAATGAACGAAGCGGCATAGGCGGGCCATTCGTCCTCTCCGTTCAGCTTGCTCGTCTCCACCCGCATGACTGCAGCGGGATGAATTCTCTGGCGCGGCTCTCCTTCCTCCGACCACTCGAACGTCGTGCGCAGGCTTTCATGCCGCTCGGCCAGCTTCCGGAACGCTTCTTCCAGCTTGTCCGCCTCCAGCTTTCCGTCCACCTCATAGGCCAGCGGCATATGGTGATGCCTTTCCGAGCCGGGGAGCTGCGCCCCCAGAAAAATGCGCAGCTGAGATCTGGACAGCGGATAAACCTGCGCTTCCGTCGACGGAGAACCAAGCGTCCCAACAGCGTACTCCGACAATTGTATGCCGCTCTGCTCCAAATGCGCGGCCAGCGCCTGCACCGTCGGATAGCCAAGCAGATCGGACACGGTCAATTCCCGGCCCATTGTCTTGCCCAGCTCGTCGACGATGGTCAAGGCGAGGATCGAATCCCCGCCAAGCTCGTAATAATGCTCGTCCACGCCCAATGCGGAGAAGCCCAATCCCCTTCCCCAAGCGTCGGCGACCGTTTGCTCCAACTCCGTGTAGATGCCGTTCTCCCGCCCCGTCAGCGTGACGCCCTTCTTCTCCTTGAGCGTCAAACCGATGTCCGGGCCTGCAGGGCCTCCAAAAGGGTAAGCGTATTGCGCGCCCGCGCCCGCAGTCTCTTCCAGCCAGCAGCGCGTCCTTTCGAAGGGATAGGCAGGAATATGGAGCCTTCGCACGTTCTGGGCGCCATAATAGGCCTCCCAGTCCGGATTTTCGCCCTTTGCATAGCTTCGGCAAAGCGCTTCGAGCCCGGCCTCGTCGCCTTCCTCTGGCGGAACGTTCCCGACGCTTGCCGGCGATTCGGCTTTACCCAGCCAAATCGAGAGAGAATGCCCCCTCTCGTCTGTCAACGCAACGCCTTCCGTCCAAAACAGACTGCCCGGCTCGTCCGCCGCTTTGGCCAACTCTTGCTCAAGCCGCCGCAATCCGTCCCGCAGCTCTCCCATCGTCCCAACCGTCAAAGCCGCTCTAAATTCGTAATGTCCCCTCCCCGTATTCGCCGTGTAGCAGAAATCGCGCACATCCGTCCGCTCATCCGCGCGGCGCTCCGCGTATTCGCGATATTTCGCGGCAAGCGCCAGCAGCGCCGCCGGGCTTCTTGCCGAGATTGCCAGCGGCTGCGCGGAGCCGTCTCCTGCTTCAACCGCCGTCGGGGATGGCGCTTCCTCCAGCACCGCATGGGCGTTCGTCCCGCTCATTCCGAACGAGCTTACCCCCGCTCTAAGCGGAGCGTTCCCTTCGGGAATCCAGGGGCGCAGAATGTCGCTGACATAAACCGGGGAATCCGCGAACGGAATCTCCCGGTTCGGCTCGCGAAAGTGCAGCATCGGCGGCAGCTGCCGCTGTCGAAGAACAAGGGCGGCTTTGATCAAGCCGACGATGCCCGCCGCGGTGTCCAAATGCCCGTAATTCGTCTTGATCGAGCCGACCGCGCAAAACTGGCGGCGCTCGGTATAGCGTCTGAACGCCTGTGTAATGCCTCCGATCTCGATCGGATCGCCCAGCTTCGTTCCGGTTCCATGCGCTTCGATATAGCCGATGGTGGTCGGATCGACTTCGGCGTCCTGCCACGCCTTCACGATGACCTCCTCCTGCGCCCTCCCGTTCGGCGCGGTGATGCCGATGGAGGCGCCGTCCTGATTCATCGCGCTCCCCTTGATGACCGCATAGATCGCATCTTTGTCGCGAAGCGCCTTGCCCAGCGGCTTGAGCAGCACGGCGGCTGCCCCTTCTCCACCCCCGGTTCCCGCAGAAGCGTCGTCAAACGTGCGCGCCCGGTAATCCGGAGATTCGATTCCAATCTTGATGCCGAGATCGACCGGCAGCAGATAGGTTTTGACTCCGCCGACAAGAGCTTGCTCGCATTCGCCCGACCGAAGCCCTTGCATGGCCAGATGCAGCGCAACGAGCGAGGAGGAGCAGGCGGTGTCGACGGCCAGGCTAGGGCCTCTGAAATCGAGCAAATACGAGATTCGGCTAGCTGCGATGGACGACAGATTGCCGGGAATGGCGAGGGACAGGGACTCGGGCTCCCGCTCGGCGATAAGCCGCTTATAATCGTGAAATGCGTCTCCGTTGTAGCCGAGGTACACGCCCGTCGAGCTGCCCGAGAGCTTGCGTCCGCCGTAGCCCGCGTCCTCAAGGGCATTCCAGGCCGTTTCCAGCCATATGCGCTGGTTCGGACTCATCAATGCCGCTTCCTTCGGAGACAAGCGAAAAAACCGGTAGTCGAAGCGATCGATCTCTCTCAGATACGCCCCGTCGTAGTACGAGATTTGGCCGCCGGGGAGCTTCGTTCCGGACAGCAGCGACTCTACGTCCTTTCGGCGCTCTTCGGGAAACGGACCCACGGCGTCATGCCGCCCGGAGATTCTATCCCACAGGGCGTCGACGTCCTCTGCGTCCGGAAGCCGTACCGCGACGCCAATGATGGCAATGTCGCGATTAGAGGTTTCTTCCACCGAGACCGGCAGTTCTTCCTCCTCTTCCGCTTCCCACCATGCTTTCTCTATCGCCATAGATGTTCTCTCCTTTGCTTTCGTTCCCGTCCCGCAAGCATCCGCTTGCTAAGCTCCGACTCTGGCGGATTCCGGCGACCGTTGAACGCTCGATGCAGCGGATTTGCTCCTCCACAGTCCATACAGCAGCGCGAGGATGGCGACCGAGCTGATTCCTAGCAGCGTATACTGGACCGCGCCTTCCGGAATCCCTCCGCTGTGGCGAATAATGTAATACGTGGAGAACAGGACGAACTCATTAATAATCGTAAGAAGCAGCGAACGGTACCACACATAGATCAGACCGAAAATAACCGCGCCCGCCGTACCGTACAGCATCAACGGAATGTCGCCGGAGAAAAAGAGGATGCCGTAGAAGATCCCCGTCACCAGCATTGCGGGAACAAGGGGCAGCGCTCTTTTCAGCTCGTTGAAAATCAAGACGCGGAAAAGGATTTCCTTGTACACCGAATTAATGACGAAGAAGGAGAAAAACACCCAGGCGTTATGCGCGAGAAAGAAGCCGACGATATTTTCGAAGCCGGGCGCGACCTTGATTACCTCCGGGATGCTGAACAACGTCATTACCCATACCGCCATCGAGACGGCCAGCAGCAGATTCAGCACATGGGCCTTGCCGCTCGCCTTGCCGAATTGCGCGACGGCGATCAAATCTTTCTTGTAGAAAAGCTTCAACACTAGGTAATAGAGCGGCATAGCCAGAATCGCGTTCGCGTACAGCCCGATAATGCCGTGAGCGGCCAGACTCGGGTATTTCGGCAGCACGGCTTGCTCCCATATGATGACCAGCACCTGCAGCAACCCATAATAGATGCCGACGTACACGGCCAGATTCCCGACCATTACTCCGTACTTTTTCATCTCCGACGCGCCCTTCCACATCCAGAGCAGCGTGCCGACGATGACCAGCAGGCCCGCCGCCGCGAGCAGCAGCAGCAGTCCGTCCGACAGCTTGGCGAATGCATCCACCCATCCGAGCTTGTCCGCAATCATGATGAAGCAGTTCACGAAAGCCCCGATGCCGATGGAGCCCCATATGGAGTTCAAGCGAATGTATACGAGACAGTACAGCACGCTGAGGAAAAAGGCCATGACGCTGATCCAGAAGGACGGCTGGAAGTAGCCGTACACTAGCGACGTCAGCAGGACGGTCAGCCAGGCCGGCATCGCTCTGCGGAAGGCGTTAAAGACGATGCCCCGGAACAGGAACTCCTCGAATACCACTGCCAGAAATCCGACGCCCAGAAGGACGTAGACGAAAGACTCCGCCGTGCCGAAGACGTTAATGTAGTCCTCGAAATGCGTCGTATTGTTGCGAACGCCGGAGAGGTTCATGACCGCAATGAACAGAAGCGCGCCGCCCAGAGCCATCAGCGCAAGCTTGAACCAATCGTTCAACGGCAGCGGGGCGAATCTGGCCGTACGGATAATTCCGGGGATTTTCCCTTTCGACACTAGCCGCTGAACCTTGGAAATGAGCAAAAACAGCAAAAACACGATGCCGAATACGGTGCAGAGGAAAATCGGGATGTTGCGCTCCATGAATGCGCGATAATCGGGGAAATTTTGCAAGAGCAAAGCTTCGTGCAATACAGTGACCAGCCAGAATGTGAACAAATAAAGGGCGATGTGTGCGATCGAACGCGCGACAGTTGACCAATTGGCTTTCATTACGCAACTCCTCCATCGTTTGGATTCGGCACCGTGAACAGGTGCTCTGTGCCCGTTTCATGAATTAATGCCGTTAATCTTAGTTTTCTTTCTTCAGGCTCCGTGCCTTTCGTCTCGAACACGCTTAACAGCATGTCCCAGCCTTGACGCAATTGTTCCTCCGTAGGAAGCTCTCCCCTCTCGCGGCTCGCCGCCGCCTGACGCTCCACTGCCTTATAGGGCTCAAGCACGCCGAGGCGATAAGCCTCGGACTCCGAGCGATTGTTGCGGGTGGATACGGCAATGCCGAGACAACGAGGCAGAAAATCGGCCAGCCTTGCGTCTCCTTGCTGTTTCGATGCGGGAGCCTCTGTCTTATCCGTCTGCGAGAACAGCTGCGGATCGTCGGAATAAGAAGAATCCGTTCCGGGCCGAAATGATTTCCATAGCCGGGTGAGCACCGATCCGGGCCCCAGCTCCACGGTACGTTCAACCCCGAGCGCCTGCATGGTTTCCATGCAAGCGACCCATTGAACCGGCTCGATCATCTGGAGCGTCAGCCGCTCAATGATGGAGCCCCTGTCTCCGTTCCCGTCATGCAGTCGCCCGGTAACATTGGATAGAACCGGCCATGAAGGCGCGTGATAGACCATGGCCTCCAAGCGGATTTTTAATTGTGCCGCAGCGTCTGCCATGCAAGGACTATGAAATGCCGCCGCGACATTGAGCGGTGTGAGCCTGGCCGTTATCCCGTCGATGCGGCGGGCCAGCTCGTCCAGCGCCTTCCGATGCCCGGACACAACCCGTTGCTGGGCCGAATTGATGCCCGCGACGACCAGCACCGTCCCATTGCTTCGGATGTCCTGCAGCAATTGCTCCAGCCGCTCGTCGGTCAACCCGGTAATCGCAGCCATTCCTCCATCGTCCGCTCGGGCGGCGGCCTGCATCAGCTCGCCTCGATGCCGGACGAGTCGGACCGCATCCTCGAACGCCAGCGCGCCGCTGCACGCCAGTGCGGAAAACTCCCCCAGGCTGTGCCCTCCGCCGACGGCGGGGATCGCTTCGTGCGTCTCCAGCCATACCCGGTAAGCGGCGACGCTATGGGTCAGAATCGCTGGCTGGGCGTTGGCGGTGGAGGTGAGCGCCGCCTTGTCTCCTTCCAGACAGAGCCTCAATACGTCGAGCCCCAAGTAATCTGCAGCTTCCTCGAACGTCCTTCTGGCGACCGCGTAACGATCCGTGAGCGCTTTGGCCATGCCGACGTACTGAGAGCCTTGTCCGGGAAACAGCAATCCGATCTTCGTCATTCCAGCTCTCTCCTTCCTTGAACGCCCGCCGCCGTCTGCTCCTTCGTCTGTCCTTCGACGGCCATGCGCCGGCACCACAGCGGGAACGATTGCAGGAGCTCCTTGACTTTCTCCTTGCCGATCTTTCCGGCGTCATACTCCGCTTGCAGCACCGTCTCCGCTCCGGTTCCGGTCAGTCCTGCCGTCAATCCCGACGCGCTCAGCCAATCCGCAGGCGCACCTGCTGCATAGCCGCCTCGATATAACGGCAATATTCCCGATTCCGCGCTCTCTCCCTCAGGCTTCAACAGCACGGGGTAAGGAGGCGAGCTCTGACGCTTCGTTTCCCGAAGGACGCGAAGCAGCTCCGGGTATCCCTTTACCGCGTTCAGATCGATTGACGCGATGCCTGAGCCGTCGCTTAATCCGCACAATAGCAGATCGAACCTGGGCTGGCGGAAAGTTTGCGCCAGCATTACGGCCCAAATGCCGATTGCCGCAAGCTCCGGGTCGACGCCTTCCAGCTCGCCGATCCGTTCCAACTGCTGAACGGTCTGGTTGCCGAGCGGCAAGCGCAATAGATCTCCCTGACGCGCACGTCGATCGAACGAATTTGCCTGTTGGGGAATCCGGATCGGAACAACCTGCACGCCCACCGCAGCCGATGCTGCCTCGTCGAGTCGCCCTGCCAGCTTCGATACGGTCGGGTAAGCGAACAGATCCGCCACCGACAGAGCGCCCGGATATTGCTTCTCCAGCTCCCTGTGCATGCGGAGCAGCAGCAGCGAGTTGCCTCCCAGCTCGAAGAAGTT
>NZ_JBHSED010000062.1:0-1780 GCF_042651945.1 Cohnella boryungensis | reverse complement strand
GCCGCTCCGCGCCGAAGACGGCCGCGATGCGATCCGGCGTCCGCTCCGCCTGCCGCCGGAACAGCTCCGGCAGCGTCAGCTCGGACGGGAACGGCGCCTCCGTGGCGTTGAACGTCTCCACCACTTGTCTGCGCTCTTCCTCCGTCAGCAGGCTGATGTCGTTCAGCCTCTGCTCCGGATCGCTTGCCGCCTGCTCCGCCAAGCGCAGGAAGTGGCGCGCCATCCTCTCCACCGTTTCCCGGCGGAACAAGGAGGTCCGGTATTCGAAGTGGCAGCGCAATTCGCCGTCCTTCTCAACGACTTCCAGCGTAAGATCGAACTTGGCCGTCGTTCTGCGGTTTTCCAGCGGCTCGAATCGCGTCTGGTTTGTACCGACCTCCCCTGCGCCAGTGTTCTGAAGCACGAACATGACGTCGAACAACGGGTTACGGCTCGTATCTCGACGAACGCCCAGCTTGTCCACCAGTTCTTCGAAAGGATAGCGCTCATGATCCAATGCGCCAATGACGGTCGCTTTCACCTCTTGCAGAAGCTCGGCGAACGTCCGGGAACCTTCGATCCGGTTCCGAAGCACGATTGTATTGACGAACATCCCGATGAGCTCGGCCAGATCGGCATGCGGTCTGCCCGCCACCGGGGAACCGATCCATATTTCCGGCTGCCCGGAATACCTCTGCAGCAGTGTCGCGAACAGCCCCAGCAAAGCCATATACAACGTCGTTCCGGTGCGAGAGCCCTGCGCCTTCATTTGACCCGTCAGGTCCGCGCCCATGGACACGAAGACGGAATCCCCCGCATATTCCAGACGCGCGGGACGGTCGTAATCCGTCGGCAATTGCAGCGTTGGAGCCTCTCCGGCCAACTGAGCGAGCCAGTAGCGCTCTTGCTCGCGGCTCTCCGCGCCGCCAAGCCAGTCGGTCTGCCATGCGGCGTAATCTTTATACTGAACGGGCAGCGCGTCCAGTCGTTGTCCCTCGTACAGCCGCACAAACTGCTCGGCAAGCGCCGCGGTCGATACGCCGTCCGCAATCAAATGGTGCATATCCATCAGCAGCAGATGATCCTGCGCCGTTCTGCGAATCAGCTTCACCCGGAACAGCGGGGATCGGTCCAGGTCGAACGGCCGCACGAATTCGCGCAGACAAACGTCCGGGTCGGCTTCCTGCTGCACCTCATACTCGATTTCCGGGATCGGCTCGTCCCAGACGCGCTGCATCGGCGCGCCCTCGACCCATTCGAACGACGTGCGAAGCGTCTCGTGGCGCTCCGACAGCGTTCTTATCGCCAGCAGCAGCTTCGCCCGATCAAGCGGACCGGTTATGCGGATCGCCGTCGGCAAATGGTAAGCCGTGCTCTGTCTGTCCATTGCCTGAAGCACGAACAGTCGATTTTGCGCCGAAGACAACGGATAATGAGCCTGCTCGGCCATTCGCGGAATCCGTTCGTGTCGGTCTTCTCCCGCCATCGCTGCGGACTGCTCCAGCAGCTCAGCCATTCCCCGCAAGGTCGGATACCGGAAAATATCTCTCATGGCCAGTCGGCAGTGGAATTCCTGATGCAAGCGCGCCGCCAGCGTCGCCGCCTTCAGCGAATGCCCGCCGATGGCGAAGAAATCGTCGTCGACTCCGACTCTCTCCCGCTGCAGCAGCTCGCTCCACAGCTCCACCAGCCGCTTCTCCATCTCCGTCGTCGGCGCCGCGTACGCCACGCCCGTCTCCATCTCCCCTTCCGGCGCAGGCAGCGCCTTCCGGTCCGCCTTCCCGCTCGCCGTCAGCGGCAT
>NZ_JBHSED010000061.1:0-714 GCF_042651945.1 Cohnella boryungensis | reverse complement strand
GACGGCGGAGGGGTTCCACGCGTACCCATCCCGAACACGACCGTTAAGCCCTCCAGCGCCAATGGTACTTGGACCGCAGGGTCCTGGGAGAGTAGGACGTCGCCAAGCCGGATTTTTCTTCATGTCTAGGGACAATGAAGAAAGCCGAAGAGGGCCCAGCAAAAGCGGGCGCAAATATTGGCCTTTAGCTCAGCTGGTTAGAGCGCACCCCTGATAAGGGTGAGGTCGGTGGTTCGAGTCCACTAAGGCCAACCATCTTAAATATCCCAAGTGATCCGGGGTCCCCGAAAAGTAATCGGAATAACCTTCGGAGGACAGCGTCACTTTTTGGGGAAAATACCATGGGGACTTAGCTCAGCTGGGAGAGCACCTGCCTTGCACGCAGGGGGTCAGCGGTTCGATCCCGCTAGTCTCCACCATGAGACCTTTAGATGAGGCGACTCATCAAGCTTGCACCTTGAAAACTGGATAGCGAAACAAAAGCGCGAAAGAAGAAGAGTATCATCTCAGCCTTACTAGTGTCATCAAGCGTATGGTCTCATACGCAGGCGAGGATGAAACGGCTTTGTTCGACTCGCGGATCAGCGTTACTGCGCCGTCTCTGACGGAGCCTAATAACGATGAGCCGCCGGAGAAACAAAGTCGTTCATCCGAGCCATGGTTAAGCTAATAAGTGCGCACGGAGGATGCCTAGGCGCCAGGAGCCGATGAAGG
>NZ_JBHSED010000060.1:0-1771 GCF_042651945.1 Cohnella boryungensis | reverse complement strand
GAACTCCCTCGATATGATTTGATTTTCTCACGCAAGCTCGTATATTCGCAGGATTTCATCCCTTTTATAATGTGGTGATGAATAAAGAGAGCCAGGGGTCACTAAGTTGGGCTGTTAGAAGGCGTGCATGAACAAAGGTGTAGACAGTTCCACCCAATTTGTTCCATTTGCTGCACATATTCTCCACGGTGCCCTTAGCGATTTTCACTCCCATGTCTCAACGGGTCAAATGCCCTTTCATTCCTTCGTTACACCTATCTAAGGGGTGGAGGTCGGTATTTCTAACGGAACGGGTCGAAGCCCTTTTGTTCAACGGATCCCGATACTCCGTGCTTTCTTTGTCATCCTGCGAATACAAGAGCTTGCGTGAGTGGTGCTTTTAGCTATTAGGCAGCCAGAGTAAAGACTTTATCTGGGCTGTAGTCTTCCTCACTTCGTGCCAAACCGACTAAAATACGGGCGAGTTTTCCGCATAACTTCATAATTGATTTCATTCTCTTAAGCTTCTTAACCTCGACATTATGGTGATGCAAAGCCTTAAATTCTGAGTTGGTCATGACCATGCACATCGTGATTAGGTAGAGGAAGTGTCGAAGGCGTGGGCGGCCACGTTTACTGAGCGTCATCTGGCCTTTCCATTTCCCTGAGCTTGCCTCGGTTAGATTAAGGCCGGCGTGACGGAGTAATGCGTTCCCGTGGGAATAACCGCTGAGATCGCCCGATTCCCCTAGAACGCCTGCTAAAGCTGTAGCACTAACACCAGTGATGGTAAGGATTTTACTCGTATAGGGGATACGCTCGAGCACGGATTTGGCCTCTTCCTCGATTTTCTGCAGCTGTCTGCTAGCTAAGTCGTACTCCTCAAGAAGATGCTCAAGATGGAGCTTGTAGGCGTGTGTCGCCTGTTTGGAGCCCACGGTTCGTTTGGCAAGATCGATGAGCAACTTAGCCCTACGTACACCTGAATGTCGTTTCATGGCCTTTTTCCATCCAGAAATCACATCAGCAGGCTCTAATTTACATAGATCGGTAGGGAGAGGAAATAAACGAAGAGTCACCAATGCACCTTTGCAAGTTAAAATTTTAAAGACTTGTCTAAGCTCAGGAAACACAATGTCGACCCAACGGTGGATCTGGTTCACTGCACTTACAAACCGTTTAACAACGGTCTCTCGGTTTGCCATTAGGACGCGCAGTTCTTCGTATTCTGTAGAATGGAACCGGACAGGGGAATAGTAGCCGTTCTTAACCATGTCTGCAATCACGAGGGCATCCTTTTTGTCACTTTTAGATCGTGTATTGTCGCGGTTCTCTTTGTTCTTTTTGACTAGGTGAGGGTTAACGAGTACTGCTTCAAACTCCCTGTTATTAAGCCAGTGGGCAAGGCTGAGCCAGTAGTGTCCTGTCGGCTCCATACCGACGATTATTTGGGATAGCTTGTACAAGGCCAACAAGTCGCGGATCCAGTGATTAAGAGATTGGAAGCCGATTTCGTCATTACTAAATTCCAATGGATTACCCAAAGCAATACCACGGAAATTGACGGCTCTAGCAACGTGAGTCTCCTGAGCGATGTCTACACCAATAACAAGGTGATGAACGGTAATGTTTTCAATGAGTTGATTTTGTTTATCTTGTGCCTTAAACTTCATAGTAGAGTGACCTCCATGATGATGGGTTTTTGGGGCAATGACCCCGTGCGCAACCCTATCTTACCGAGGCACTCTTTTTTATTCAAACTCCAAATTATTCGTTCTACAGGAATTCTAAC
>NZ_JBHSED010000059.1:0-544 GCF_042651945.1 Cohnella boryungensis | reverse complement strand
GCGACTGTTTAGCAAAAACACAGGTCTGTGCGAAGCCGTAAGGCGAAGTATACGGGCTGACGCCTGCCCGGTGCTGGAAGGTTAAGGGGAGTGGTTAGGGGCAACCCGAAGCTGTGAACCGAAGCCCCAGTAAACGGCGGCCGTAACTATAACGGTCCTAAGGTAGCGAAATTCCTTGTCAGGTAAATTCTGACCCGCACGAATGGCGTAACGACTTGGGCGCTGTCTCAACGAGAGATCCGGTGAAATTTTAGTACCTGTGAAGATGCAGGTTACCCGCGACGTGACGGAAAGACCCCATGGAGCTTTACTGTAGCTTGATATTGAACTTTGGTACGGTCTGTACAGGATAGGTGGGAGCCGAAGAAGTGGGAGCGCAAGCTTCCATGGAGGCGCCGTTGGGATACCACCCTGATCGTATCGGAGTTCTAACTCACTGCCCTAATCGGGCAGGAGGACCGTGTCAGGCGGACAGTTTGACTGGGGCGGTCGCCTCCTAAAAAGTAACGGAGGCGCTCTAAGGTTCCCTCAGCGCGGTTGGAAA